>JBBQQN010000117.1:0-8780 GCA_038215845.1 Flavobacteriales bacterium | reverse complement strand
CCAGAGCTAAATAGATTAGTCCTGTTTATGACTGATAATCCAACTATTAAAGTGGAAGTTTCTTCACACACGGATTCTCGCGCTTCGAACAGTTATAACCAAACGCTGTCTCAAAATCGCGCCAATGCTGCCATAGATTATATGGTATCACAAGGAATAGACCGAAGCAGACTCTCAGGAGTAGGTTATGGAGAAACCCAACTACTCAACGAATGTGCGGATAATGTACCGTGTACAGAAACGCAACACCAGTTAAACCGCAGAACCGAAATGAAGGTTATCTGCCAATAATCAATAAATCATAAAGGGTGGCACTTTAATTCTTTAAGTGTTAAGCAAAAGTGTTGAATTAGTTATATGCCACCCTTTATTTAAAAATCATTAAAATTTAGAAATCATGAAAAATACATATTTAATAAAAAAAGATGAAAATTTGAAATTGATAATGTTAAGCTTGGTATTGCTTTTTGGCTTTATGGCTTGTAGTGAAGATGAATGTTGTAGCAATATTAAATTTATACCTAAAGGTTGCGTTTTGCAATCGGAATTAAACCTTTCTACTGGGATTGATATAGATGGCAATGGAATTTTACCAGGCAGCGGTGTGAAAGATCCTTTTTGGAGAGTTATCAATAATCCGCCTTTAATATCATGCTCAGATCCTTTAGCTTCTACAATAAACGGCAATGCTTATGTAATCAACTATGGCGGTAGTGGACCAGATTCGTGGGTAAACCAAACAGGTTCAACAACATTAGCTCCTATGGATTTAGGTACTACAAACACTTTTGCCTGCAACAATGCTAATAATAGTAATGGCGATCGTGTTCCCTATGTTTTTGAAAGACCTTTCTGTGTCTTAGAAAATACATGTATAGATTACAACTTTACTTTAAAAGGAGACGATCAAGTGTATTTTGAGTTGATTGATAACTCTGACAACTCTGTTTTAGATACCAGTCCAACCTATATTTGGTCTGTATCCTCAATTCAAAACTGGAATGCCGCAAACTTATGTCTAACAATGGGAAGTTATAGTTTACGAGGCTATCTGGTTAATACCAATGCAACCGTCTTAGGGTTTTCATTGGTCGGGAACTTAACTGCAACAAATGGAACTCAATCACTTTCCAATAATGAAAGTGGATGTTGCATAAATAATGTAATAAGCATTTTAAATATTCTTGAAGAGAATTGTAATAATGTATTTGAGAATGGAATAGATACCTTAGGGAACAATTGGGTTTTTAATTTAAAAGACGCAACAAACACAATAATTCGTACAGAAACTACAGATACCAATGGAAACATCTTCTTTTCCGGATTAAGTAATGGCACTTATACAGTTGAAATTGTAAATCAATCGGGATGGTTTCAGTCCATGCCAAGTACTGGTAATATTACTGTTACTGTTAACAATAATGAAGTAAGGTTACTTGAATTTTTTAGCTGTATCAATTAAAAAACCTTAAAGCTAATTTACAAAAGGCAATAGCGATCTACTCAAAATTGCCTCTTTACAAAGAATAAAATCAAGAATAATTCAAAAAAATACCATTGAAGGGGCAAATACCCCAATTTGCCCCTCTCCCTTAAGGGTTTAAGATCAAAAATGGTATCTTTCATACTCAACTACTAACCAATTTAAAAAATCATTATGAAATCAATTATTCAAAAAACATTATTGCTCTTTTTAATTGGAGGTGCAATTACTTCCTGCAGTTGCCTAAAAGATTGTTCGGAACCTTCAGGAGCTATCTCTGAGGCCAAAGCAACTACAATGCAAACAGATTATACTGCAAACCAACATTTATTTATCAATGCAGGGCTTTCAGAAAACTATCCCGGATCGGGAGAAGACAACCGTGAAATCTGGTTTAGTATAGAAGAAATCGAACAATACATTTGCTTTGCAAAAAAAGAGTCTATAATCAAAGGTTTTACCCTTAGTGGGCTTAGGGTATATTTAGCTTCTAAACGGATTCCTGATGGAACTACGAAGATTATAACAGACTCCATACCTCGGACAACTGTATTTTTTGTGCCTACCCATTTTGAAACCAATCCTATAATTCGTGGATATATAGAAGACAATGGTGCCAATAATAAAGACACAAACGGTATAAAACCTTTAAATATGGGCGATTCTGGTAACGGAACATATGGTGCTGGCGGATAAGAAAAAAATAAACATGATTCTATTCTTAAAAATAATACTCTATACAGCCCAAGGCGCGGCGCTTTTGGCTGCTATTGCCAAGTGGAATGAAAATAAACATTCGTCCCAACGCTATTTTCTGCACTTTATGATTTTTGTGGCTGTTGTTGAAATAGCTGCTAATCTTAGCCGGATGTATACTAGTCTTGGTAATTCCTATATTTATAATATTTACATTATTGTGAGCTTTCTGTTTTTCTTTTATTGGTTCTACGCCATATTGAAATATAAAAAAGTATTTTATTGGATACTTGGAATCTATTTTATTTCAGTAGGAATAAGCATATCTCTGGAATCATTTGTAAACGAAATGTTACATATAACCCTATATATGGGCACTTTGCTTATACTTTTCTTAACATCCTTGTATTATAGATCGCTTCTCGAAAAAAAGGAAGTTGTTGATTTTCTTAAACTTCAGCCCTTTTGGATCGCCACGGGCTTATTGATATTTTATATTGGACTACTGCCCGTTCAATTTTTGCAGGGATTTAAAGATTTTGACCGCATAAACTATCAGTTTATAATGATGGTCCTCAACATATTTTTATACGGCTGTTTTGCCATTGCGTTTTTATGTCCACAGAAAAAATAGATATCATTTTTATTGCGCTCGCCCTTTCGGGAGTTGCCATTGTAATAACAGTGGTTTTCCTGTTTGGAATTTTTATCAGGCGAAAAAATAAGATCCTAAAAGAACAATTTGAAGAACAATTGGACTATCAAAAAAGGTTGCACCAAAGTGAACTGAAAGCACTCCGAAGCCAAATGAACCCACATTTTGTACACAATTCCCTAAATGCCATTCAGTATTACATTCAACGTAATGAAGTTGAAATATCTGAAGACTATCTTGTAAAATTTTCAAAGCTCATCCGTTTGTTCTTTGAGTATTCCAGAAGGCAAAATATAACCATTGAAGAAGAAATAAACCTACTGAAAAACTATCTGGAAATTGAAAAACTTCGGTTTGAGGATAAAATAAATTATGAAATAATTGTGGATCCAAAAATTGACATAGAGGAACAAACCCTTCCCGCCATGATGTTGCAACCCATAGTTGAAAACGCCATCAACCACGGGCTATTTCACAAAAAAGAAAAGGGCTCAGTAATCATTTCGTTTAAATATATAAATGAATTTTCCTTTGAAATAATCATTGAAGACGATGGAATTGGATTCCTTAAAGCCGAGGAAATTTATAAAACTTCAAAAAGCAGTTTTACTTCCCATTCTGGTTCGGTTTTAAAAGAACGATTGGAATTACTTCAATTCAGCAACGAATGGAATGTTACCCATACTATGGAAGATCTTAGTATGGGTTCAAGTAAAACCGGAACCAAAGTAACTTTAATTTTTACACAACCACCCCTACCATGAACATAACCGCCCTACTTATAGATGATGAACCAAAGGCATCAGCCATTTTAAAAAACAAATTGGAACGTTTTTGCACCAATGTTATAGTAATTGGCGAAACCCAAAATCCAGCCGAAGGCCTTTCTTTGATTGAGAAGCTACAGCCCCAACTGGTTTTTTTGGATGTGGCCATGCCCGAAATGAGCGGGTTCGATCTACTCGCAAAAATTCCAAATCCAGCTTTTGAAATAATATTTGTAACCGCTTTTGACAGTTATGCCGTAGATGCGCTCAACCATTGCGCAATTGGCTATCTCGTAAAGCCAGTGGATAATCAAGCCCTTATGGCTACAGTACTTAAGGCTATTAAGAATATTGAAGCAAAAACTGCTTTAGAGAAAAATAAATTGCTTATCGAAAATTTGGGTGTTCAATCTTTTCTTGATAGAAAAATGGTTATCCCAAGTCAAGAAGGCCTTGAATTTGTAAAAACAGATTCAATAATCCACTGTGAAGGTACCGAAGGATATACCAAAATACATTTTGAAACACGAAAACCCATACTTAGTTCCAACAGTATTGGGCACTTCAATAAGCTACTCAAAAACAATGACTTTTTTTTGGTGCACAAATCACATCTTATAAACCTCAACCATATAAAAAAATATCTTAACGAAGGCTCACTAATTATGAGTAACGCTCATTCAGTGCCAGTTTCCAGAAACAGAAGATCAGATTTTCTTAAAATCTTTAAAAATACTTGACAATTTTTTGAGAAACCAACTCCCTTTTTAAGGGATTCTTGGTATATTCATTTAAAAATTTAAAACATGAAATCGATATTTTATATCCTTATCCTAACTTTAGCCGTTACCGGCTGCAAAAACAATAAAGAAATTAAAGATTCAAATGCCATAACCGATCCGCCGTTGGAAGACCTGGATGGCGGGGAAGCTGCACAGGAAACAGGTTTTACCATCAATCCAATTGAACATGCCTCTATGGTCCTTCAGTGGGATGGCACCACTATTTTTGTTGATCCCGTGGGCGGGAAGGACGCCTTTACTGGATATACTGCCCCCGATTTAATTTTGGTAACTGATATTCACCAAGACCATATGGACATACCAACATTGGAAGCTTTGGCTGGGGAAAACACCAAAATATTGGCCCCAAAAGCTGTCGCGGATAAATTATCCGAAATTTTAAAAAAGAAGACCGAAATTATCAATAACGGGGAATCAAAAGAAAGCCTTGGAATAAATATTGAAGCCATCCCAATGTATAATTTGCGCAAGGAAGCACTTCAGTTTCACACCAAAGGCAGAGGAAATGGTTATGTATTGGAAAAGAATGCAAAACGGGTCTATATTTCGGGAGATACCGAAGACATCCCGGAAATGCGAAACCTCAAAAATATCGACATAGCATTTGTATGCATGAACCTTCCCTATACCATGCCGGTTGAAAAAGCCGCCGAAGCTGTTTTGGCATTTAAGCCGAAAACCGTTTACCCATATCATTATCGCGGTACCGAGGGTTTAAGTGATGTTGCCAAATTCAAATCCCTTGTTGAAGCAGGAAATCCAGATATTAAAGTAACACAGTTGGATTGGTATCCAAAAAAATAATTACGACATTTACGATGAGGGGGTTAGGCAAATTTCATTAATGAAACCCAATCCTTTTTCCATATTAAAATTAAACCCGCCCATGATGAAAAACTACAAATTCAACACCCTATTTTCATTTCTGCTTCTATTTTCGGCATTATTTATTTTAGGCTGTAATAACAGACATAAAGAAGATAAAGAAAAAGAAACCGGAAAAAACGAATATCCTGCCGAATGGATGTACCAACAACGGGCCTATCCGGACAATTATATAAATGAACAAGCCATGAAAAAAGCTGTTCAACAATCAAAAGAAATTCTATCAAACAGGACTTCAAAACAGGGCGGGGATTGGACTTTAAAAGGTCCTTTAAATACCGGAGGAAGAGTTACAGATGTTGCCATTGCTCCAGATAATGACGACCACCTTTACGTTGCCACTGCAAGTGGAGGAATCTTTAGATCCTATGACAAAGGCGTGAACTGGACACCCATTTTTGATGAAGTTACCAAACCTTCCATAGGCGACATTGCTATTGCTCCATCAAACCCACAAATAATTTATGCCGGAACAGGAGAAGCTAACGGAAGTGCAACAGACGGGGCATATTTTGGCGATGGAATTTATAGAAGTGATGATGCCGGCGATACATGGACAAATATAGGTTTAGCTGAAAGCAATCACATAGGGCGCATCGTGGTTGACCCCACAAATCCGGACAGGGTTTTTGCGGCCGCTACAGGAAAATTGTACGGAAAAAATATTGAAAGGGGAATTTATCGTACCACAAACGGGGGAACTAATTGGGAACAGGTTCTTTTCGTAACAGATTCTACCGCAGCCATTGATGTGGCCATGAATACAACAAATACCAATATTATTTATGCCGCCATGTGGGAACGTACACGCAAGCCTTGGCAGCGCGACTATGGCGGAGTTACTTCGGCAATACACCGATCTATGGATGGGGGAAATACATGGACAGAACTTGGTGTGGCAAACGGTCTTCCTGCTCCAAATCTTCAAACCGGAAGAATAGGTATAGCCGTTTCTGAATCTGATCCTGCTACTATCTATGCACGTTTTACTACCAATGAAATAACCAATGAATTCAATGGTCTATACAAATCTACAGACAATGGCAATAACTGGACACTTGTAACTCCTCCCGGAGCTTTAAGCGGAATAGACGCCAGTTTTGGTTGGTATTTTGGAAATGTACGCGTAAATCCCACAAACTCAAGCGAAGTGTATGTTATAGGTTTTGAAGTTGCCAAATCGACCAACAGCGGCGGTTCTTGGCAGACTTTAAATGGAATGCACGTAGATCATCATGCACTGGATTTTTCTAAAACCAACAGTAGTTTTATGCTATCAGGAAACGATGGCGGGGCCTATATTTCTGAAAATGGTGGAAATACCTGGACCAAGTTTTTAAACCTTCCCATTACCCAATTCTATAATATTGAAGTGGATTATCTCCAGCCGGAAAGACTGTATGGCGGGACTCAGGACAACAACACTATAAGAACTATTACAGGAAGTACAAACGACTGGAACGCCATTATTGGCGGGGATGGTTTTCATGTAAATGTAGACCCAAGTGATAATAGTTTTGTATACGGCGAATCGCAATACGGAAATCTGCAGCGGTCCACAAATGGAGGCAATTCATTTCAAAATGGTACCAATGGCATCAGCGGAAGCGACCGTGTAAACTGGAATACGCCCGTAATTTTATCGCCCTTTGATCCAGCTACTATGTTTTATGGTGCCAACAGACTTTACAAATCTACCCGAGCTGTTTCCTGGAATGCCATTAGTCCAGATTTAACCGATGGACTTCATCCCAGTGGTTCTCTCGCCTATGGAACACTTACCGCAATTGCCGCCTCCTATAACAATTTGGATGTAATTTATACAGGTAGCGATGATGGAAATGTGAATGTAACTTTTAACGGGGGAACTACTTGGAGCAATGTTAGCGATGGCCTACCGGATCAATATATAACCTCAATTGCCATGGTTCCTACGGACGATATGATAGCCTATGTTACCGTTTCAGGTTTTAAGAATCTGGATTATACGCCACACGTTTTTAAAACTCTAGATGGCGGACAAAATTGGATAGATATTTCATCCAATCTGCCGAGTATTCCGGTGAATGATATTATTACGTATCCAGCTGAAAATATACTTTTTGTAGCAACAGATTTAAACGTTTGGTACTCAAAAAATGATGGCGCGAGTTGGGATATATTGGGAAACAATCTTCCGTTAACCATTACAATGGACCTAAAATTCCACGAGCCAACCAAAACATTATATGCCGGAACCTTTGGAAGATCTATGCACAGTTACGATGTGAGCGATATTTTGGGGGTTGATGAAAATGAATGGGCTTCAAATTCTATTTCAATTTATCCAAATCCGGCGACTTCGGAATTTACGATAAGTCAAAATTTAACTTCGGAAGGAAATATTCAATTTTATGATATTTCGGGAAAATTGATAAAAGAAATTTTTAATGGCAATTTTGGTTCTTCGAAAAATATAACCGTACAGACCGATGGAATTGCTGCAGGTATTTATTTTGTGAAAGTAAATAGTGGAAAACAATCCGAAACCAAGAAGGTAATTATTAGAAGATAAAATATCAGTTCGAGCGCAGTCGAGAACTATATGCAGTTCTCGACTTTAGTTTATCCTGAGCGATGCCGAAGGGCTCGACCTGAAAAAAAATTACTCTTTTTCACATAAAATACCCCAAATGGAAAGTGATTTCTTTGTGGTATTCAATTTTACATTTTCATTATCGATAACTTTAAAATCCGTTCCCGCGGCATAGTCTGTATCGAAAATAGCGTTAAGTGAAAATTTGGGATTTTTAAAAGTGAGCGTTTTCCAATTTCCCTCAGAAATATAAGTTCCTTTTTCTGAAATTTTTACAGGTTTTTCGGCAGTTCCTGGTTGTGGAATGCTTTTAAAGTCGAATTTAAATGTATTGTTTTCAAACAATTGAAGCGAAATAGTCCCCATGTCGTTTCCCAGACTTTTATAGGCCAAGGCCTCATTTTTTCCCAAAACCACTTCTTCGGAATTATTGGAAGCTTCCATCGCGGTTTTTTTGCTTCCGCAAGAAGTAATCGTAATCAGTAATCCCAGTATAATAATGTTTTTCCACATAGCTTATCGTATCAGTTTTTTGTATTTAATTCGCTTCGGCATCAAATCGCCACCCAAACGTTTCTTTTTGTTTTCTTCGTATTCGCTAAAACCGCCTTCAAAATAATACACTTCACTGTTTCCTTCAAAAGCGAGAATATGCGTACAAACCCTGTCCAAAAACCAACGGTCGTGACTTATGACCACCGCA
Organism: Flavobacteriales bacterium; assembly: GCA_038215845.1. Taxonomy (GTDB): domain Bacteria; phylum Bacteroidota; class Bacteroidia; order Flavobacteriales; family Flavobacteriaceae; genus Aequorivita. Next base: position 213 of record JBBQQN010000117.1, on the reverse strand, counting down.
CAGCCAGCGAAGTTTTCCAAACCTTCTTCCAAGGCACGAAGGGTGTTTACATCTAAATCGTTCGTGGGCTCATCAAGCAACAATACGTTTCCTTCTTCCTTTAAGGTCATGGCAAGGTGAAGGCGGTTGCGTTCCCCTCCAGAACGCATTGAAACTTTTTTGTTTTGTTCACTTCCGCTGAAATTGAAACGACTCAAGTATGCTCTTGAATTT
>JBBQQN010000116.1:0-8850 GCA_038215845.1 Flavobacteriales bacterium | reverse complement strand
TTTTCCTATGCTAGCGGTTTCGGAAATGGCGCTATTTGAAGTATTGAAAGGTTTGAAATAATGGGTAAGTTTATTAAAATCCCGAAAAGGATCCTCCGAAATTAAAAGTGCCTTCCCGGGAGGGCAATCCACTTCTTTATTTATAAGAATAACGGTAGCCTTTGATTGAAGGGCTTTGTCGTAATATTTGGGATGATCTACAAATACAATATCTCCGGGTTGCACCACATGAATTTCATTCATCCCCAAGACTGTAAAATCAGGATTTCCGATATAATCGGCACCAATTATCAAAGCGATACTTTCAAGATTTTGCGGGGAGGGAAATTTCACGTGATTGATTTATAGATGTGATTTTGGAAGTTCCAAATTTATTCTTTTATCCTTTCCTGATACTGTCCTTTTTCGGTATCAATTCGAATTTTATCCCCTTCATTTATAAAAAGTGGAACGTTTACTTCGGCACCAGTCTCTACCGTTGCCAATTTCGTTGCGTTGGTTGCGGTGTTTCCTTTTACGCCCGGTTCTGTTGAAGTAACTTCAAGAATTACGTGAGCAGGCATTTCAACTGAAAGCGGTGAATTGTCCTCTGTGTTTATAAGCACCGTTACCACTTCACCTTCTTTCATCAATTCTGGGGTATCCAGCAAGTCTTTCATCAAACGGATCTGGGTATAATCTTCCGTATTCATGAAGTTATATATATCGCCTTCATTATATAAATATTGAAACTTATTGGTTTCAACGCGCACATCGTCAATTTTGTGACCGGCGGAAAAAGTATTGTCTATCACTTTTCCGGTAGTTACGCTTTTAAGTTTGGTACGAACAAAAGCAGGGCCCTTCCCTGGTTTTACGTGTAAAAATTCAATAATTTTATAAATATCGTTGTTATAGTGGATGCAAAGTCCTTTTCGGATGTCTGAAGATGAAGCCATTTTTAATTTTTGTTGTTAGATTTTATACTGAAAATTCAGGATTGTAATTTATTAATTTGAATTGAAATACCCTTTCATAATTCCTCTTTGTGAATTTTTGATGAATTGTAATATTTCATCGCGTTCTGGGGTTGCTTGCATTTCGGCTTCTATTATTTCTGAAGCCTGTGAAGTGTTATAGTTTTTTTGATAAAGCAGTCTGTAAATATTTTGTATTTCCGTAATCTTATCCGAGGAGAAACCTCTCCTCCGTAAACCAATTGAATTAATACCCACATAACTTAGGGGTTCCCGCGCCGCCTTAACAAAAGGAGGTACATCTTTCCGAACCAATGAGCCGCCGGTAACAAAGGCATGATTGCCAATCATACAAAATTGGTGTACAGCTGTCATTCCCGCCAAAATTACATAATCACCTACGGTTACATGTCCAGCCAACGTACTGTTATTGCTAAAAATACAATTATTGCCAACGATACAATCGTGAGCAATGTGGCAATAAGCCATTATCCAACAATTTTTTCCTATTACGGTTTTTCCGCGGTCTATTGTTCCTCTGTTTATTGTAACATATTCGCGAATAGTGGTTCCATCTCCAATTTCGGCAGTTGTATCTTCATCCTTAAACTTTAGATCCTGTGGCACAGCGGAAATAACAGCACCCGGAAAAATGTTACAATTTTTCCCAATACGTGCCCCTTCCATAATGGTTACGTTGCTGCCAATCCAAGTTCCTTCCCCAATTATTACATTATTATGAATAGTTGTAAAAGGCTCTATAACCACATTTTTGGCGATTTTTGCGCCGGGATGTACATATGCAAGTGGTTGGTTCATTTCTGTTTCTTTTATTTTAGTGAAAAACGCTCAGTTCTTCTATATATTCTTTGTTTTGACCATTTGAGCCATTAATTCGGCTTCAGTAACCAATCTATCATTTGCATAAGCGTTCCCGCTCATGTGTACAATTCCGCGGCGGATGGGAGACATAAGTTCGAGTTTGAATATTAGGGTGTCTCCGGGATTTACCTGTTGTTTGAACTTTACATTGTTTATTTTCATAAAAAAAGTAAGGTAGTTTTCAGGATCGGGAACTGTACTAAGTGCCAAAATACCACCTGTCTGTGCCATTGCTTCAACAATCAAAACCCCTGGCATAACCGGTGCCCCGGGAAAATGGCCCACAAAAAACGGTTCGTTCATGGTCACATTTTTAAGGCCCACAACGTGAGTATCCGATAGCTCCATAATTTTATCTACCAATAAAAATGGCGGTCTATGCGGAAGCATGGCCATAATTTGATTTACATCCTTAACGGGAGTTTGGTTGATATCGAATTTTGGAATTTTATTTCGGCTTTCAAGTTTAATTATTTTTGAGAGTTTTTTGGCGAACTGTGTGTTTACGTGATGCCCAGGTTTATTCGCAATAACCTTTCCGCGAATGCGGGTTCCTACCAAAGCAAGATCTCCAATTACATCGAGTAATTTGTGCCGTGCGGCCTCATTGGGATGGTGGAGGGTCAAATTGTCCAGAATTCCATTGGGTTTTACTGAAATAGTATCCTTCCCAAAGGCTGTTCGCAATTTATTCATCGTGCTGGGCGACAATTCTTTATCTACATAAACAATGGCATTGTTAAGGTCTCCTCCTTTTATCAATCCATTTTCTAGCAGCATTTCTATTTCGTGAAGAAAACTAAAGGTTCTTGCTCCCGAAATTTCTTCCTTAAAATCTGATATTTTTTTAAGGGAAGCGTTTTGAGTGCCCAAAACTTTGGTTCCAAAATCAACCATTGTGGTTATTTGGTACTCATCAGCGGGCATAACAATTATCTCACTTCCAGATTCTTCATCTAAATATGAAATAACTTCCTTAACAATATATTCTTCCCTAGGGCTTTCTTGTTCAACTATTCCAGCCATTTCAATAGCCTCCACAAAAAACTTTGAAGAACCGTCCATAATAGGTGGCTCTGAGGCATTAAGTTCTATAATGCAATTGTCAATCTCCATCCCCACAAGAGCTGCTAGCACATGCTCAGAGGTTTGAATCCTCACCCCTCGTTTTTCAAGATTGGTACCACGCTGGGTGTTTACTACAAAATTGGCATCGGCCTCAATAATTGGATGACCCTCCAAATCTGTCCTTACGAAGGTATAGCCATGATTTTCGGGCGCTGGCTTAAAAGTAATCGTAACTTCTTTGCCAGTATGCAACCCAACACCTGTAAGGGAAATATCCTTAGCTATGGTGCGCTGTTTTACCATGCTTTCATTCATTTTCAATTTTTTTTTCAAAAATATTAAACCTATCCATTATTTTGGGGAGATTTTTAAAGTGTACATAACTCTTATTAAAATCGCCATAATTGAATGCCGGGGAACCCTGTAAAGTTTCATTGTCCTTTACATTCCTACCAATACCGCTCTGGGCCTGAACACGAACATTATCGCCAATGGTAATATGCCCCGCAATTCCTACTTGACCGCCAATCATGCAATTCTTGCCAATTTTGGTGGAGCCTGCTATTCCCGTTTGCGCGGCAATAACCGTATTTTCGCCAATAATAACATTATGCGCAATCTGTATTTGGTTATCCAGCTTTACCCCTCTTTTGATAATGGTTGAACCTAAGGTTGCCCTATCGATTGTTGTTCCGGCACCAATATCTACATAATCTTCAATGCTCACATTTCCCGTTTGAGGAACTTTGTGGTATTCTCCTTCTTCGTTGGGAGTAAACCCAAAACCGTCCGCACCAAGTATAACACCGCTGTGGATAACACAGTGATTGCCCACCGCTGTTTCAGAATAAAGTTTAGCTCCCATAAAAACTATGGTATTATCGCCAATACTTACATTATCACCCAAATATACATTTGGATATATTTTTACATCGTTACCGATCTTTACGTTGTCGCCTATATATGTGAATGCACCTATATAAATATTTTCGCCGTATTCGGCACTTTCAGAAATGAAGACAGGTTTTTCAATTCCTATTTTATTCATTTTCACCTGATTGTAATATTCCAATAGTTGCGAAAAAGCTTTGTATGCATTATCAACCCTTATTAGGGTTGTTTCCAATTTATTATCAACAGTAAAATCCTTATTTACAATTGTTATAGATGCCTGTGTTGAATATATATATTGGGTGTATTTGGGATTTGCCAAAAAAGTAAGGCTTCCTTCGCCACCTTCTTCAATTTTAGAAAGCTTTGATACCTCTACTCCTTCATCCCCTTCCACGGTGCCATTTAAAATCCCTGCTATTTGGGCTGCTGTAAATTTCATTTGTGGTGATTTTTATATTGAACCGAAAAACAAATGAGCAACCTAAACATGGTGTTTTTTAAACTGTTTGTGTTTCTGAGATTGGTTTTCATTCTTGCAAAAATAGAAAAAAAGGATTTAGTATTTGTTTTTTGGATAACAGAGATAATATTTAACTACGGTTTTTGAGAGTGCCTCAAGGTTTAGTTGGTCACTGGCAATGGCTACATCTACAACTTTTCCATTTTTTGTCACCAGATTTATAGTGTCTTTGTCCATTCTGTAGGCTTGATTTTCCATTTCCCCTTCAAAAACGAAATACTCCGCCTCTTCGCTGGAAAGGCTATATTTATTCATAACCTTGCTTCTTTTTTCAGAAATTTTCTCTTGTGAAAAAGGTTGCGACTTCACTTTTATTTTCAAAAGATCCCGGTTTAGAATCATTTTTGAAAGATTCTTCAACACAAAATCTTCTTGGTTGCTCCAAGATTTCATGGCCACCACTATATCTGAATCATCCAACTGCGAAAACGTTTCAAGAACTTCTTCGGTGAAGTTATCAATGGAAATACTGTTTTTAAGAAAATACGAAAGCGCTTCACTGGCCGGAAGGTCCACCCCCCGGAGAGACAGCTGTTTCGCCCTTTTCAGGACACGCAATAATAATTGTTCAGCAACAACTCCAGTTTTATGAAGATAGACTTGCCAATACATTAATCTTCGAGCTATTATAAATTTTTCAACGGAATAAATACCCTTATAATCCACTACCAACTCATCACTTTTTATGTTGAGCATGGCTATTATTCGCTGCGAATTTATATTTCCATCAGAAACACCTGTATAAAAACTATCGCGGCGCAAATAATCCAGGCGGTCCATATCCAACTGACCGGAAACAAGTTGGTGCAGAAATTTTCGAGGGTATTGATTGCGGAATATAGTTATGGCTAGCGTTAATCTCTTGTTAAACTTGGCGTTAAGCGCCTCCATAAAAAATAGTGAGATTTGTTCGTGACTTACATTTTCAACGATGCTTTTTTCCATTGCGTGCGAAAAAGGACCGTGCCCAATGTCATGTAAAAGTATGGCAATGTAAAGGGCTTCTTCTTCTTTTTCAGAAATTTCAACACCTTTAAAGCGAAGGCCCTGCACAGCTTTTTGCATTAAAAAAAGCGCTCCGAGCGCGTGGTGAAAACGGGTATGGTGCGCACCTGGAAATACAAGGTACGTAAGCCCCATTTGGGAAACCCTGCGAAGCCTTTGGAAATAAGGATGCTCTATAAGTTGGAAAAGTAAGGTTCCGGGAATGGTAATAAAACCATAGATAGGATCGTTTATTATTTTAAGCTTGGAGTGCGTTTTCAAACTTTAACTTTAAATTAGTAGGTGCAAAAATTTTTTGAGAAAAATCGGGTTTAATTTTGAACGAGATTTTTTCGGAAATAACCGATAACAGTTATAAACACAAATATACATATATGAGCGACATAAAAGTACTATGGGTAGATGATGAGATAGATTTGCTTAAACCACACATCCTTTTCCTTGAAAATAAAAATTATAAAGTTACTACCGCCCAAAGTGGTTCTGAAGCTTTGGAAGAAATAAAAAAGGAGAATTTTGACATTGTTTTTTTGGATGAAAATATGCCCGGCCTTTCTGGATTGGAAACCTTGGCCGAAATAAAGGAGCATCAAGCTTCCATTCCTGTGGTAATGATTACCAAAAGTGAAGAAGAATATATCATGGAAGAAGCGATCGGCTCTAAGATTGCTGATTACTTGATAAAGCCCGTAAACCCGCATCAAATACTTTTAAGTTTAAAGAAAAACTTGGATCATTCCCGGTTAATTTCAGAAAAAACGACTTCAAATTATCAGCAGGAATTCCGAAAAATTGCCATGGACTTATCTATGGTCAACAGTATTGAAGAGTGGAAAGATCTGTACCAAAAATTGGTGTATTGGGAACTGGAGCTTGAAAATATAGAGGATTCGGGAATGTTTGAAATATTGGAATCACAGAAAAATGAAGCCAATAATCAGTTTTTTAAATTTATTGACAAAAATTATCCCGAGTGGTTCGATAACAATGAAGAAGCGCCTACGATGTCCCATACCCTATTTCGTGATAAAGTAGTTCCCGAAATCGAGCCCGGCCAATCTACTTTATTGATTGTAGTAGACAATCTGCGTTTTGACCAGTGGAAAGCCTTTGAACCTGTGGTGTCCAATAGCTACAAAAAGGTTTCCGAAGATATGTATTACAGCATCCTCCCCACTGCAACCCAATATGCTAGAAACGCCATATTTTCTGGGCTTATGCCAAGTGAAATGGAAAAAATGCACCCCGATCTTTGGTTGAACGATACTGAAGATGGCGGAAAAAACATGAAGGAAGAAGAGTTTTTGGCGGCACAATTAAAGCGTTTAAATTTAAATCTAAACTGGAGCTACCATAAAATTTCGAGTTTAAAACAAGGAAGAAAATTAGTAGAAAATTTCAAAAGCCATAAAGAAGAAGACCTAACGGTGGTAGTATATAATTTTGTTGATATGCTTTCCCATTCCAAAACTGAAATGGAAGTTATTAAGGAATTGGCCTCTAATGATAAATCATACAGATCGCTTACCCAAAGTTGGTTCAAAAATTCACCTTTACTTGAAATTATCCAACAGGCTTCAAGATTGGGCTTTAAACTAATAATTACTACCGATCACGGAACCATCAATGTTAAAAATCCATCAAAGGTAATTGGTGATAAAAACACCAGTCTTAATTTACGGTACAAAACCGGAAAAAGCCTTACGTATGAGAATAAGGAAGTTTTAGCCGCCAAGGATCCAAAGAAAATTCACTTACCTACTATAAATATGAGTAGTTCCTTCATATTTGCTAAAGGGGATTACTTTTTTGCCTATCCCAACAATTACAATCATTATGTAAGTTATTATAGAAATACCTACCAACACGGTGGCGTTTCGCTGGAGGAAATGATTATTCCATTTGTGGTAATGACTCCAAAATAAATTACCGTTTATTCTATTTATATATATTTTTTGGATAAAATCCATATATTCGCATTGTTTTTTTAACAGATGGAGTTTAATTATACCCAAACAGATTTACCAAAAATCGCTAAGCAAATTATTGACTCTGCAACTTCAAAAATATTTTTGTTTTATGCCGATATGGGGGTTGGAAAAACTACATTAATTAAAGAAATCCTTAAGCAATTGGGCGTTAAAGAATTTTCTGGAAGCCCAACTTTTTCAATAGTTAATGAATATGAACTTGCCAAAGGTTTTATTTATCATTTCGATTTTTACCGAATAAATAACATCGAAGAAGCTTATGATATAGGCTTAGAGGACTATTTGGATGGCGGGCATTACATATTTGTAGAGTGGCCGGAAAAAGTAAAAGGATTGTTGCCGAAAAATTCAATGGAAATTATCATAAAAAAAAATATAAACGGAAGTAGAACCTTAACAATGATGCCAGTGAACTAAGATTGCCACGTTAATATATGTTTATAGGTTACTTTAAATTGTTTGCCCCCAAATCGCAAAAATTATTAAGAGCTGATCTATTTTTAAAAAAACTTATAAATGTATAATAAAAATAGTTCTATTATTTTTCTTTTTTCGCCCTAAGTTTGAAGTGTTATTAACCTCACAAAAACTTATATTATGAAAGCAGTAAAGTACTTATTTATCGTAGCAATTTTTTCATTAGGAACCTTCGCTTCTTGCACCCCGGAAAGCATACAAAATGAACAAACACCCCAACAAATCGAAAAAAGCAAAATCATCATTCCTAGTCACGGGTAGTATTATTGCGCTAGTAATAGCAGCAACACCTTATATTTTTTATTCATATACAAGTTTCCCATCTTCCAAAGTTTGGGAAACTTTGTTTTTTACCTATCATGCAAATTGGTATCAAGAAGTTCGAGTATCTGTATGGACTATGATGGGTAAATTTATTCCTTTATTATTATTAATAATATGGTTTATTACATGTAAGCATTGGTGGTACCATGTAATTTTAATTCCTATTGGAATGTTTACTTTCCAACTATTTAATGTGATAAATGATGATGTTGGGTTTGCCGATGAAGTGGAAATCTGGTGGCTTTTTCCAATAATGTTGGTAATAGTTCCGTTGGTGTATCTCATCCGTGCTAAAATATCCAATCAATTGAAAGGAAACGATTTAAAAACTTTTGAAGAGGAATTGACTATTAATAAAAGTTTATGGCAGCAACTTAAGGATTTGTTTTAAACCCATATTTAAATTTAAAATTTAATATGTAACTTAGGGACTTTAATTATATTGATAATTTTCGAAAAATAAATAACCAACCTCAAATAATTATTTATAGTTTATCGGAAATTAAAAGCATTTCATCGAAACTAACAGAAACTTTAATAAAAAAAAACGGAAGTAAACACTATTATTGACTGTAAGATGTATTTATATACGTATGAGAAATAAATAGAATTAACATTTATTTAACATTTATATAACCTTTTTTCGGATTTACAGGTAGTATAACTTGTAAATATACAATTATCATAATTAAGCATAGTAACTTTTTTGAATGTAAGTTTGACCCATATTAAC
>JBBQQN010000115.1:0-9091 GCA_038215845.1 Flavobacteriales bacterium | reverse complement strand
TGAAGAGCGTAAGCTTCTTTATACCAAAATGGATTCTGTTATTGTGGAAGAAGCTCCGGTGGTCCCTTTATTTTATGATATGGCAGTGCGCTTTGTAAATAAAAAAGTTTCCGGACTTGGCATTAATCCACAGAATTTTTTAGTTTTGAAGAATGTAAAAAAGACCAAATAATAGTACCTAAACAATCAATTCCTATTGAGAAATCTATCTCAATTTTTAAAAAAATGTTAAACTTAAAAATTTAATTAATTAAACAAACGTTTAATTTAAACAATTGTTTAATTTTGTGCCCGAATTTAAATATTCGCTTATGGAATTGAACGAAAAACAGATTCAGATTTTAGAGGTTGCCGAGAAACTCTTTGCAGAAAATGGTTTTGACGGAACTTCCGTGAGGCAAATTTCAAAAGAAGCGGACGTTAATGTGGCTATGATTTCCTACTACTTCGGAAGCAAAGAGAAAATGCTCGAGGCACTTTTAGGTTATAGAATGGCAGATTTTAAAATCCAATTAAAATCAATTCTTTCAAAAGAGATAAGCTATCCAGAAAAAATAGATGAAATAGTTGCATTTGTAGTAATGCGTATTCACAAAAATAGACGGACACACAAGATTGTAAACTTTGAATATTCCAAAGATTCAAGAAGCATCAATTTTGAAAAGTACCTTCAGCAAAAAGATGAAAACTATAGAGTAATTGAAGCCTTCGTGAAAAACGGACAAAAAGAAGGGGTTTTTTCGAAAAAGGTGAACATTCCACTTATTGTTCCCACAATTATGGGAACCTATTTCCATTTTTATTACAACAAAAGATTTTATACTTCATTACATAATCTTACGGATGAAATTTCACTTGATGAATTTGTCCACACAATCCTTACAAAACATATTCAACAAACTATTAAAGCGCTACTTACTTATGCGGATTAAATTTTTATTGCTTTCCCTTTTAGTTTTGGGAACTGCAAATATGGAGGCCCAACAAATAAAACAACTTACCTTAGAAGAGGCAGTTAATTTGGCCATTCAAAATAGCGATGCTTCGAAAATTGCGGACACAAAAGTTGCCAATGCAGAAGGCCAATTAAATGTTACTAAAAACCTGCAATATCCAGATGTTGACATTTCGGGTCAGTACAGATATTTGACGGGCGCAGATGTTAAATTAAGGACACAAACTTCAGACAGTGCCGGCGGTGGACAAACTGCACAGCCAAATGTAAACAGTTTATTGCTGGGGCAGGCCAATGTTTCAATGCCTATTTTTTCAGGTTTCAAATTGAAAAACACTATTAAAGCTGGTGAAAATCAATATAAAGCCGCGCAGTTCAATGCGAAAAATGAAAAGGAACAAATAGCACTACAAACTATTCAAGATTATTTAAACCTATATAAGGCCAACAAAACAATTGAACTTATTGAAGAAAATGTGAAGAGTGCACAGCAGCGCGTAACCGATTTTTCAAATATGGAAGAAAACGGACTGCTGCCTCGAAACGATCTTTTAAAAGCGAAACTTCAACAGTCTAATATTGAAATAAGTCTCGAGGAAGCAAAAAAGAACGAACGCATTCTAAACTACACACTAGTGGTTACTCTAAAGCTTCCCAAAAACACAGTAATTGAAACCATCGATACTGATTTTGGAAATGTTTCGGGTTTAATTTCATCTGAAATTGCACGTAATGATTTAGAGGCACTTCAGTTTCAGGAAGAAGCTGCCAAAGACCAGATAAAGGTTGCCAAGAGCGCATATTATCCGTCGTTAGCATTGGTTGGCGGTTATATTGCCTTGGATCTCAACAATGCACTTACTATTACTAATGCAATGAATATTGGGGTTGGGGTTTCCTATAATCTTTCAAATCTTTTCAAAACAAAAAGTGATGTAAAACTTGCAAAAAGCAAAGTGCAGGAAATGGAATATACAGTAAGTATGATTTCCGATAAAATAAAGGTTCAGGTTGAAAACGCGAAACAGGAATATGAGCTTTCACAGAAAAAATTTGAAGTTTACACTCAATCTGAGGAACAGGCGATCGAAAATTACAGAATCGTAAAAGACAAATACGACAATGGTCTTTCCGACACCAACGATTTGTTGGAAGCAGATGTGCAGCAACTTCAGTCCAAAATAGACTTAGCTTATTCACAAGCAAACATTACTCAAAAATATTACGAACTGCTTACAGCAAAAGGAGTTTTAACCAATCAATTCAATCAACAATAATTTTTTAATTGCAATGGAACAAAAGAAAAAAACCAATAAGAAATTTATAATAATCATATCTATATTAGTTGTTGTAGGCTTAGTTTACGGAGGTTATAAATACATTCATTCCCTTTCTCACGAAAGTACAGATGATGCTCAGATTGAAGCTAATATGAATTCAATCATTCCGCACGTGGGCGGTTATATTGATAAAGTATATGTAACCGACAATCAAAAAGTGAAAAAAGGAGACACCCTTTTCACCATAAACACAAATGATTACTTGGTGAAATTGGAACAAGCAAAAGCACAATTAGCCGCTGCCGAAAGTCAAGTAAATGTAGCGGAAGCCAGCATTGGTTCGTATCGTTCAAATGCCGCAGCTTCCACGGCTCAGGTTTCTTCCGCAGGTGGAAATATTGAGAGTGCGCGTATAAAATTGGGGCGTGCAACCAGCGATTTCAAACGTTATGAAAATCTATATTCAAACCATTCAATAACTGCTCAACAATATGAGCAGGCACTTGCGGCAAAGGAAGAAGCGGAAAACCAATTGAAAATACTTCAAAGTCAGCAAAAGGCTGCTACAAGCCAAAGTAATGCAGCAAATTCGCAAACAACCATTTCAGAAAAGCAAGTGAATGTAGCCGAGGCAAATGTAAAAAGCGCCCAAGCTATGGTTGATGCAGCCCAATTAAATCTTGATTATACAGTGGTTTTAGCGCCAATAGACGGCCAATTGAGCGAAGTGAATATGCAGCCCGGTCAATTTGTGCAAGCTGGACAGTCCCTATTCTATTTGATAAATACCGATAATAAATGGGTTGTTGCAAATTTTAAAGAAACACAGTTGGACAAAATGAGAGTCGGTCAAAAAGTAACTATTGAAATTGATGCCTATCCAGGCGAGGATTTTGATGGAACCATTGCAACTTTTTCACCAGCAACTGGATCAAAATTTTCCTTATTGCCGCCAGATAATGCTACAGGAAACTTCGTGAAAACCATTCAGCGACTTCCCGTAAAAATTGAATTTACTAAAAATAATGATGCCGAAAAACTTGCACGTTTACGTTCCGGAATGAATGCAGATGTGGATGTACACTTGAAATAGTTATGCAGGAGAAAGAAGATGACAGTCTTGTAGAGTACGGCACAAGAAGGATTATTATTACCATTACCGCCGTACTGTGTGCGCTTTTGGAAATAATTGACACAACCATTGTAAACGTTGCATTAAACGATATGCGCGGTAGTTTGGGAGCCACACTTACAGATATTGCTTGGGTAATTACTGCTTATGCCATTGCCAACGTAATTGTAATTCCGATGACGAGCTGGCTTTCAAAGCAATTTGGAAGACGAAACTATTTTGCCGCTTCCATTGTTATTTTTACGGTTGCTTCTTTTCTCTGCGGAAATGCCTCAAATATTTGGGAATTGGTTGCCTTTCGCTTTATTCAGGGTTTGGGGGGTGGTGCGCTGCTTGTTACCGCCCAAACAATTATTACTGAAAGTTATCCTATTGCAAAACGAGGAATGGCTCAGGCTATTTATGGAATGGGCGTAATTGTCGGTCCAACTTTAGGCCCGCCTTTGGGTGGATATTTAGTAGATAATTTTTCGTGGCCCTATATATTTTATATAAATATTCCTATTGGAATTATTGCTACCCTTTTAACCTTGGCGTACGTTCGAAGCCCTAAATACGGGGAAAAACTGAAGGTAAATCAAGTGGATTGGTGGGGAATCTTGTTTTTGGCCTCCTTTATTGGTTCGCTTCAATTTGTGCTGGAGCACGGGCAACAGGACGATTGGTTTAACGACAATTTAATCACGACCCTAAGTGTTGTTACGGTTTTTGGATTGATAGCATTTATTTGGCGCGAGATGGTGTACGAACATCCTATAGTAAACCTTCGTGTTCTTCGGAACAACAACTTAATGGTTGGGACAATAATGACTTTTATCTTAGGATTTGGTCTTTACGGAACCACTTTTATCATCCCAATTTATACGCAATCAATTTTGGGTTGGACGGCTACCGATGCAGGTTTACTGCTGATTCCAAGTTCAATAACCACGGGATTGATGATGCCTATTATAGGAAAACTGATTGAACGTGGTGTACCACAAAAGTATTTGGTTGCTGCTGGTTTTATAACGTTTTTCATTTTCAGCCTTTGGATGCACAATTTAATGACGCCTGATACAGGAAGTGAACATTTGTTTTGGCCACTTGTAGTTCGTGGAGTTGGATTGGGACTTTTATTTGTTCCTATTACCACATTGGCGCTTTCCACTTTAAAAGGAAAAGAAATCGGAGAAGGCGCAGCTTTTACCGGAATGATGCGCCAGTTGGGAGGATCTTTCGGAATTGCGATTATAACTACAATGATTTTCAGATTCAACCAACAACATCGCGTGGATTTAATACCGAGTATCGATCCCACAAAACCGAAGGTGCAAAACCGTATTCAAGGTTTGCAACAAATGTTTATGGGAAAAGGCTTCAGCGCAAACGAAGCCTTGGCGCGTGCCTATCAGGTTTTGGAAGGAACAATAACAGTTCAGGGAACAGTTTTGACTTATATGGAAGTTTTCCTTTATATGGGAACACTATTTTTACTTTGCGTGCCTTTTGTTCTTTTAATAAAGAAAGGTGCTGGAAAGGTTGATACTTCGGCGGTGCATTGATCAGTAAAGAATATTTTTTGTAGATTACTTTTTTAAAAACAACACATGTAATCTATGGCATTCGGAGGTTCAGCTTTAGCTATGATGCTAACGCTTCGCAATAATGCGAAACAACTTGCAAAACGCGAAAAGTATTTTGAAAGAGATGTTTCTTCCTCCAATGGAAATTATGGCAAAATTGTCGATTACAAAAAAATGTCGCCCTACCAATTTGAAGCATTTAAGAAACGTTTGAAAGAAAACGAGTTACGCCGCCAAAAAAACCTAGCAATTGTTTTTGGCGGCGTAATGCTTATAATTATTTCAGTAATAATATACTTTTTATTCCTTCGTTAAACCTTTCTCCCGTTTTCCGTTTCTTCAAAAATATTTTCCAAAATCTTGGCGTCCATTTCTGAAAACTCAATATTTCTTCTTTGCATCACCACTTTTGCAACTTCAAAAGCTTTGTCAGTTTTGTAGGTTGTAAAACCACCGCTTCCGCCCCAACTGAAACTGGGCACATAATTCCGTGGAAAACCGCTTCCGAAGATATTTGCGCTCACTCCTACAACTGTTCCTGTATTGAACATCGTATTTATGCCACATTTGCTGTGATCGCCCATCATTAAACCACAAAATTGCAATCCAGTTTTTGCAAAACTTTCGGTTTCATAATCCCAAAGCCGCACTTCGGCATAATTATTTTTTAAGTTGGACGTATTGGTGTCCGCACCTAAATTGCACCATTCCCCCAAAACGGAATTCCCCAAAAACCCGTCGTGACCTTTGTTTGAATATCCAAAAATAACCGAATTGTTCACTTCTCCCCCAACCTTACAGTGTGGTCCAATGGTGGTATTGCTATATATTTTGGCACCCATTTTTAGGGTTGAATGTTCGCATAACGCAAAAGGTCCGCGCACCAAAGAGCCTTCCATTATTTCAGCATCCTTGCCTATATATATTGGCCCTTCGGAAGCATTTAATGTGCAAAATTCAATTTTCGCTCCTTCTTCAATAAAAATATTTTCAGGATTTTTTGTCCACACGCCTTTGGGGATGGCTTGTGATTTACGGCCTTCAGTAAGCATTTCGAAATCGCGCTTTATTGCTTCGCCATTTTTTGAAAAAATATCCCAAGTATGTTCAATCCGCAATACATCTTCATGAGTATATTGGATAATATCGAAAGTATCAAAATCAACTTCTTGATTTTCCGTTGTAAAAAATGCGATAGGCTCTTCATCAAAAAAAATGGCCTGATTTTCATTTAAACTTTTAATTTTTTCAATCAAATTTTCCGTGGGAAGAAAAGATGCGTTGATCAAAATATTATTTTCCAATTCAACAAAAGGAAATTTTTCAGTCAAATACTCTTCGGTTACGGTTGTGGTTGTACTTCTTAAAAAATATTCCCACTTTTCGCGAATGGTTAAAATACCAATCCGAATATCTGCAACGGGGCGCGTAAATGTGAAGGGCAACAATTGATTTCTTACGTTACCATCAAAGAGAATGTAGTTCATCGTATTTAGAGCTGTTATGGTTGAATTTTTATTGTTTCAGAAAAAATAGTAAAATAAACAAAACTACAGATAATATTGAAGTGCAAATACCGAAAATTGCAAACCTATAATTGCTTTCCGCTTTTTTGATAAGGGTTATGTTTTGCTGCGCCATTTGCTGAATAAGTTCCGCTTGCCTTACCTCATTATCTTCAAGAATCTCGATTCGTTTCAATAAGCTTGCAGGGTCAAGGTTATGATCATCTGCTGCCTTTGCTTTTTCTTTTTTGTTGGAAGAGAGCACCTTTCCAGCCATTTCGGCCAAAGAGATTGCGTGCGGTATCAATTGTGCCCAGGGTATCAACATTCGTCTAGTTTAGGGATTAAATAATAAAGATAACAAAGGTCCGGGCAACCCCAAACAAAAAGCCCTCGATTTCTCGAAGGCTTTAGTATGTTTTTACCGAATTGAAAACTATTCTTCAGTTTTGGTTTCTTCTTTTTTAGCTGGTTTTTTGAATTTGTCGTATTTGTTTTTGAATTTGTCAATACGTCCAGCAGTATCTATAAGTTTTGATTTTCCAGTGTAAAATGGGTGAGAAGATCGTGAGATCTCCATTTTTACCAAAGGATACTCAACACCATCAACTTCAATAGTCTCTTTAGTATCTGCCGTTGATTTGGTAAGGAAAACGTCTTCATTTGACATATCCTTAAAAGCAACTAATCTATAATTTTCTGGGTGGATACCTTTTTTCATTTTTTTATTTTTTTAAAATGCACTCTTCCGACCATTTCGGAATTGAGTTTGCAAATTTAATTAATAATTAGAAATTAGCAATAAAATAAGCCACTTTTTTAAATCAATTATGAAAGGCCCGCAAATGTAACGTTTTGCTATCTTTGTTTACTAACAACCAAACTCGAAAAATCTAAATATTATGGAAACTCAGCCCATTTCAATTAAAAAATCCGCAATGTCCTATGGCTTTCTATTGGGCGGTATACTTGCATTAATGACCACCTTAATGTATGTTTTGAATCCAGAACTTTTTACAAAGTGGTGGGTTGGCATTATAAGCCTGGTAATGGTTTTGGTAATCGGTGTTATTTCAGTGGCGAAGGCCAAAAGTTTGCAAAACGGAATAATTAATTTTAAACAGGCCTTTACCGCCTACTTTATTACGGTTGCCCTCGGTTATTTTATTAGTACTTTGGTGGGGATTTTAATCTTCAACATAATTGATCCAGATTTAGCTGGCTTCATCCAAGAAAGAACAATGGAAATTACAGCAGAATTCATGCAGAAATTTGGTACCCCGCAAGCTGATATTGATAAAGCCTTAGCCAAAATGGCCGAACAGGATAATTTTTCTATTGGATCACAATTAAAATCTTACGTCTTCGGACTAGCATTTATGAGTGTTTTTGGATTATTGATAGCACTTATCTTTAAAACCAAAAACCCAAACCCCTTGAATTAATCAATGAACATATCCATCGTAATTCCACTTCTAAACGAAGAAGAGTCTTTAAATGAACTTTATCATTGGATTGCATCCGTAATGCAATCCAATGGTTTTTTATACGAGCTCATATTTATTGACGACGGAAGTACCGACGGTTCGTGGCAAATAATTGAAGACCTATCACAAAACCACCCCGAAGTGAAGGGAATTCGCTTTCAGAGAAATTATGGCAAGTCTCAAGCCCTACATGCAGGTTTTGCGATGACAAAAGGGGACGTAATTATTACAATGGATGCCGATTTGCAGGATAATCCCGAAGAAATTCCCGAGCTGTATAAAATGATTACGGAAGAGGGATTCGATTTGGTTTCCGGTTGGAAAAAGAAACGTTTCGATTCCATAATAAGCAAAAACTTGCCATCTAAATTATTCAATTATGCAGCCCGAAAAACTTCTGGCGTTAAGCTTCACGACTTTAACTGCGGCCTAAAAGCCTACAGAAAAAACGTTGTTAAAACAATTGAAGTAACGGGCGAAATGCACCGTTATATACCGGTACTGGCCAAAAATGCCGGCTTCTCCAAAATTTCAGAAAAACCCGTCCTTCACCAAGCCCGAAAATACGGAACCACAAAATTTGGGGCCGAACGCTTTATCCGGGGATTTCTGGATTTGATAACCATTTGGTTTCTCTCCCGTTTCGGAAAAAGGCCCATGCACCTATTTGGCGCTTGGGGCGCATTTACACTTTTTGTAGGCTTTTGTTTTGCACTTTACCTTGGTATAGATAAATTGTTTTTAAATCCCACAGGAAGGCTCCTTACAGAACGTCCGCAGTTTTATATTTCACTAACCGCCATGATTTTGGGATCCCAACTTTTTCTGGCCGGTTTTCTGGGCGAATTAATTCTCCGAAGCAAGAAAGATTCCCGAAACTACATTATCAAAGAACAACGAAACTTAAATGAATAACCATCTAGATTGGTTATTTTTGCACTTTAATTAAAGAGAATGATTTACGTAGATCCTAAAACCTTAGCCCGCGTTAACCAGTGGCTCACCCCTTTTTTCGACGAAAAAACACAACTTGCAATAAAAGAAATGATTGCCTATGATCCCGAAGGGCTGGAGGACAGTTTTTATAAAAACCTTGAGTTCGGTACAGGTGGAATGCGCGGCATTATGGGTCTTGGAGATAATAGGATCAATAAATACACTTTGGGG
>JBBQQN010000114.1:0-9402 GCA_038215845.1 Flavobacteriales bacterium | reverse complement strand
GTAAACCCTTATTTTCTCAAGGATTATCAAACAGCTGTGCGAAATTACCCAATGAAAAAAGTAAGCGCCATTATAGCTTCCATTCGTGAAGTGGATATGAAAAGTAAAGGTGTTGGCGCCGCCAATCTTTCACAGGGCGATTTGCTAAAGGAACTGTTGGTAAAGATTTTTAATTGAAAGAAATTTCAGTTTAATTTAATCAACCATCAACCATCAACCATCAACCATCAACCATCAACCATCAACCATCAACTATTTCCTATCCACCGAATATTTTCCCGCTCCCAAAAGTGCTATTGCTATAAACCCAATTAAATATAAAATTGCCTTCTCTTTGGTCGCTAAGGGATCACTGCCGTGAACAATAAATGCCGCTACGGCCATAGTGATTATTACTGGTATAGCAGATAATCTGGTTTTAAACCCAATAATTACAAGTAAGGGAAAAAGCACTTCACAAAGTACTGCCAAGACCAATGATGCGGGCTCGCCAATGCCAATTGGATCTCCAAAAGAAAAATCGCCCGATAGCATTTTTAAAAGCTTCGGAATTCCGTGGGTTAGCATCATTCCGCCAAAACCAATTCGTAATAATAGTAAACCAAAATTGTAAGTGTTGTTGCTCATCATTATTTTTTTATTTCACGAAAATAGGCAAATGCTAGCAAGCTTAAACATAAAGTAACTTTTAGATTACCATTCCTTTAAAGCAGGCGACATTTTCCTCTAAAATTCAGCAATTTCTTCATTATAGCTTAAACTAGACTTAAAGAGTAAGCTAGCCTTGCATTGTAATTTAGTTGAAATTTTAAACTAACATATACTGATGAGAAAAATTACTATTCTTACTGTCATTTTATTCTATTTCATGGCTATTTCAAACTTGCTCGGGGAAGAATTTTCGCCTTCCAGCGAAAAAGATGATTTCAACAACTCGGCCTCAAAGGAATTATCCATTCCAAATGGAGCATTAAAAAACGAAACTAAGGGATTGGTTTCAGACTTGATAATCACAGAAATTTTTTCCGGACAAGCTGGAACAGATTTAACAGCAGATTGGTTCGAAATAAAAAACAACGGTACAGCTGCTTGGGTTTCGGGTGTTGATGGCGATTTATATTATGATGATGATTCCGCAGATCCAACAACGGCAGATATTATTCAAGGTATTTCTGAAATTCAGCCAGGGGGTTTTGCTATCGTAATGATAGGCGATGCGAATGATGTTGCGATTTTTACAACAGTCTGGAGTCAAGTAATTGATTTGACAAACGTCGAAATCGGTTATACCGATGGCGCGGGCCTAGGTGCTGGCGGAGACGCAGTAAACCTTTGGGAAGGTGATCCGTTAACTACTTCTCCAATAGACTCTGCTTCTTACCCAGATACTTCTGCGAATGACGGGCAGTCATATGATATAGAACTTGTTGCTTTCAGTGTTGTGGGCAACGCAAACGGCGCTGTTGAAACAATTGATTTGGGCGGCGATAATTCAGATGTTCCCAATATTGGTTCCCCAGGAAATGGAGCAGAAGTTTCCTTGGTAAGTGTTCAGTTTGAAGCTCCTTATATTTCTATTTCTGAAGATGGTACTTCGGTAACAATAAATGTTGAAGTTTCTGAAGCCCCAACAGTTGATGGCACAGTTGAGGTAAGTTTAATTGCGGGCGGAACAGCCGTTGAAGGAATAGATTTTACTTTCTCAACTTCAGAAACACTAACTTTTACTGCCGGAACTTCTGCTTCGCAAGCTGTTACTATTCCTATTATAAATAACTCTATTGATGGAAGTGACTTATTCTTCGTGCTTTCGCTAACAAACGAATCCGGTTTAACTATAGGAACCACAGATACATTTTCAGTATATATTCTTGACGACGATACGTTAGTTCCAGCAGGTGATGCCACTGAATTGGATGTGAGTTACCTTGCAAGCTACTTGGTAGATGAGGGAGGTACTGCAGAAATTACTGCTTTTGATCCTGTTACCAAACGTCTGTTTGTAACTACAGTTGGAGCTTTAAAAATATTGGATTTTTCCGATCCTGAAAATATTTCGTTAATAGCTACGGTGGATATAAATTCTTTTGGAAGTTCTGTACAAAGTGTAGCCGTAAGTAATGGAATAGTTGCTGCCGCAATTGCCGCTACCGATCCATTGGATAACGGTTTTGCAGTAGTTATGGATACCGATGGGAATAACCCAACTGCTATGGAAGTTGGTTCTTTGCCAGATATGCTTACTTTTTCTCCTGATGGTTCCAAACTTTTGGTTGCCAATGAAGGTCAGCCAAGCGATGATTATACTATAGATCCAGAAGGTTCTATTTCTGTTATTGATGTAACTGCTGGTTTGGGTAATATTTCTCAAGCTGATGTAACTACTTTGAACTTTAACGCTTTTGATTCACAGGAAGCTGCATTAATTGCCGCTGGAATTCGTGTTTTTGGACCAGGAGCAACGGTTTCCCAAGATATGGAGCCGGAATATATTGCAGTTTCTGATGACTCACAAATGGCTTATGTTACCCTTCAAGAAAATAATGCTTACGCTATAGTTGATCTTTCTACATTGGAAATTACAGACATTATTTCCTTTGGAAAAAAAGACCACAGCTTGCCACAGAATTCGTTGGATACTTCAGATGAAACTGACTTTATTTTCAATGCATCTTGGCCAATAAAAGGTTTATATATGCCCGATGCTGTTTCATATTATTCTGTAAACGGGACGGGATATATTGTTACCGCCAATGAAGGAGATGCCCGCGATTATTCAGGGTACGCCGAAGAGCGTAAACTGGGCGATGCCGATTATATTTTGGATCCGGCAGTATTTTCAGATATAGATATTTTAAAACTAAAAACAAATCTTGGTGATATTAACGTTACCGCTGCTTCCGGTGATGCTGATGGCGACGGACTTTACGAAGAAATCGATGTTTTTGGTGGACGTTCCTTCAGTATTTTTGAAGCCGAAACTGGTAATTTGGTTTATGACAGCGGAAACGATTTTGAAGTTATTACCGCTGCAGATCCTAATTTGGGTGGCATTTTCAACGCGAGTAATGACAACAATAATTTCAAAAATAGAAGTGATAACAAAGGACCAGAGCCAGAAGGTATTATTGTAAAGCAAATTGGCAATCAAGCCTATGCCTTTATTTTATTGGAACGTATTGGAGGAATGATGGTTTATAATGTTACGGATCCTGCAAATCCAGTATATCTTCAATATGTAAATAGCAGAGGTACAGTTCTGGGGGATCCTGAAAGTGGCGATTTGGGTCCAGAAGGTGTTGCCTTTGTTGAAGCTGCCGATAGCCCAACAGGAAAAGCCTTGGTAATTCTTTCAAACGAAGTGAGCGCCACCATTAGCATTTATTCTTTGGATAATGTGGTTCTTTCAGTAAACGAGAACGAATTTGCTTCCAATGATACTTTCAAAATTTATCCAAACCCAGCGCAGGGTAGAATATTTCTAAGCAAACCAGATTCCTATATTGTTTTTGATATGCTTGGCCGATTGGTAATTTCAGAAAAAGAAACCGCTTCTTTAAATGTTTCTCGCCTTAATGCTGGAACCTATATCATTAAAAATTCAAAGGGAATCTCTCAAAAATTAATTGTTAAGTAGTTTTATTTTTTAATGTTGAATTTTTAAGATTGAAAACCGCTTCTTTAATTAGAAGCGGTTTTTACTTTTTAAATGTATTTTTGTACATCTAAAAATACTAAATGACCAAAATTAAAGTCTGGATTTCGGCGGCCCGTTTGCGCACCCTGCCATTGTCTATTGCTGGTATTATTACGGCAAGTGCCGCAGCTATCGATGAAGGTTTTTTTTCAATTTCAATTTTTATTTTGGCCCTCTTAACTACCTTGGGTTTTCAAATTCTTTCAAATTTTGCCAATGATTATGGCGATGGAGTAAAAGGAACGGACAATCATGAAAGGATTGGCCCGGCCCGGGCCATGCAAAGCGGTTTGCTTACCGAAAAGGAATTGAAAATGGGAATTGTAATAACTTCAGCACTTACACTCTTGACGGCCTGTGTTTTAATTTACATAGCCTTTGGTAAAGAAAATATTCTGCATACTTCCGTATTTTTTATTTTAGGAATTGCCGCCATTGTAGCCGCTATTAAATATACAGTGGGAAAAACTGCTTATGGCTATAAAGGTTTGGGCGATGTTTTTGTATTTGTTTTTTTTGGCCTTGTAGGGGTGTTGGGGTGTTATTTTCTGTTTGCCAAAAAATTGGATCATTATATAGTACTACCCGCCTTGGTAATTGGTTTACTCAGTACGGCCGTATTAAATTTGAACAATATGCGCGATAGGCTGCCTGATGCCAATTCGAATAAGAATACTTTGGCCGTAATGTTGGGAGAGTCGAAAGTAAAAAGCTATCACTTTTCACTTATACTGCTTGCCTTTGTATTTGCGCTGATTTATTTTTTATTGAAGGAAATTTCTTGGATTGGATTTTTACCCCTGCTCGCTTTTATACCTTTATTTATTCATCTTAAAACAGTATATAAAAATACTTCCCCTCCACTTTTGGATCCTGAGCTGAAGAAAGTTGCGCTGAGCACTTTTTTATTTTCTTTGTTGTTTTTGATAGTACAGTTATTTCTTGTCTCTCCTTAAATCAAGTTCATACTCAATAAGAGATTTCTGGATAGCATGTATATCCTTGGTCATTCTTATAATTTTAAGTTGCCGTGAAATAATGATAATAAGCAATAATACAAATACAGCCCCAATTATATAAATTATAAAAATATATTCATTTTTCTGTTGAAGTATCTCTAGCTTGTTTTTTTGTTTTTGAAGTTCCAATTGGGTGAATAGTCTTTCTACTTCCCACAAATCTTTTCCTTTTCGCAGGGAATCATTATAGGCCATGGCTAATTTATTGAAATGGACCGCCTTTTTGAAATCTTCTTTTTGGGTATAAATATTTGAGAGCAGGAGTACATAATCATACAGTCTATGGTAATCTATGGTTTTTTTAACGTCCCTATATCCTTCTTGGGCCATTTCCTCCGCAGTTTCAGGTTGGTTTAATGCCAGATAAGTACGCGCCATCAAATAGCTGTACGCTACATGTTTTGGTGGAAATTGAGCGTAAATTGCTTCACTTTTTTCAAAATAGGATTTTGATTCCTGAAATTTATTTTCATAGTAATAGACCTCCCCAATATTTAAATAAGAGAGTGCCTCCAGTTTTTTATCTTCCTTTT
This sequence comes from Flavobacteriales bacterium, assembly GCA_038215845.1. GTDB lineage: Bacteria > Bacteroidota > Bacteroidia > Flavobacteriales > Flavobacteriaceae > Aequorivita. Next base: position 4,153 of record JBBQQN010000114.1, on the reverse strand, counting down.
TTATTGCAAAATCCAAAGCTTCCACAAAATACCTTTTGGCATTTTTATAATCTTTTTCCTTCATATAAATATCACCCATGTTATTTATTATAGCGGGGATAGGCTCACTGAAGTCTTCTTGTTTTGCTAATTGAAGGCAATCTTCATAATACTTTAAAGCCATGCTGCGCTTATCTACCATATTATATATGGCCGCAAGGTTAAATAGGAAACTTATCTGCTGCTGAGGAAGGTTTTCATCCACTGCAATCTGATACCCCTTTTTTGCATGGTAGAACGCACTGTCATAATAAATTACCGAATTATAAAACTCATCCATTAATTTATGATGTAATGGTAATTTTTCAAGGGGCGTTTGGTACTGCTCGAGCTTATTCCGTAAACTGTCTATTTTTGGAGTTTGAGCTACACTTTGCAAAACGGCCATGAAAAATATTAAGGAGATTATAACTTTCATAGTGGGAAACTTTGTTCTCCAATATACTACTTTTATAAATTATTAACTTGTTGCTAAAATTCACTTGTTTATATTTAAGAAAAATAATAATTATGAAATGCCCATTAAGTAATTATAAACCAACCGAAGATGAACATTGGGGCATTCCATCTTCCTGTTTATCAAATATTTTATACAGATGAAAATTACATTTTACGGGCAAAACTGTCTTGGGATTGAAGTAAAAGGGAAAAATATTCTTGTGGATCCTTTTATTTCCGGAAACGATCTGGCAAAAGACAAAATAGACATCAATTCCCTAAAAGCAGATTTTATTCTGCTTACCCACGCGCACAGTGACCATACCTTGGATGCGGAAAAGATTGCCAAGAATACGGGAGCAACCATTGTCAGCAATTTTGAAATTGCCAATCATTACGAAGAGAAAGGCATCGAAGTTCACCCGATGAACCACGGTGGAAGTTGGAAATTCGATTTCGGAAAGGTAAAATATGTAAACGCTATTCATACCAGCAGTTTTGAAGATGGCAGTTACGGTGGGCAACCCGGAGGTTTTGTAATCGAAGGCGAGCATAAAAACATTTACATAGCAGGCGATACGGCCCTTACCATGGATATGAAACTTATTCCTTTGCAAACCAAACTTGATCTTGCCATTTTGCCCATTGGCGATAATTTTACAATGGGAATTGACGATGCCATTCTTGCGAGCGATTTTGTGCAGTGCGACAAAGTGTTGGGTGTTCATTACGATACGTTTGGCTATATTGAAATTGACCACGAAGAAGCCAAAAAGAAATTTTACGATGCCGGGAAGGACTTAATGCTTTTGGAAATTGGGGAATCAATAGAACTTTAGATTATTTTGATAATTAGATTGTTGGATTTTTAGATATTTTCAATGCATAGATTTAAGGATTTAGAGATTTGGAAGCAAAGTAGATTGTTTTGCACACATATTTACAATGTTACTTCTTCATTTCCAGAAGATGAAAAATTTGGACTTATTAGCCAACTAAGAAGAGCCAGCATATCTATACCTTCAAATATAGCCGAAGGTGCATCGCGAAGTTCTAATAAAGAATTTGCAAGATTTTTAGAAATTACAATTGGTTCTTGCTATGAAATTCAACCCCAATTAATAATAGCTAATGATTTGGGGTTTTTAAAAGTTGAAGAATTAAATAGTTTAATTCCTAAAATAGAGAGTATTATTAAAATGACATCAAAATTCAAATCAACACTTAAATAATTTTAACACCTTTTAAACAATCCAACAATCCAACAATCCAACAATCCAACAATCCAACAATCCAACAATCCAACAATCGAATTACCCAACAACCAACAACCCAACAACCCAACAACCCAACAATCCAACAACCCAACAACCCAACAACCCAACAATCCAACAATCCAACAACCCAACAATCCAACAATCCAACAATCCAACAATCCAACAATCCAACAATCCAACAATCCAATTTGACCGCTACTTACCAAAAATATATTCTAAACTTTAAGCAGCCAAGTGGTACTTCACGGGGTATTCTGAGAACAAAAGAAACTTGGTTCCTTATTTTGAGGGAACATGACAATCTTGGAATAGGGGAGTGCGGAATCCTGCGGGGTTTGAGTATTGATGACCGCCCGGACTATGAAGATAAACTGAAATGGGTAGTCCAAAATATACACTTGGGAGAAGAAAAGCTCTACAGTGAATTGACAGAATTTCCCTCCATTCAAATAGGAGTTGAAACAGCCTTTAAATCATTAAAATCTGAAACCCCATTTGTTCTATTTCCTTCGGAATTTACTCAAGGAAATTCCCCCATTCCCATTAACGGATTGGTGTGGATGGGCGATAAAATATTTATGAAGCAGCAACTTTCAGAAAAGTTGAAACAAGGCTTCAGTTGTATTAAAATGAAAATTGGGGCCATTGATTTCAAGAGTGAAATGGAACTTTTAAAAGCCGTGCGTAAAGAATTTTCCCCTTCTGAGATCGAACTGCGCGTAGATGCCAACGGTGCCTTTTCTTCAAAAGAAGCACTTGAAAAACTAAAAGTGCTTTCAGACCTTCAACTGCATTCCATAGAGCAGCCTATAAAGCAGGGGCAATGGCAGGAAATGGCTTCTCTCTGCGAGCAAAGCCCACTTCCCATTGCCTTGGATGAAGAACTCATCGGAATTTTTTCAGAAGAAGAAAAGAAAAAGTTACTGGATTCCATTAAACCTCAATATATCATCCTAAAACCTTCCTTTATCGGGGGCTTTCGGGGAGCCGAGACTTGGATTGATCTGGCAGAAAGCCGTCAGGCGGGTTGGTGGATTACCTCGGCGCTAGAAAGTAATGTAGGATTAAATGCTATTTCGCAGTTTACTTTTACAAAAAACATTAAATTGCCCCAAGGTCTGGGTACAGGAAGCCTCTACACCAATAATATAGAGAGCCCACTTAAAGTCAGAAATGGTGGATTAAGGTATGATCCCGGCACCACTTGGAATTTAGAATTACTGAAACAATAAAACACTTTAAATAAACTTATACAAATCCTCAAGAATGTACATACAACAAGCTTTTAAATTTATGCACGAATGGTGGCGCTATTTAGTTGGCTTCCTTATCATTTTTATTGCAACACAAATAGGCTCTATACCTTTATTGGTTGGGGTTTTTATGAAAATTTATAACAAGGGCGGAAACTTAAGTTCCATTGAAGACCCCAATGTATTGATGACTACACTGGATGCTAACCTTACCTTGTTTTTAATGCTGCTAAGTTTTGCACTGGGGCTTTGGGCGCTATATCTTATCGTCAAGTATTTACACCGCCAGCCATTTATTACCCTTACCACCTCAAGAAAGAAAACAGATTGGGGAAGGGTGTTTTTTAGTTTCGGATTAATAGTTATAACCACCCTAGTGGTAACTTTTATAGATTATAACAGCAATCCCGACGATTATGTAATGCAGTTTCAATTGGTTCCTTTTTTAATTCTTGCGGCTATTTCCATTTTAATGATTCCTCTACAAACCAGTTTTGAGGAATACCTATTTCGCGGTTATTTGATGCAGGGAATAGGAGTGATGGCAAAAAACAGATGGCTGCCATTGATTATTACTTCGCTGGTATTTGGAGGGCTTCACCTAGCCAATCCTGAAGTTGATAAACTGGGAAATATTATTATGATCTATTATATAGGTACTGGATTCTTTTTGGGGATTATGACCTTAATGGATGAAGGAATGGAATTGGCGCTTGGTTTTCATGCGGGTAACAACCTTATTACCGCATTGTTGGTTACTGCCGATTGGACTGTGTTTAAAACTCCTTCCATATTAAAGGATATTTCAGAACCTTCCGCTGGTTTTGATGTTATAGCCCCGGTGCTTGTATTGTATCCTATTTTCCTGTTAATAATGGCATGGCGCTACAAATGGCGAAATTGGGGCGGCAAGCTTTTTGGAAAAGTGAAAGAGCCTATTGTTGTTATAGAAGAAACTGTATAACCTATTTCATAAGTTTTGAAACCATTGCTACACCCTCAATTTAAGCTCAATGGTTTAGCTTTTTCATCCACTGAAAAGCTAAAGGAACACGCCAGGGGGCTTATTATAAAGGGTAAAGAATATGAAATTTCCATAGGCAAATTTATTTTGGAATGGCTTAATGATAATGAGTCTATAACAGT
>JBBQQN010000113.1:0-9636 GCA_038215845.1 Flavobacteriales bacterium | reverse complement strand
GTTTCCCCTGTTATGTTCTCCATCTTAACTTTTGGCGTTGGTGTTTGGACGCTATATGGAATTATTAAGGACGATCTTCCCATCATAATTTTCAATGGAATTTCCTTCCTTCTAAATTTCTCGATGTTACTTCTCATGTTACTCTATCGGCCAAAGAAGGTATCCAATTAAACACAGTTGTTAATTCAAACATAATTTATATTTAAAAGAAAACTAAAGAAATTATTCAAATAAATTATTTGTCCTAATTTCAAAATAAAAAACTATGAAGACGCTATTAAAACTTGATAATTTCGAGGATTACCAACAAAACATAGAAGACGAATTCAAGTCTTTCATTATTGAAAAAAATCATCCCTGCGTAATGGCAAATACGGTATTTTCAATGAATCAATACGAAATTAAAACCTATGAAACCCTCGGCAGTAAAACTACTGCTTCCTTGCTATTGGAAGACATCCAAAAATATATTCAAAATTATGATTTTGAAAGCAAAAGTTTTGAATCCTTGATTGCGGTTTTTCCGGAAATGGAAATAGAGACCGAATTGGAATTTGAAAATTTACTGTGGCGTCAACTTCAATTTATAAATGAAAAAGATGATTGCCCTTGGGATAACAATGTTAGCGATAATCCGGAAGATTCCAATTTTAGTTTCAGTATCAATGGACATGCATTTTACATTGTGGGGATGCATCCAAAAAGTTCCAGAATGGCCAGGAAGGCTCCGTACCCAACAATTGTTTTCAACCTTCATTCACAGTTCGAGAAATTACGCGAAATGGGTGCATACCAAAAAGTCCGCGATAAAATCAGGGAACGGGATATTGCCCTTCAGGGAAATATAAATCCCGTTTTGGAAGATTTTGGTGAAAGTAGCGAAGCAAAGCAGTACAGTGGAAGAAATGTAGGCAAAACCTGGAAATGCCCTTTTCATAAAGATTAAAAAGAATTATTTTCTTCCTTGTAAATTTCACTCTCAAATCATTTTAAAAAAAATATTTCATGATAAATAAAATAAATCCCCAAACGGGAGCAGCCTTTAAAATGAAAAAAGGCCAAAAATTAAAAGTAATTGACCCTATGGGTCAACAGGTAAGTGATATGGTGCTATTTAATACGGAAGATATAAGAGAAAAAATTTCCTCAGGTAAAACACTTGATTTTGAAGAAAGCATTTTGATAAGCACAGGAAATTTTCTTTGGAGCAATAGAAGCCAAAAAATGATGAAGATATTGGAAGACACCAATGGGCGAAACGATTTTTTATTGGCGCCCTGTAGCCCCGAAACCTTTCAGATTATGTATAACAATCCGGAATACCATCCCAGTTGTTTTGAGAATCTTTATACTTCTTTAAAAAAGTTCAATATTGCTCCTGACGATGTGCCCACTGCCTTTAATATTTTTATGAATGTGCAGTTTGCGGATAATGGGAAATTAACGGTACTGCCCCCCTTAAGTTCTCCAAATGATTATGTGCTTTTTGAAGCGGAAATGGATTTAATTGTAGCCCTTACGGCATGTTCAGCAGAAGACAGTAATGGCGGCAGTTTTAAACCTATTCACTACGAAATAACTAAATAGCCAAATTTTAAAAAGACAATATAAACTATTGACAAGATGAAGTAGTCCTTTAAAAATAACCTTTCCTTAACGGCCTAAAAAAACGAAAACCATTATTTTGAAAGAAGAGATTTTTAAAAAAACCCAACAATATGAATTTAAAAAATAAAATAGCGGTAATTACTGGAGCTACGGGCGGCATAGGCGGCGCTATTGCAAAAAAACTTTCAAAAGAAGGATGCCGTCTTATACTTACGGGCCGTGATATGGAAGCTTTAAAAAAACTAAAACAGGAATTAAATGGCGAAAGTATTATAGTTGAGATAGATGTGGCTGATAGCAACAGTGTAGAGAAAGGCTTCGAAAACATATTTAGCCACTTTGACCATCTTGATATCTTGGTAAATTCCGCGGGAGTTATGCCTTTATCCTATCTTAAAAATCGGCATCTCGAGGAATGGCTACAGACCATAGAGGTAAATGTGAAAGGTACTTTACGTATGATTGATGGAGCACTGCCGTCCATGAAAAAACACAAAAGTGGACATATCGTAAATATTGCCTCAGTAGATGGGAAGGAACTTTATAAGGGCGGCGCCATATATGGGGCTTCTAAAGCTGCAATAATTGCTCTTTCCCGCGCCATGCGAATGGAATTGTCACCTGAGTTTGGCATTAAGGTAACTTCCATTGAACCTGGCACTGTAGATACAGATTTACGAGAAGATATTACCGATGAGGAATTACTGAAAGACAAAGATTACAATAAGCAGGAGCCAAAACTCAAGCCAGATGATATAGCCCGGGCTGTGCTTTATGCGCTGCAGGAACCAGAGGGGGTAAATGTGAATGAGATATTGATTAAACCGACTGGAAAATATTAGCTTTTCCCTACCCCAAAAACTATAGCTTCTTTTCACCCATTCTGGTGAATAGTGAGGGGTGAATAGGATTGAGAATTGGTGGTATTAGGTTATTTGACTTTTGTGTTTTTTGTTCTTCAGAATATTTTGGAACTGGAATACGTGTCACCTTAAATCTCAGCCTATTTCTTTATCTTTACATTTATAAAGATACATGGGTATTGTTTTTTAATTTTTAAAAGCGTTTTATTATGGGTGTAGGAAATATATTTGTTGCCACAGTTATCTTGTTTTTGGTACTGTTTATAATCAGCTATATCCAGGAACGGAAATAGTGGTTTTTTCTATTACCCCTTCCTTCCGCCAGATGGAAGTCTAAACACTTAAAATAGATAATCCAGACGGCCATTTTCCACTTTTTACATTTCGCTCAAAAAGATATTTTTTGCAAAGGGGAAGGAGTTTTTTTTGAGAGCCTCCGAGCCAGATAAAAAATCAATAGAAAGGGAAGAAGTAAAATCAAATTCAAAATACGGAACAAAACTTAACCGAGGGTCCCAATTTCAAATCGGGATTTATCGAGACTACCATAATCACCAACTAAATATCCCTCTTCTCTTTTCGCTAATTCCTAATCCCACATTTAATACACATTTAACCCTTTCCCTCAGTTAGATAACCTTGAATTAATTAATTTTGGGGAAATTCATAAAATACCACAATGAAGTACGATCAAATAGATAGCAAGCTATATATCAAAAACCGCAAAAACTTTATGGCTCAGATGAAGCCAAAGAGCCTAGCGGTATTCAATAGCAACGATGTTTACCCAATAGGTGCAGATAGCACTATGCCCTTTCAGCAGTCGCGCGATATTTTTTACCTCAGCGGGGTAGATCAAGAGGAAAGTATTTTGGTACTCTTCCCTGACGCTCCAAATAAAGATCACCGTGAAATGCTTTTTGTAAGGGAAACCAATGACCATATAGCTGTTTGGGAAGGAGAAAAACTCACAAAGGAAAAAGCCTTTGAGGTAACGGGGATAAAATCTGTTTATTGGTTAAAAGAATTCGACAAGATTTTCTATGAAGTGATGACGCAAGCAGCATGTATTTATTTCAACACTAACGAGCATTATCGCCAAAGTGTTGAAACCGAAACACGCGAGGATCGTTTTATAAAAACTACCAAAGAAAAATTCCCGGCCCACAATTGGGAACGAAGTAACCCTATCCTTCAACGCTTGCGCTCTGTAAAAGACAAAATTGAAATCGACTTACTTCAACAGGCATGCAACATTACCGAAAAAGGATTTAGAAGAATATTGAATTTCGTAAAACCCGGAGTATGGGAATACGAAATTGAAGCCGAATTTATGCACGAATTTTTAAGCAACCGCTCCCGCGGATTTGCCTATACTCCAATTGTTGCAAGTGGCAATAGCGCCAATGTGCTACATTATGTGGAAAACAACCAACAGTGCAAGGAAGGCGATTTAATACTTCTGGATGTAGGAGCTGAATATGCCAATTACTCTAGCGATATGACGCGTACCATTCCAGTAAGCGGAAAATTCAACAAACGGCAGCGCCAAGTTTATGATGCCGTAAAGCGCGTAAAGGATGACGCCACCAAAATGCTCGTTCCTGGAAATTACTGGAAAGAATACCACGAGGAAGTGGGAAAACTAATGACCAAGGAACTTCTGGACCTTAAACTTTTAGATAAGGCAGACGTAAAGAACGAAGACCCCAATTGGCCAGCTTATAAAAAATACTTTATGCACGGCACTAGTCACCACATTGGTTTAGACACCCATGATTATGGTGTGCTGTGGGAACCAATGAAAGAAAATATGGTCTTTACCGTGGAACCAGGAATCTATATTCCTGAGGAAGGTTTTGGTATCCGTCTGGAAGACGATTTGGTTATCCAGAAAAATGGGGAACCTTTTAATCTTATGCGCAATATTCCTATTGAAGCAGAAGAAATTGAAGACATTATGAATAAATAGAATTGTGAAAGCAGACAAATAAACAATGGGCCTAATAGCATAAAAACTGTTAGGCCTTTTTAATTTATGATACATCAATATAACAATACTCCAATTTTTTACGAACGACACGGACAAGGTCCGGCTGTGGTTTTGTTACATGGCTTTTTGGAAAGTTCCACGATGTGGAAACCGCTTCTTCCACAATTGTCTAAAAACAATACAGTAGTGATAATAGATTTTCCAGGTCACGGAAAAAGCGGGATTATGGCCGAAATCCACTCCATGGAATTGATGGCAGAAGTAGTGCGTGAAGTTTTAAAGAAACTTGAAATTTCCTCGGCCACGTTTATTGGGCATTCCATGGGCGGGTATGTAGCTTTGGCCTATGCCGAAACCTATGAGGAGGAAATTGAAAAACTAATTCTATTAAATTCCAGCCCAACCGCAGATTCCGCGGAGCGAAAGGAAAACCGTAACCGTTCGCTGTCCATTGTTGATAAAATACCGCAGGCATATATAAGTATGGCCATTGCCAATCTTATAGCCGAATCCTCCCGGCAAAGGTTTACAAAGGAAATTGAAGATTTAAAAAAGGAGGCTTATACTTTTCCCTCCGAAGGCATAAAAGCCGCTATCCGCGGGATGCGTGATAGGAAAGACCGAACGGAAGTACTAGCAGATTTCAATAAGGAAAAATATATTATTCTGGGGAAGGAAGACCCGCTTCTGCCCATAGCAGAAAACGAAGAGCTTGCCAAAAATTGCGGAACTCCGTTAAAAATTATCGAGGGCGGGCATTTAAGTTTATTAGAAAATTTAGCAGCCATTAAAGATTATTTTCATTTAATCCTATAAAAATTACACTTAATCGTATAAAATTTGTTTTTTAACAAAATTTATGTTAATATTGATAAATTATCAATTAAATTAACTCACTATGGATAAAGCTACGCCCCAAAGTATGCTCCCATTCCAAAGATTAATCTGTACTGCCTTTGGACATGATTACATTATTACCCGTAAAATTACAGATCACATTAGCGAATATAAATGCGCTTGCTGTGGAAGGGAAGTATCTAACAGCTACTCGGGTAAATTTGAAATACTCACTTACAAACAAAAGGAAACGAACGAATGTTTGTCATCTTTTTTTCAGAAAAAGAAAAAGCTTTCAGTCCATTAAAGACTCCGGAGTTTTTTCGGTCTATACTTTTATTAAAAATGGAGGAATACCTTATCCCTATTTTTAATCTCACCCTTCATTTTCCAACGCATTCCACCCTCTTGCTATCAAAGGAATTTGTGTTCCAGCACGGCTTATTAAATGCATTCCCTCACTTTCCTCGGCCATATGCCCTATAATAGAGAGATTTGGATTGGCCTTTATTTTTGGGAAATCCTCTTGACTAATTGTGAATAACAGCTCATAATCTTCCCCGCCACTAAGGGCAATAGTAGTGCTGTCCAAATTAAATTCCTCGCACACACTAATTACCTGTGGATCCAAGGGGATTTTATCTTCATATAGATTACAGCCCACTTTTGAGCTTTTGCAGAGGTGGATTATTTCGGAAGAAAGTCCGTCGCTTATATCTATCATGGAAGTAGGTTTAACCTGAAGTTCTTCCAATAGTTTTTGAACATCCCTGCGCGCTTCCGGTTTCAATTGTCTTTCCACCAAATAAGAATAAGGCTCCAAGTCTGGTTGCGAATTCGGGTTTACCTTAAACACTTGTTTTTCACGCTCGAGCACTTGCAAGCCCATATATGCAGCGCCCAAATCGCCCGTCACCACCAACAGGTCATTTTTGCCGGCACCACTTCTATATACGGCGTTGCCTTTGTCCACCTGTCCCAGGGCTGTAATACTTATAAGCAAACCCGTAGTGGAAGATGTTGTGTCTCCGCCAACCACATCAACATTATAGACTTTTGCTGCGGCTTGAATTCCGGCATACAATTCTTCCAAAGCTTCCAAAGGGAAACGGTTTGAAACTGCTATGGAAACCGTAATTTGTGTGGGAAGCGCATTCATGGCATATATATCTGAAAGATTGACCACCACCGCTTTGTATCCCAAATGCTTCAAAGGCATATAACTTAAATCGAAATGAATTCCTTCCAACAAAAAATCCGTGGATACAACCATTTCTTTATTTCCATCGCATGAAATTACTGCGGCATCATCCCCAATTCCTTTAATTGTGGATTCTTGATGGATCTCAAAATTTTTGGTGAGGTGGTCTATAAGGCCAAATTCGCCCAATTCAGAAATACCCGTTTTGGAATCATCTTTATTTTCAAACATTTCCTTTTTTTATTTTGGACAAAAATACAATCTTCGGTTTTAATAAAAGAATTAAGGCCCATTAATCCTATCTAGGGCTTCAATATTGCTATAAATACTACAATATATAGTACCATACTAATTTTTAACCTTTTGCGTTTGTAGGTTAGCTTATAATATGGTTACATTTAGACCCTTTTTAATTTAACAATTTATACATGAAAAAATTATTACTTCTTTGCTCCTTATTTGTTAGTGCCATAGTATTGGCTCAAACCCCTTGTGTTGGTGGAATGGCCGGTGCGTATCCTTGTAATGGCCTCGACCTTTTATCACAATTAGATTTAAATGATTTAAACGCAAGTTCAGGAAACGACTCTTGGGGATGGACTGATCCACAGGATGGAAAAGAATACGGACTTATGGGCCTAAGTAATGGTACTGCATTTATCGACATTACTGATCCCGTAAATCCTATTTACCTTGGAAAATTGCCTACCCATACTGACCCCAGTACTTGGAGAGACATTAAAGTATATAATGATTATGCCTTTGTAGTGAGTGAAGCCAATGGCCACGGAATGCAAGTTTTTGATTTAACAAAATTGCGCAATGTACCCAATCCTCCACAAACCTTTACCGAAGATGCCTATTACGGCGGTTTTGGACATTGCCATAATTTGGTAATCAATGAAGAAACAGGTTATGCCTATGCCGTAGGAACCAGTAGTTTTGGTGGTGGCCCACATTTTATAAATATCCAAGATCCTTTAAATCCAGTTGGCGCAGGTGGATTTAGTGGCGACAATTACTGTCATGATGCACAAGTTGTTGTTTATAATGGCCCAGATACTGATTATACTGGACGTGAGATTTTATTTGGAAGTAATGAAGATAGATTGTCTATTGTAGATGTTACCGACAAAAACGCTCCGGTTGGAATTTCAAACGGCTTTTATTCCAATACAGCTTATACTCACCAAGGTTGGCTTACGGAAGACCAACGGTATTTTATTTTAGGGGATGAAATAGATGAAACTAGCTTTGGATTTAATACAAGAACCATTGTATTCGATTTATTGGACCTGGACAATCCCGTGGTTTCCTTTTATTATGAAGCAGATACTGCTGCCATTGACCATAACGGTTATGTGGTAGGCGATAATTTTTATCTTGCCAGCTACCGCGCAGGGATTCGTGTTTTGGATATTAGCGATATAGCTAATGGAAATATGGCTGAAACAAAGTTTTTTGACACCTATCCAAATAACGACAATCCGAATTATGACGGGGTATGGAGTGTTTACCCATATTTTGCCAGTGGAAATGTTATTATCAGCGATATTGACAGAGGATTCTTTGTGGTTCGTGATGCAACCTTGGGCTTGAACGACAATTCCGCCTTCAATTTTTCTTTATTTCCAAATCCGGCAACAAGCACGGTAACCATTTCATCGAAACAAGACCCAGTTTCAAAAATCGAGATATTCAATATTCTTGGACAGAAAATTCTTGACAAAACCTATACTGAAAATCTAACCCAAAATGTAGATGTTTCAGGACTGGCTTCGGGAATGTATGTAATGAAAATAAATTCAGAAACGACCAAGCGTTTGATGATTCAATAAAAAGAACCTAATTAATACCTATGCCTTCTATTAAACCCCATTTTTTGAAGCCTATACTGCTTCCGCTTTTAATATCTATAACAATTGTTTCCTGTAAAAAGGTGGATGAACCGGGCCCCGGTCCCGATCCAGAAATTTCAGGTACTTTAGAAATGGTGAAAACCTATGGCGGGAGCAGTGTTGATGAAGCTGTTTCAGTAATAGAAGCCACAGACGGCAATTACCTTGTTTTGGGAACCACCCGAAGTAATGATGGCGACATAGTGGACAAGACGGGTACTGATAGTGATTTTTGGCTTTTAAAAATTGCCCCCTCAGGTGATATTATTTGGAGTAAAACCTATGGGGGAAGTGATGACGAAAATGCCGCAAAAATTACCAAAACCAATGGTGGTGGATACCTTTTAACCGGCTATACCTCCAGTAATGACGGGGATGTTTCAGAGAATGAAGGTTTCCAGGATTATTGGATTGTAAAAGTTGATGAGGAGGGCACTATTCTATGGGAAAAAAATTATGGTTTTTCCGGTAGCGACCAAGCGTTTAATGCATTTCAAACGGAAGATGGCGGTTATTTTATCACTGGATTTTTCGATGTTTCGGCCAGTGGCGGCGGAGGTAATGACGAAGGAAAGGGAGCCCAGCATGGCGTAGGTGAATATTGGGGAATACGTTTAGATTCCGATGGAAAAATTCTTTGGAGGCGTTACTTTGGAGGAACCAACAACGACCGTAGCTATGATGCAGTACAAACAGCCGATGGTGGATTTTTGATGACCGGAACTTCTGAAAGTGTTGATTTTGACAAAACTGATCCAAAGGGAAGCTATGATTATTGGGCGGTTCGCCTTACAGCCAATGGAGATATGGTATGGGCCAAATCGTTTGGCGGGTCTGAAATCGACAACTCGTATGGGGTAACCCGAACCAATGATGGCAATTACATTATGGTGGGCGATTCGCGTAGCTCAGACCAAGATGTTACCGGCGCCAAAGGAAGTGCAGATGCATGGGCAGTCAAGTTTGACGATGAGGGAAAAAAAATCTGGCAAAAAACATTTGGCGGATCAGATTTCGATACGGCACATAGTATTATTCAACGAAGCGATAATAGTTATATACTTGCTGGCCACAGCAGAAGCGCAGATGGTGACCTTCAAAACAACAAAGGGTTTAATGATGCGTGGGTTTTCATAATCGATGAAAACGGGGGGTTAAAATCCGAAGTTAGCGTTGGGGGCTCCGGATTGGATTTTGCTTCCCAAGCCATCGAAACCTCAGACAATAAAATAATTA
>JBBQQN010000112.1:0-9806 GCA_038215845.1 Flavobacteriales bacterium | reverse complement strand
GTGCCCATTCCAATTGCCGAAATACATTGGAAGCCAGTAATTCAAATTTTTACGCCCGTCTATTTGGGATGGATACACTTGAAATGGCAATTCTCCCGTAAATTCACCTATAACAATGGGATCATCCGCATTTCCAGGTTGCCTAAAAAGGATCAAAGCCTGTCTGCTCGAAACCAAGTTGAGTGATTCCCATTCATTTTCCGGTTCCCCGGTTTCCCTAACATCAACATTATAGCCATAAACCCCCATAGGCGCATCCAATCGTTTGCCAACCCCCACGGAAGTATCTTCCATAAGTTGCCTCATATACCTGTCAAGAATTTTTACATCATCAAAACCGAACTGTATCCCAACATCTTTAGTGGGGTAGTGTCCATCACTTTTTTCAATGAGAAAATCCCTGTTGCGCGGTTGAAAAGTATGGATGATTTTGGTAAACCCATCATCGTATTCCGCGGCCTCGATAAACAACTTATCGTAATTGCCCTTGTGTACATTCAAAACCGGAAACAATACCGAAGCAAACACCTGCCGAGGGTCATCTCCCGGCAATAAAGCAGGTATTCTGGCGGCATATCTTTTAATAAATGCATCATCTTCCCCTTGTTGGGTAAAGTAACTGCTGCCTTCCGCTATGTCAACATAGAGGTAGCCTCCATCAGGAAAGGTATCAGCTTCAATCGGAATACTGGCACTGTATATCATCCCGGCCTGCCTTGCTAACAAAGGCTGGCGCAATAAATAGGCAAATACTTTTCCCCAACTAACCGTATCAGAACTACGCTTGAAATTAGGGTCGAATTTTCCATCTTTTAGGGCACAGTGATAACTGTCATCTGTCACCGCATTTTTGTTGCCGGTTGATTTAATTCCAGAGGCTTCAAAAAATGTTTTGGGGATGTATTTTTTAACTGAATTTTCCCTTGAGCGCGGCGCTTCTGGTTTTCGGTCTGGCGGAATATTGTTCAAGGAAACGTTTGAGTTGATCATTCCAACATCCGCAATGTCAAGATGTTGGGCTAGCGCCTCAAAGATAGCTTGTGCATTTTCGGGATGGGACAAATTTAGAGTTATTCCAGGATCTGCAGTGGGTTGTGGTAAAGAGCTAATGGCAAACCCTGAAAGCACCTTTGCCGCGAATACAAACTCTGCATTGGCAAAAGGGGTTTCTGAATTTGTTATGGGCGCGGAATCCACTATGGCCGGAGAAAGGGGGTTTTGATCCCTCGGGATTACCACTATATTGAACGTTAACTCTTCGCCGTCGAAAAACTGCGGAAATGTTAATATCGAAAATCTTTGATTATCATCCATGATTACTTCTTTTAATTAAGCAATTTGACGTTGCTCTTGCCATGATTCTGAAAAACTTATATTTATTATAAAGGCAATACTGATATCCAATCCAAAAGTTACCTGGCAAGCCATATCTGCGCGGCTGTCACCGCCCGGTAATGCTTTTCTGGATACGGTTCCTTTTGCTTCTATTCGGATTGTAATTGCAACAATGCCACCCAATATTTCGGCATGACCTTCAAATAAAAGGCTGGCGGTTACCTCAACAATACCCTCGGCGGCAAATATTTCTATTCCCACAACAAAAAGTACGCTTACATTTCCGGCAACCGGTAGCCCAACGACAATCTGAGCCCCGAATCCAAATTTCATTCTAAGAGATGGGCCAATTTTTGTATCGGCGGCAATGTCAAGGTTTATCTGTCCAATGGCGTAAATGGTAGCGGCCGATATGGAAACGCACATCACCGAAAGCCTTCCGTAGAATCCTAAGGAACCCCCTGCGCTTGGAATCAGTTCATTCGCATTGTTGGTTACTTGTAAAGCCGCGTTGAAATACGCCCCAATCTTTAGTCCTGCTTCCAGTTTAAATGGGCAATTGGGGTCGTTATAAACGGCATCCGGAACTGGGAACCTCAATACTGGAATTTCTTTTGAAGCCTCAAATTTGTATTCCCAACTTCCGGCTTTGTTGCTCATGGCAAGTTTTAACCCACTTGCAACTGCCTGTGCATAATTTCCGCCCTGCAATTGTTGAAGTATTTCCAAAATATCGATTACAGGTTGCAGTTCAGGTGAAAATTCTATTTTTGGGCTAGGGTAGGAAGCGGACTGTCCTTTTTTGGAATCCCAGCTTCCGCTTATTCTCATAAGCCTGTTTATACCTGCAAGATCTATAACCAGCCCAACATTTTCCATTTTACTTTTCCAGGTATCCACA
This sequence comes from Flavobacteriales bacterium, assembly GCA_038215845.1. Lineage (GTDB taxonomy): Bacteria > Bacteroidota > Bacteroidia > Flavobacteriales > Flavobacteriaceae > Aequorivita. Next base: position 7,570 of record JBBQQN010000112.1, on the reverse strand, counting down.
GCGCCCTGTGCCAATGAATTAATATTAAAATCAAGGTTTCCTTTTACTTCAGAATCATTTTCATTTTTGCCCTTGTATTCAATATATATCCTGAAAGCGCCATCTCCCAGATCGATCAATTCAAATTCGGTATCGGGCAGATCAAATTTGTCTATTCCATCTTTTATCAATTGATAGCCCTGCTGTTTTACATTGTCAATGGTATCGGTAATATCCATTAATTGCCATACATCGTTGCCTAGATCCTGCAGAGTGCCTTTTGGGAAAGGAACATTTCCGCCGGACAATAAACGCACGGCATCTCCGAAGTTAGTAGTTGCATCGCCCACATTGGGGAAAATGGCTTTGGAATTGACTATTCTGAAAGCATCAACAAACAAGGGAGGTACCTTACTGTTCAATTTTTTGGAATTCCATTCATAGGAAGGGTTAAGGAACAGTGCTTTTTGGGTATCGGTATTTTGGACGAAACCATAATTTACGGTTGAATTTGTGGGTTGACGTAACAATTCGGTAGGTTCGGCAATACGAAGTAGCGCATCTTTGGGAGCTATATCTATTTTTACGTCCGCCCCGTTTTTAACCACTTTTCCATTGCGTATAACCGCAACACTGAAATCTGAAGGGGTTGGACTAACATCCCCATTGCTTCGTTCATGTTTTACCATGGTCCATGAACCATCTTTTGGTAACAGCACACAGCCACGGCCAGATACTGCAAAAACAATATCACTGCCGTTATCGCCAAATGAATTGTTGAAATCCAATCGGTTTAGGCGCATTTTCTGATCGCTTTTTGCAAGGTTCACTTCACAGTCCAAAGGTCCTCCAATTGCTCCCAATTGAACCGTTACTAAGTTTCGCAATACTTCTTTTGTAATGGGAATACCCCGTGGCGCCGACTGTACATATCCTACAATTTTTTTTGAAGGAACAATCTTCTTTTTTTCACCTTTTATGGTTTTTTCAACAAAACCTACGGTAGCGTTTTCCACTTCAATATCCGCATCAAAATAAACCGGTTGCATTTTAAAATGCAAAAGGTCACCGGCCGCAGGATTATCTTTATAAATTCCATTTTCATCCACAATTTTATCTGAAACCATTTCGCCTTCCGCCACATCTATTTCATCGGTCTCAATAATATTTTGCACATTGAACAAGCCTTTTATAATGCCGGGATGTATCTCGAAAGGAGAGGCCTTTTCAATTTTGGTTTCGGGAACTTCGTTTACAAAATACCTAAAATCAAACCGTCCGTCGCTCTCGGCTTTCCAACCGGAATCATGGCGATATACATAACCAGTACCCACCCTAAAAATAGTTATTGTACGGACCACTTTGATTGCCCATGGGTAAATCATACTTACTACTTGTATCACCTCATGCGCACAGCGCCCCACCATTACGTCAAACCTTGCTTGGCTGGTAGCGGCAAATGCGGCGGCGGGATTAAGCCAGTTGCTAAAAGTACTGGCCCCATAGCCACTTAAGTCGATACGGGTTAGGGGTACTCCCCGTTGCCTAATAAGCTCAAAGGGCTCCAATAAAAATTCATTGTTGAATATATCTGTTACCGTCCTTCCCAACGTACTGTTTCCTGTGGGGTTTCCTGCAACGTCCAAAACATTGTTCAGCTGGAGGGTGCTTCCCACAAACATGTTGGATTCACCTTTGATGTAGGCGGGCCCTGCATCCAATTGAATTTGCCGTCCGCCTTTAATGTCGTTTTCAAATTCATGGGAATTATAGGAAAATTTTGAACCGTTTCTAGTATTTACCGTTCCATCATCTTGGGTTACTTGATGCTCATTTTCCAAAAGCGCCAAGGCTTGTATTCCAAAAGGAAGGGTTAAAAAGGAAAAGGCTTTAAAACTATCGGTATCCTCATGAAAGTTTTTTAGCAGGTAATTTGTAATGGGAATAGGAGCCAGGGCAACTGTATCTTCCCCCGTATTGATTATTTGCATGGGACCACCGTCGTTGGGATAATAATTCAATCCCCCCGGAGGATCACCGGAAATAGCTGGAGCGGTAAGGTTAATTAAGGGTTCCCATGATATTTGGGGGACCGTAAATACTTTTACATTTATCCCGCGACTTACCACTTCCATTCCTTTTACCTGAATGGGATATCCGTCCGCAGTTTGTGAACCAGTACGTTGGGAAAGGAGAAACTTATCCCGCCCAAATGGCAAATTGAAACTCACCCCAAATAAATCCGCATTGGAGCTTACGTCCAATAGTGAAAACCAATTGTATCGGGCTGCGGAAGTCAGCCTATCCCAGATTGCTTCCAAATTTGGAAGCGGAGTGTCATCTCGTGAAGAAGTTGCGTTGGTGTTAACGGCAGACCTAAAGTATAATGCGGAACTCGATGAAGATGTATCAGTTTCTATACTCTCCAAAGCATGTGAAAAATTAGGGTTTTTTCTATATTCGGAGGCTTTTATAGGATTATTAATCGATAGAAAGCTTTCGGATTCTTCAAGTTGAGGTGTTTCCTGAGAATTTTCATTTTCACTTTCATTTTCATTATTTATTTCATCTAGGGAAATTCCACCAAACTGATTGTTCAACGGTGCAAAATGGAAGGACACTTCAACTTTACTGTTGTTTTCCAAATCCAAGGGTTCTTTCCACATAATTCTGCAGACCAGCCATGAAGTTATCTGCTGTCCCGCTGCCCCAATACGTCCGGTGCCATAGCCATCCCTCGAGTTTCTCAACACTCCAAGATTGGCAGCATAGGGATCGGGTAGGGTAGGAATATACCTAAACAATCCAAATGTGAGGAACAAAAACCCCTTTTCTACTTTTGTGTATTCGTCATTTAGGGAGCCAAACAGCAAACATCCATTTACCTGACTTATCTTAAAAAGAGCATTTTCCAAAGCAAGGGCAAATTGTTTTGGGATATAGGGATCTTGGTTATTGATTGTTGCATCATCCTGAATTAAATTGTCATCAAAAAGATAAATGAGTTTATCGCTATCGCTTACGGCAATCATTAAAAGGGAATTCAGGGAACGCACTTCGGGTGGCACCCCATCAACCATAACAGGCCGATCGATTTTAAAGTCCGCATTGGCGAAATACATTATAAGTTCGTTACCATCGGCGTTGCTTACATAGAACAATGGTTTCGATTCCTCAAAACTCAGGGCCACTTTAGAAGCAAAGGGATTGGTTTTATCTTTCCACAGTTCCAAAGTCTGGGTAGTATGCGCATTGCCGGCGGCGCTGTCGGTAACTAAAATAATGCCTGGGGCGACCAAAAAAGAAGGGCTTTTTAAACCGAGGGCAGCGCCTTTAACGCCCTGCCATTTTGTTGTAAGCCCATCCTTGGTCTGAACCCATAAGACGCCAATTCCAGCGGCTTTATTGGTTTGGGAAATATCAATAGCGGCAACCGGAAGTAGCCATGCGCTATTTTGTATAGTTGCACAATTGGATAAGGTATTAAAAACCGAATTCGACTCGCTTATTTCCAATTGTTGTGATGAAGTAAGCAATGGAATACTTATGGAATTTAACTGTGCATTATAATTTGGCTGTTGTGCTCTCCAGTTAAAGTTCATGGCTTGTTGGTAAAGTTGCCATTCTGCTTCACTGACTTCTTCTACCTTTTTATCATTTGCTGAAAAATGAAATTTAAAGTTCTTCGGTAATTCCAGTTCCATTTTTCGGGCATCTATACCGTAGGGACTGTCGCCGTTATTGGAAACTTTCGGTTGGTCCAGATCCAAATTAACAGTGATAATTGTATTTGCGGAAACAGTTAATTTTCCATTTATGATTTTCGGCGCAGTGCTGAGGTTTACTTTTCCACCCAAAATGGTCAATCCGGTATAACTCCCTGCCGGGGCATTGGAAGCCAGAAATACAGATGCAACCCAAATACTCCCTTTGGAAAGATTAAAGCTATTGCCCCGCTTTGAAATTATTTTGCTGTTTTCCTCTATTTCAAATGTTTTGATTTCAGATGAATTAAATAGCAGCACGGGATTGGTGATGCCTTGTATATATAATTTTGAAAATTTAAAAATAGGAAAGAAGTCGAACCAAAATTTCCGTCCGTCCACCTGCTCAAAAGGCCCAATAGTTTTTTCCACTTTTGCACCCATGGCCCAGTTGGGCATTGAACCGTATAATAAATTATTTCGAACAGGTACTTCCCTTTTAAAAACCCTATAATGGGGTTCTTCCTTACTGGACTCTTTGCTTTTGGAAATAAATTCTATGCTTTTTTTTGCTCGGGTCCCAATTTTATCATCGAAGAAAATATCCGACTTTTCAAAAGAGAAATCCTCTTTTTTAGGGGCGCAACTATCTTCCAAAAATGAAGTTTGGGCAAGCAGTTCACTGAGTTGATTGAAATTTTGTTTTTCCTCCGCGGTTTTAACCACCAAGTGTCCCACCAATCCGTTAAGGGTAGTATTGTATTTGCTCGTTTCCATACCGTTAATTATTAGTTGTAACCAGGGGGTATAAAAAGTTTATAAAGAGGATGTGATGTTATAACCAAACTGGTTGAACAGCTAAAGTAACGGCAACAAAGAAGAAGGGGCAATCCCCAAAAATGGGGATTTTAATTATAAGGATTAAATTGATTATATTAGTAATAGTGCCAACCAATAAAACTTAGAAAAATATGTTGCAGACATTACTTTCAATAGGGGGTGTGCTAATTGCCGCAATTGGTATTCCTATTTTATATCTAAAGCTTAGAGACTTGAATGCTGCTGTACGCAGTTCCGCACATGCTCAAGCAACCTTAAAATAATGGCCCCTTATATTCCAATGCATTGCATCGTATTATAGAACAAGGAAAATTATAATGTAAATAAATTGGCTAATTGCCTATATTCTAATTTATTGGCACCATCTTTGCAATTCTATAAATATTAATAATTTAATTACATTACAATGAGTAAAGGAACAGTAAAATTTTTCAATGATGCCAAAGGATTTGGTTTTATCACGGAAGAAGGAGTAGACAAAGATCACTTTGTACACATTTCAGGATTAGTAGACGAGATTCGCGAAGGCGATGAAGTTGAATTCGATTTGCAAGAAGGAAACAAAGGCTTAAACGCAGTAAACGTTAAAGTTATCTAATATATACTTTCAAGTTTAATTAAAAGCCCCGTCAATATTGACGGGGCTTTTTTTGTTATAAAAGGTTTCTTCTACTAAAGGGAATAAAAAACAAAGCATACATTAGTTAGCTTCAACTAAAGCCCCACTCAATAATCCTTTAACTCAATAAAAATCACTACATTACATACTATAATGTGATGCTATGCCAATATATATGGACCGTCATGATGTTTCGGCAGAAGTAACCGCTGAGATTGTGGCACAATTACACCAAGCAGACTTAAAAATACAGGATGACTACAACTGTAAAGGCATTACCTATTGGTTTGACGACGGCCGAAAAACTGCTTTCTGTTTAGTGGAAGCTCCCAATAAGGAAGCTCTACAAGAAATGCACAACCATGCCCATGGACAAGTACCCCATAGAATTATAGAAGTAGATCACTCAGTTGTAGAATCCTTTTTGGGTCGCATAGAAGACCCAGTAAAGGCACAAAAAACAGCCTTGAATATTATTAACGATCCTGCTTTTAGGACCATTATGGTTATTACAACCAAGCCACTACATTTATTGGAACCCTCCAAAAACCGAAAGACCCATCACCAAAAAATTACTACAACCATACAGGAGCTATTAAGCAATTATAAAGGCCGTATCGTCAAACAGCGTTTATATTCTTATTTGGGAGCCTTTGATTCCGTTACCCAAGCTTTATCCTGCGCTTTGGAGATTCAAAATAAAACAGCAGCTTCGCACAATTATTTAGACGTCAATATTGGGTTGAGTGCCGGAGTTCCCGTAACGGAAAAGGATGGCATTTTTGAGGATACCATACAAATGGCCGAGCGTTTATGTGAATACGTTAAGGGCCCTGTCGCCATATCATCTGAAGTTAAGGACCTTTATGAAAGTGAACATTTAAATATTCCTATAAATAATGCCCATGTACATGCATTAGGTACTACAGACGAAAAATTTCTTAACCACCTGATGGATTATACAGAGCGGGTATGGGACCAAACCACTTTAAGTGCAGGCGATTTTTGTAAAAATTTAGGTTATAGCAAATCGCAACTATACCGTAAAATGATGGCTGTCGTGGGGAAATCCTCCAACGCATTTATAAAGGATTATCGTTTAGAAAAAGCCTTGCTTTTACTTCAAAAACAAACAGATAATATTTCTGAGGTTGCCTTTAAAACAGGTTTTAATAGTTCTGCCTATTTCTCAAAATGCTTTATGGATAAATACGGCATACTTCCTTCAAAATATATACAACAGACATAATATCAATTTTTTATAATATTACCCATGGTTCAAAATTGTAGTTTTTTGAATTATTTGTAGCGGTGTATCCTATTTTGTCTCTTTAGTTTTGGGTTATAATTAAAAACAAAATATCATGACGAAAACACTTTATGAACGCTTGGGTGGCAAAGAAGGCATTATATCTATAGTAGATGATACCGTTTATGCACATATGAATAACCCAGCTATAAATGCACGGTTTCTACCTTTTGCGGATAAGCCCGAACAGTTAGCCGTTATTAAAAAAAACACCGTCGATTTTTTTAGCGCTGGGAGTGGGGGCCCTGCCAATTATTCTGGAAAAGATATGGTAATGGCACATACAGGTATGAATATCAGTCCTTCAGAATACTTGCACGTAATGGATGATATTTTTATTGCCCTGGACAAGAATTCCATCTCAGAAGATTCAAAAAAAGACGTCTTGGCCATACTATGGTCCTTAAAGGATATGATAATTTCTAAATAGCACTTTAAATTTGCAATATGAAAAATTCAGTAAAACAGTTAGATACTTCCACAATAGAAGCCTTCGCGGTTAAATTGCGTGGAAGGTTGGTGTTGTCTTCGGATACGGATTACGATGAAACCCGAAAAGTATATAATGGCATGATTGACAAACATCCTGGAATATTCGCCATGTGTGTGGATGTAGCCGACGTGATGGCCTCGGTAAATTTTGGGCGGGAGAACAATTTACTTATTGCTATAAGAGGTGGGGGCCACAATGGTGGCGGACTAGGTTTGTGCAATGAGGGTTTGGTAATAGACTTATCTGGACTAAAAAATGTTAGGGTAAATACAGCTGATAATACCGTCCGTGTTGGAGGGGGAAATCTTTGGGGAGAGGTGGATCATGCCACCCATGCTTTTGGATTGGCAATTCCGGCAGGCATTATATCAACAACGGGGGTAGGTGGATTGACCCTTGGAGGAGGGGTAGGGCATTTATCGCGTAAATACGGATTAACTATAGATAATCTTCTAGAAGCCGATATGGTTCTGGCAGATGGCTCCTTTGTAACCGTAAATAAAGATCAAAATTCAGACCTGTTTTGGGCAATTCGTGGTGGGGGCGGCAACTTTGGGATTGTAACCTCCTTTAAATTTCAGGCCCATAAAGTGAGTACGGTATTTGGAGGCCCCACCTTATGGCCC
>JBBQQN010000111.1:0-10082 GCA_038215845.1 Flavobacteriales bacterium | reverse complement strand
CGGCCCCGTGGTTACTATTATGCCTTTTGAAACCGAAGAAGATGCATTACAAATGGCTAACTCGGTAAAATATGGCTTGTCTTCCACACTGTGGACTTCAGATTTAAACCGTACAATGCGCATTTCAAAAGAAATTGAAGCAGGAATTGTTTGGGTAAATACTTGGCTTAACCGAGATTTGCGTACTCCCTTCGGCGGAATGAAAGATAGTGGCGTAGGCCGTGAAGGTGGTTTTGAAGCACTTCGCTTTTTTACCGAGGCGAAGAATGTGTGCATAAAATACGATTGAAAAAGAAACTGAATACTCAATACTCAAAACTCAATACTCAAAATAAATGAATTTAGATTTAACAAATAAAAATGCCCTAGTCTGTGGAAGCACAGCGGGAATAGGAAAAGCTTCAGCCATACAATTGGCAAAGCTGGGAGCAACAGTAACTTTGGTTGCCCGCGATGAGGAAAAGCTGAAAGAAACCTTAATTGAACTCGCCCACGATAAAGGCCAAAAACACAACTATTTTGTGGCAGATTTCACGAAACCTGAAGAAGTAAAAAAGAAGGCTGAATTGGCTGCATCAACTAAGACCTTTCACATTTTGGTTAACAACACCGGCGGCCCAAAAGGCGGACCAATCTTTTCCGCAACAAGTGATGAATTTGAAAAAGCATTTTCAATGCATTTAATTTGCAATCAAATTTTAGCACAAGCAGTTGTTCCCGGAATGAAAGAGGCAGATTACGGCAGAATCATCAATATAATTTCAACTTCAGTAAAACAACCTATTGATGGCCTAGGAGTGAGTAATACCATTCGTGGAGCGGTTGCAAGTTGGAGTAAAACTTTGGCTAATGAATTAGGCCAGTTCGGAATAACAGTAAACAACGTTTTGCCAGGTTTTACAGCTACCGATCGTTTGGAAGATATTGTTGGCAACGCCGCAAAGCGAATGGATAAAACCGAAAAAGAAGCTAGTGATTTTATGAAAAGTTTGGTTCCCGCAAGACGGTTTGCCCAACCGGGAGAAATCGCCAACGCTGTTGCTTTTTTGGCAAGTGAAGCCGCCAGTTATATCAACGGAATTAATCTTCCGGTAGATGGTGGGCGCACCAAAAGTTTGTAACTTTAGCATTAAATCAATAACTAATTAAAGAAATTCCGCCGAAGCTTATCCTGAGCGATAATTAAAGGGCGGGAAATGTATATGAAAAAAAAGCTTCGCATCAACGGCCATTCACACCTACTCCCCTATCCTGAGGAAATCCCTCAATTTATGAAGGATAAGGGCATATTTTGGGTAGATAAGGACCGTAAGTTTATGCTTCAAAAAGATTGGAGCCGCCCAGTTACCGATTCAAGTTTCTTCTTGAATGAAAAGTTGGAATGGATGGAGCGTTTCAATATAGACCACGCTGTTGTTTTGAATCTTTCACAACTATACGGAAATGGTTTACGCGTGGAAGAAATGAAACAAGCACTTCGGTTTCAGAATGATTTTAATGCGAAAGTACAACACGACCATCCTTCAAAATTTACCTGTGGTTTTGTGGTGCATCCCGGTTTTGTGCGGGGCGCCCTGTGGGAAATAGAACGTTGCGTGGAAACCTTGGGACTTCAATTATTGTGCTTGCCCACGCATTATATGGACACCATTGGAACCTGGCGCTGTATTTTTGATGAAGAAAATGAGCCTATTTTTGAACTGGCTTCAAAATATAATTTGGCTGTTGAAATCCATCCTTACGATGGCGAAAAATTCATTAAACTAGAAAATACATCTTGGCGTTTTCACCTTATTTGGATGCTTGCGCAATGTGCCGATGCCTATCATTTCTTAACCTTAAACGGGTACCCAGATAAATATCCCAATATGCGAACCTGTTTCGCCCATGGCGGACAATTGGCCCAAATAAATTTAGGTAGAAGAATTCAAGGTTTTGATGGTCGTCCCGACCTTTTTGAAGGAAAGGTCCATCCCCGAAAATCTGTTGGTCATAAAAATATTTTCTTTGACACCTTGGTGCACGATACCGGTTCTTTGGAATTGTTAGTTAAAAATCAAGGTTCCAAACAAGTAATTATGGGCCTTGACGATCCATACCCTTTGGGGGAAATGGAAAGTGCCATCCAGTCTTCCTATCCGGGAAAAATATTGGATCTGGCCATTGAACGCAATATACTTTCAGAAGAACAATGCGATGACATTTGGGAAAACAATGTAATACAATGGCTTTGTGGCGATGATGAAGAAGCAAAGAAAAAATTGGTTAGCAGAATTCTTGGTGAGTAATGACCGAAGTAGCTAAATTTTATATCCTATCACATATTTGCATAGCCTTTCTTGGTGGGGTTTTGTTGCTTGCGCTTTGGCACAATATCCGTAAAAGGTTCAGCAAGCTGCTCGAAGAAGACGATTCACAAAAAAGAGTGGACAAAGCCTTACTCTATTTGAGTCTGTCCATGTTTGTCTGGGTGCTTTCCGGGTGTTGGATTTTTGGCGGAACAGTTTTTTCGTTCACCGAAACCCAAAGTTATCATCTGGGAATCAATCTATTTTCCATTATAAACAATATGTTTTTGCTACTGGCGCTTTTCTATTTTTATTACGCACCGGGATTTATTTACCACAATAAAAAGAACATTAAAAAAATAATTATTGCCATTGTTTTAACCTCAATAATCACCTTCATACTTCCTTTTATTTTAGGTGATAAAAATATTATTCAGAACATACGAATCAGTGGAATCCCTGATTTGTTGCTTTCCGCTTTTCTTTCCTATTTATTGGGAATTTCCTTCTACCGCACTTTTGCTTACAGAGGTTTGAAAATTATCGGTATCATTTCAATTTTGGTAATTATTCTAATATTTGTTTCCCAGATTTCTGAAGTATTTTTGACCTTCGGAAACGATTTCAGCAATAATTTCATCAAAATAATTGCGAAAACTTCGTTGATTTCAATCTTTCTGGTTTTAGCAACCACTTGGGTAATTCGACTTGCCAGCACCCCAAAACCAAATGAAATTACCATTCATTTTTTAGATTGGAGTTTGATGAAACTGAACATTCCGACCAAAGACATATACGAACAAACCATAGATTTTGGTTCCAAAACAACGCAGTATAAAAATCTTCTGAAATTCGCAATCCGCCGAAAATTTGCCGAAGGCGATTCCCAAAGTATTCCGGTAAGTCTGGCCGGAGAAATTAAAAACCAAACCTATCTTACCCGAATTATTGAAAATATCAATGATATTCTTAAGTTAGATAATACCCAAAAACTGGATCGCCGCGATCTTTTCACCTTTATTGGCGAAAGCAAATACCGTTTGCGAATTGTACCAAACAACATTACCATCGATAAAACGTTGCTGGAAGAATTCTCCGAAAGTGCCGAAAACAAAGAGTACAAAGCGTTTTTGTAATTCATTGTAACCGTATTCACAATTAATCACATTCTGCTATTTTTTAGTATATTTTGAAACAATGCAATTTTTAATTTGCATAAGATTCTACATTGCTCTAGTTAAAAAACACAACTATGGGCAATATTATTTCTGAAACCGAACAACCTCAACTTTTCGGCCATCCAAAAGGGCTTCTCTATTTATTTTTCGCTGAATTGTGGGAACGATTTTCCTTTTATGGAATGCGCGCCCTATTGGTCCTTTATATGACCAAACATTTGTTGTACGATGACGATATGGCTTTTGGGGTTTATGCTGCTTATATGTCCTTAGTTTATGTAACTCCAATGATTGGAGGAATTTTGGCAGATAAAATTCTGGGTTACAGAAAAGCAATTATCCTCGGTGGAATTTTAATGGTTTTCGGTCACTTTTTTCTTTCTATTGAAATGCCAATTTTCTTTTATGGTTCTTTGGGTTTAATAATTGTTGGCAATGGATTTTTCAAACCCAATATATCTTCTTTTGTAGGAGAATTGTACGCTCAAGGCGATGCGCGCCGTGATTCTGGATTTACAATCTTTTACTTAGGAATAAATCTGGGAGCCGCTATTGCCCCGCTCCTCTGCGCTTGGTTCGCGATAACATATGGCTGGCATTACGGCTTTGTATTAGCTGGAATTGGAATGGTCACCGGGCTTTTGGTTTTCAGAAATGGTTTAAAAAATAATGTCTTCGGAAATAAGGGCCATGTGCCAAACCAGCAGGTTTACAACCGTAATTCATTCGGATTAAATAGAGGGAAATTAATTGTTTTGGCTGCAATAGCTTCAGTTGGAATTTTCGCCACACTGGTGCGGTTTAATGAGTTTGAAGGGTATTTAGTGTGGATTGTTTCAGCGTTTTTGGTTTTTTATATCGGTTATATTATTTCCACGGTCAGTTTAAAAGAAAAGAAACGTTTACTCGTGGCTGTTTACTTTACGGTTTTATACACCTTGTTCGCCGCCATTTTTGAACAGGCAGGAAGTTCATTAACTCTTTTCGCAGATAGAAATGTGAATTTAGTGGGAATGGACGCCGCGGGAACTAACAGTATCAATGCTGGCTTTATAATTCTTTTCGCCATTCCATTTTCAATGCTTTGGACTTATTTGAGCCGCAGAAAAATTAATCCGAATTCTGCTGTAAAGTTTGGACTTGGCCTATTATTCCTCGGCCTCGGCTTTATTGTTTTTGCGCTTTCCGCACATAGCGTTGATGATTTTGCAAAAACTTCAATGAGCTATTTGGTGATCGGTTATCTAGTTTTGACCGTTGGGGAATTATTCCTCTCCCCCATCGGGCTTTCAAAAATGACAGAGCTTTCACCTTTAAAATATGTTGCATTTATTATGGGTGTTTGGTTTTCGGCGAATTTTTACGGGCATTTTTTCGCAGGAAAAATAGCGAAACTAACTACAGTTTCAGATGGAAATTCAAATGTTTTTTCTGAGGGAATTTTCGGAACAATTACTGAATACATTACTGGCTTGACGCCACAAATTGCATCACAAAACAGCGAATCCTTTCAGCAACTCTTTTCGTACGTTTCGGTTTATGCCAGTTTTGGTGTAATTAGTATGATTGTGGGTATATTTGCAATACTCATTTCGCCAATCATAAAAAGGATGATGGGCGGTATTCATTAAAAAATTTCAAAATGGATTTTCTTCCCGAAAAAATAAACGATTACGTTGAAAAACATTCGCAACCTGAACCGGAGCTGCTTCAAAAATTGAATCGGGAAACCTGGCAAAAACAGATGCAACCGCGTATGTTGAGCGGCCATTTGCAGGGCCGTGTTTTGAGTATGCTTTCAAAATTAATTCAGCCAAAAAACATTTTGGAAATTGGTACCTATACGGGTTATTCCGCTTTGTGCTTGGCTGAAGGAATACAGCAAAACGGGGAACTACACACGATAGACATCAATGAGGAATTGGTTGATTTTCAACGAAAATATTTTGATGAATCGCCCTTCGGAAAACAAATTTTTCAACATCTGGGAAATGCCTTGGAAATAATTCCAAAACTCGATAAAACCTTCGATATAGTATTTATTGATGCCGATAAAAACAATTACCCCAACTATTTGGAAATCATTTTTCCGAAGCTAAAAAAAGGGTCGGTAATTTTAAGTGATAATGTTTTGTGGAGCGGAAAAGTAGTTGAAGCTTTAAAAGCTGATGATGAAGATACCAAAGCATTACTTCGCTATAATAAATTATTGAATGAACATCCCAATCTGGAAACCGTAATCCTGCCAATCAGGGATGGGCTTACAATTTCACGGGTAGTTAAATAAATTTTGGGTTCAAAAATCCTTCAGTTAAAGAAATTAAGGAAAGAGAATAAGGAATATAAATATTATTGTAAAAATCCTTGAACTTTTATACTAGAGGAAAGCACCCAAATACCTTTCTCGCTGTTTAAAGATTTAGAATTTTCTTTTTACGGGGCCAGTAATGTCATCAACATCCTCCTTTACTTTGTCAATTTCTTTTCGGACATCTTTGGTGATATCTATATCAATACCTTGCTTTTCCGCACCTTTTGTAATTTCGGATTTTATATCGTTGGTAGCGTCCTTTATTTGGCGCATCCCTTTTCCTAAGCCCCTTGCAATCTCGGGAACCTTATCGGCTCCAAAAACCAAAAGCACGATAAATAGTATAAAACCTATTTCGGCACCGCTTATGAATAGAAAAATTGCTTGTGAAATCATGCTGCAAATATAAACACGAGTTATGAGTTTTAGGTTATGAGTTATGAAAAATTTAAAGAATGAAAAAACCCTTCCCCAAAAAATTGAAGAAGGGTTTTCGAGCTTGCTCTTTAGTTTTCTATCGTTTTGTTTTTAAACGCATCAAAAGCACCTAATTTTTTGCGTTTTGGCCAGCTATTGTTTGAGGTGTCAATATCTGCCGTTTCCTCATCCGGATCTACTTCTATCTTGGTAATTTCCTTTTCGGAAGCAATAACCTTGCCCACCGAGGTGTCGTTCTTTCTCCAGATTTCGGCTGGATAGGTAATCCTTTCAGTAGATCCATCGCTATAGGTGTACTGCGCAATTATCGGCATTGGTATTCCACCCGGCTTGTCGAAAGTTACTTCATAGAAATATTTTGGATGTTTCAATTTGGCCCTTTCTTCTTGGGGAATATTATCCATGATATATTCATTAAGTGTTTTTACATCTTCCAATTTTGAATCACGCATACTTTCTTCGAAATCCTCGCTGTTTTCCTCAACCATATAAACCAAGGGAGGAAGATCGCTTTCCTTTATCCCACGGGAAACCATCATTTCCTTTACTTCTTTATTCATTTTTGAAGTAACGTAGAATTTTTTAACGTCCTTAACACCAATATCTACATAATCTGTAGAATAAAACCATTCTCTCCAATACCAATCCAAATCTACTGCTGAGGCATCCTCCATGGTTCTGAAAAAGTCTTCCGGGGTTGGGTGCTTAAACATCCATCTATGTGCATAAGTTTTGAAGGCATAATCGAATAAATCTCTTCCCATAATAGTTTCGCGAAGAATATTGAGCGCGGTTGCTGGTTTTGAATAGGCATTTGCCCCAAAATTGTACACATTCAATCCCTTGCTCATTATGGGTGCCAATTGCGATTGATCCCCAGCCATATAATCTACTATATTTTTGGCGGGACCACGACTGGACGGATATTTTTTGTTAGGTGCTATATCATCAGGAAAAGATTCACCAAAATCCTGTTCGGCAACATACTGTACAAAAGTGTTCAGTCCTTCATCCATCCATGTCCATTGGCGTTCGTCACTATTTACGATCATTGGGAAATAGTTGTGCCCCACTTCGTGAATTATTACGCTGATCATTCCATATTTTGTGCGGTCGCTGTAGCTGCCGTCTTTATCGGGTCTTCCATGGTTCCAGCAGATCATTGGATATTCCATCCCTTGATTTTTTGCATTCACAGAAATAGCCTTTGAATAAGGATAATTGAACGTCATCCGCGAGTATGACTTTAAGGTACTGGCAACTGCTTTGGTAGAATATACTTCCCATAAAGGGTTTCCTTCCGGCGGATAAAGCGAAACTGCCATAACGCTGCGGTCTCCCATTTTTACAGCCATCATATCCCAAATATACCTTCGTGAAGTAGCAAAGGCATAATCGCGAACATTTTCCGCTTTAAACTTCCATGTTTTTTTTGTGGTTGCAAAACCTTTTGAAGCAGCTTCAGCTTCGGCTTGGGTTACTATTAAAACTGGCTTATCGTAAGATTTTTGGGCAGCTTCATATCGGTTCATCATTTCTTTGCTGAAAATATCCTTTCTGTTTTGAAGCTCCCCAGTTCCATCGAGAATATGATCTGAAGGAACCGTAATGTTTACCTCAAAATTCCCAAAAGGAAGTGCAAATTCATCTCTTCCCCAAAACTGACTATTTTGCCAACCTTCTACATCATTGTAAACTGCCATTCTTGGGTAGAACTGGGCAATTATATAACCATTGTTTCCATCCTCAAAAGTTTCGTAACCACTACGGGCACGGTCTGTAACGTGGTTGTTGATATTATACCACCACTTAATGGAAAAGACAAATTTTTCGCCCGGCTTTAAATTTCGAGGCATTTCCACCCGCATCATCGTCTGGTTAACGATATGTTGCAATGGGTTTCCCTGGGAATCCTTCACTTCCATTATATTGAAACCTCCGTTAAAAGCATTGTCCATATAAGTGTTGACAAATTTGCCAGCCATATCTGCAGGAGTGGCATCGGAAGATTCAATCAAGGGAGACTTCGAACTTTTCGACCTAACATTTTGATCCAACTGTACCCACAGAAACTCAAGTGGATCCGGAGAATTGTTGGTATAGGTAATGGTTTCGTTTCCGGTTAGCTTTTGGGTTTTATCATCTAACTCCACATCCATTACATAATCCGCTTGTTGCTGATAATAATTGGGTCCAGGAGCGCCACTTGCGGTTCTAAACATATTTGGAGTTGAAAATTCCTCGTACATTTGTTTAAAACGGTTTGTGTTTAAATGACCGGGGTCGCGTTTTGTTGAATCTGTTTCATTCTGCGCCACAACAATTCCTTGGGCAAGAAAAACTAACGTTAGTATTAGGGATTTAATTAATTTCATTGTTTTTAATTTGAAAAGTTTGAAGGTGAAAGACTTATAATATATATTGATGTTTATTCTTTAAAATTTAAAATTCCCTTGGGCTCGTCGCGGTCTAAAATCAAGCTGCGACGGCTTTTCGGGGTTTTAAGGTGAATGATGTTTTGTTGTTCTGAAAACATATCCATTAGCACTTGGTTTTCAATTTCTATAATTTCAAGATCTGTAATTCCTTTTACTTCCATATAGGCTACAACCATATCCGTATCGTATTCCTGGCCTATATAATCGAGCTTCACGGGCTTGCCATTTACCTTAATCTTTAATTTTTGAAGGATGTATTCTTTCAGAAAGGCGACATCTGCAGGCGTTTGTTTTTTGCTATCGAGGGAAATGGAAGGATCGTATCGCTTTTGAAGGGCGTCCTCAATATCGTAAATAAATATTTTTGTGATTATCTGAAGTGATTCTTTTTCCTGTACGTATTCTATTTTAGTTATACTAACGTAAAATTTGTGTACCGGAGTGCCGGAAACCAGCGGAAATACCATCAATAAAATTAAAATCCTGAAAATCTTCATATTATAAAAAAGGGGCTAATGGAACATTAGACGTATTCTGGATTTGATTGTTACAAAATTCTCTCAATTAAAAACTGATTTAAGTGTCTAACCCATTTCATTCTTTAAAATTTTCTTTCATTCGAGAAAGATAGGTTTTCGCCCTTTCGTCAAAAATAAGGAATACGGTACCATATTTTTCATTTTTGAACTCCTTTTCTATTTGGGTAGTTTCTGCACAAAACAGCAAAAAATCATACACCCTATTTTCGGGAATCCCGTAAGTATCACTAAAAAAAGGAAGTGTGTAATAATTAAGGATATGGGCTATCGCATTGTTTTCCATCTCCCAACTTCGGCGCGTCCTTAATTCCTTGTAATACCCGGATATGTGTTTATATAGAGCTTCTAAATTTACACTTAGGGGAGTTACGGCAAAATACAAAGGAACAATTTTTTCTTCCGGTTTTCCTTTAAAACCCGGAATTCCTACGTCATCAAAATTAATTGGCTTCTCAGTCTTTATGTTTTTAAGGTCTGTGTTTATGTTTCCCGAAAGGTTGCGGGCCAAAAGAACTTCATCCAGCTCATTTACGAGTTCGGTCAACTTTACCGTTATCACTCCTTTTTCAAAAATTGCTTCGGAAACAATTATTTTTTCGGGAATATATTTTATGGAGGAAAAAAGTAAGGTATCCAGCACTTTTACGGTAATGGAAAAATGTCCGTTTTCATTGGTAACGGCATTATAACGGGAGGAAGTGTTCAAAATATGGATTCCCTCTACATCTGTTTCATTGATCACTTTCCCCTGAAGGGTTTCCTGTTGCGCCGAAATAGTTGACGTTATCCATAAAAAAAATAACAATAAAAGAAGAAATCTATTATTCACCCCGGGCCTTATATTCTTTACTTTTTTTCTGAAGAAACTGCATGAGTTGCATTTCATTTTC
>JBBQQN010000110.1:0-10132 GCA_038215845.1 Flavobacteriales bacterium | reverse complement strand
GGAATGAATATATTCAGTAATAGTTCCGTTAAATTTATTCAGGTTTCTTAATTCAATAATTAATGGTATGGCATCTTTGTTTTTTAAAGAATTTAAAAAAAAATGTTTGGTTAACATACTTTTTCCTGAACCAGCACTCCCTATTATTGAACAATATTGAGAAATTTTAAATAGATTATTAATGTTGTCTAATGCAATATTATTATTAGAATCCCTAACCTTTATAGGATAATATGCATCATAAAATTCTATCCTTTCATAGCGGTAAAGAAATGTTTTGGTTTTACCATATTTCTTTGCACTAGATATTAGATAGTTTGCCAACTCATTTTTAGCTAGATGTACAATTTCATCTTTTGTGTTTTTGGCTAGATTGTAAAGAGGCTCTTTTAATATATCTAGTATTGGTAATGTTTCTATCATGACTTTTACAAATTAGCTACTTTATACAGATAAATAAATTAATGCATTTATCTTCATCAATCTATATATATTATTAAACTTAAGTTGTATTAATAAATCAATATCACTATTTACGGAAAACCGTAACGGTGAGCATATTTAATCGGGGAGAATTCCAAATATAGAATTTAAATTAACATTTAACAAAAAATATTAATCAACCCCCAATTCCACCCACCATAAATCAAAGAATCCTACCTTTGCCCAATGCAATCCAAAATCCTATTCATAACGCCACCGTTTACGCAGCTAAACACCGCTTATCCGGCGTCGGCTTATTTAAAAGGGTTTTTGGAAGTTCACGACATTGCTGTGCATACTTGCGATTTAAGTATAGAACTATTTACCGAGATTTTTACGGGCGATTTTCTTCGCGCTATGTTCAAGGAAGCGCAGGATTTAAAGCATTTTGATTATCCGGAAGTTCGCAGAATGAAGGCCAAGTACATTCAATGTGTGGATGTTGTTATTCCTTTTCTTCAAAAGCAGGATCTTGCAACGGCGCATAAAATTCTGGAACCTAATTTTTTACCGTTGGGCCATCGGCTTTCCCAAGTGAATCGGGATATTAAATGGGAAGCTGGGGAGATTGGTATTATTGATAAGGCAAAACATTACGGAACGCTTTTTATTGAGGAGATAGGCGACTTTATTCAAGCCAATGTAGATGAGTTTTTTGCCTTTACAAAGTACGCCGAGCAGATTGCCACCTCAGCCAGTAGCTTTAATGAGATAGATGAATTTTTAAGTTTTCAGCCGACAATCATTGAAGAGAAAATGCTGGATATTCTACTGAAAAAAATTAAAAAGGAGCAACCGCTTTTGGTTTGCTTTACCATTCCGTTTCCCGGAAATCTCTTTGCAGCCTTGCGTTGTGCGCAATTTGCGAAACAGTTTTTTCCAGATATTAAAATTGCTTTTGGTGGCGGCTATTGCAATACCGAACTGCGTTCGCTTACCGATCCACGGATTTTTGAATTTGTGGATTTTATTTCGTTGGACGATGGGGAAGGGCCTTTGCTAAAAATGGTTCAGTATCTGGAAGGGACGGTTTCCGCAAATGATTTGGAACGGACGTATGTGCTGGAAAACGATGCAGTTGTTTATAAGAATAAATTTCCGAATACCATTTACCATCATAGAAACTTGCCCGCGCCCGATTATTCTGGCTTGCCTTTTAATAAATATGTGTCCTTTCTGGATGTGGTGAACCCGATGCACCGAATGTGGACGGATGCCCGATGGAATAAAATGACCATCTCGCACGGCTGTTATTGGAAACAATGTTCGTTTTGCGATGTGAGCCTGGATTATATTGGAAATTACCAAAACACAACCGCGGAAGATTTAGTCAACAAAATTGAAAAGATAATTAAGGACACTGGCATTACGGGTTTTCATTTTGTGGATGAAGCCGCGCCGCCAAGAATGTTGCGGGCTTTAGCAAATGCTTTATTGGAACGGAATGTAAAAATTACGTGGTGGACGAATATTCGTTTTGAAAAGACTTTCAGTTTTGAGCTTTGTGAATTGATGGCGCAATCTGGTTGCATTGCTGTAACGGGCGGTTTGGAAGTTGCTTCGGATAGATTGCTTGCCAAAATGAAAAAAGGCGTTGATATTGCGCAAGTAACGCGCGTTGCCCATAATTTTTCTGAAAGCAATATTATGGTTCACGCGTATTTAATGTATGGATTTCCCACCCAAACGGAACAGGAAACCATTGATTCGCTGGAGGTGGTGCGGCAATTGTTTGAACGCAATTGTATTCAGAGCGCGTATTGGCACCAGTTTACCACTACGGTTCACAGCCCGATTGGTAAGAATCCTGAGGAATTTGGAATAACGGTTACGGGACCTGTTTTTGAAGGTTTTGCCCAAAACGATTTATGGCATGAAGATCCGCAAGGAGCAGATCACCCCAAATACACCAAGGGATTGAACTTGGCTTTGCATAATTATTTAAATGGAACTGGGTTTGACGAGGAGTTGCAACATTGGTTTGATTTTCCGGTTGTTGCTTCTAGGCATCCTTCGGGGTTGATTGAGGGGTTTTTGATGGAAGCTGTAGGCAATAGGCTTTAAGCTTTTTTACTGGGTGAATATTTGGTGTTGACACCCGAATATTAACAGCTCTTCGCACCTGTAGGAACGAGAAACCTTTAGGTTCACGAACTTAAAGAAAATGTTATTTGTGAGTAATTGCAATGTGCTGATTATTGCTACTTTAAATTTGTCTTAAAAAACGTTTCCAACTTATCAAAGGGAATTAAATCCGTCTTATCATACAAATCAACGTGTCCTGCACCTTTTATGTAAACCAATTCTTTTGGCTCGGCTGCACGTTTGTAGGCGTCTTCGCTAAATTCTTTTGAGTGTGCTTGGTCTCCTGTGATGAACAACATTGGGCGTGGTGAAATGGTTTCAATATCATTAAAGGGATAGAAATTCATAAACTTCGTATTACTGCTCAACGTAGGGTGTGTGGTGGTTTGCCTGGTTGCACCCTTGGGCGTAAACTCGCCACGTGGCGTTCTGTAGAAGTCGAAAAACTCTTGCTGTATTGGGTGGGTGTCTTCTGTTAATTCGTGAACTGTTCCTCCGGTTAATTTAATTTCTTCTCCAGAAAATTTCGCATAGCGCTGTTCAGCGGCTTCGGCTATCAGTTGTTTTCTTTGTGCCAATGTTTGGGAATGGTTGAGTGCATTTCGGTTGACAGCACCCATATTGTACATACTTACCGTAGCTATCGCTTTCATTCTTGGGTCAATTTTGGCGGCACTAATGACGAAGCTTCCACTACCACAAACGCCTATAATTCCTATATTATTTCTATCAACAAAATCACGCGTACCCAAATAATCTACTGCGGCACTAAAGTCTTCGGCATACACATCTGGCAAGACTGAATTTCTTGGTTCGCCCTCACTTTCGCCCCAAAACGAAAGGTCTATTGCCAAGGTTACAAATCCTCTGTCTGCCATATTTGACGCATAAACATCGGCACTTTGTTCTTTCACCGCACCCATTGGATGCCCAACGATTATTGCTGGATGCTTTTCATTTCTGTTGAAATTATTTGGAATAAAAAGATGACCAACAACCGTGATATCATATTGGTTCTTGAAAGAAACTTTATAAAATTTCAATTTGTCACTTACTTTGAAAGTGGTAAAATCATTCGCTGACAATTCCTCCATTTCTGGTTTTGTTTCTGTATTTGTTTTTGCTGTCTGCGATTTTAATGCTTCTTTCTTCTTTTCGTTGCAGGACACCATTACAACAGTAATGAAAATTGCCGCTACTATTTTTAGTGCTTTCATATTATTAACTTTATTATATATTAAATAGTTCACCGGTTCTTGCCTATCCCGAATTCCCTTTTCTTTTTGGGAGCAAAAGTTGATTAAAGCTCCTGTGCTGTTGGGCGGAAGATGACTTCATTGATGTCAACATCCGCTGGCTGGCTGATTGCAAAGGCAACCACACGCGCAAAACTGTCTGGACTAATCCCTACTTCCCCCACATAATCTTTGTTGGCCTGCTGAATATCTGCTTCGGAAATATGTTCTAACAATTCCGTCTTAACTGCACCTGGACACACAATTGTTGTACGAATATTATAGTGTTTCACCTCCATTCGTAAACCTTCTGTCAATGCCCTAACAGCATATTTTGTCGCAGAATAAACGGCAGAGCCGAAAAATACCTTGTGACCTGCCACAGAAGAAGTGTTTATAATCTGACCAAACTTTTGCTCTTTCATATAAGGAAGAACAGCGGCAATGCCGTTGAGTACTCCTTTAATATTCACATCGATCATTGTATTCCATTCTTCAACGTTTAGCCGATCCATTGGAGATAAAGGCATTACACCTGCGTTATTAATTATCACATCTACACGTCCAAATTTCTGAACAGCGGTATCGACAAGATTTTTTATCTGCTCCAGATTTGTTACGTCCGCTATAACAGCAAGCGCTTTCCCACCAGTTTTATTTATATCATTTGCAAGCTTTTCAATTTTATCGCCTCTCCTTGCACCAAGAACCACAGTAGCCCCAAGCGTTGCTAAATGTTTTGCGGCTGCTTCGCCCATACCACTGCTTGCACCGGTAATGATGATTACTTTTTCTCTAATATTTTCCATAATTATAAATTGTATTTTATTTAAAATGTCGAAGCATCAATTACATATCGATATCGAGCTTCTTTGTTTACCACTTTCTCCCAAGCCTCATTGATTTGGTCCGCCCTTATGATTTCTATTTGTGGATATATTTTGTTTTCTGCACAATAGTCCATTACCTCTTGGGTTTCTGGAATTCCGCCAATCAGCGAGCCATTAAAGTTGACACGATTGAAAATCATATTAAAATTGTTTATTTCCAATGCGCCGCCAACGGGTTGGCCGACTTGTGTGAAATAACCATAAGGCTTCACACAATCAATATAAGGTGACATTTCGTAGGCGTAAGGAACTGTAGAAATCATATAATCCAATTTGCCCTTCCAAGGTTTTAAATCTTCGGAACTATTTACCAAAATGATTTCCTTAGCACCAAACTTTTTGATGTCTTCATTTTTTTCTGGAGATGTTGTAAAAGCATACACTTCTGCTCCTTTAGAAACCGCCAATTGAACTGCCATATGTCCCAAACCTCCAATTCCAATTACACCAACTTTGTTGTTTCCTTTCAGAGCATCATATTGCATCATTGGTGAATAAGTCGTAATGCCTGCACAAAGCAAAGGTGCTGCAAACTTTAACTCGATGCTTTCTGGAATTTTAATCGCAAAATGTTCGGTAACTACGATATTATTTGAATAACCACCTTGTGTAATCCCTGAAGGTGATGATTTTTCAGGTGATCCATACGTTCCTACCATTCCGCCAGTTTCGCAGTGATGTTCCTCACCATTTTTACAACTATCACATTCCATACAACTGTTTACCATACAGCCAACGCCTGCTTTATCGCCAACTTTGAACTTGGTTACATTTTTTCCAACTGCGGTTACAATACCTGCAATTTCGTGTCCTGGAACTTGCGGATATTTCTGTGGTCCCCAGTGTCCTTTGATGGTATGAATATCAGAATGACAGATACCTGAAAATTTAATATCGATTAAAATGTCGTTATCGCCCACGGGTCTCCGTTCAAACTTCCAAGCGGTTAGGGGATTTTTTTCATTTGTTCCTGCATATCCTCTAGCTTGAATATTCTGGCTCATAATATTATTATGTAGTTGTTGTGAAAAGAGTGAGAAAGGTGGCGCAAGAGCTAATCCTGCACCTGCCACTGCCGAAGTTTTGATAAACTCTCTTCTGCTTTTGTCTTTATTTTCCGTTTTTTTTGCTTCCATTTTTTACTTTTTATAATCTTCATCCGTTACTGCTTCTTTCCAATCCACAATTCCCTTTTCGGTATTTGGAACGATATAAAGTTGTTGTAGACCCACTTCAGGACTTGCTCCGTGCCAGTGCCTTACATTAGGTGGGCATTTTACAATACTTCCTTTTTTTATGATTTCAATGGGTTGTCCTTCAATTTGGTGGTAACCAACACCGTCTGTGATAATCAGAATTTGTCCTGCTGGATGTGAATGCCAATTGCTTCTTGCGCCTGGTTCGAAATATACGTTTCCAACAGCTGTGGTGAATACCGAATCGGCATCTACCAAACCTATATTGTAGGCGTTTCCTGTAAATAGTTCTTCTGAACCTTTTTCACCTTTTGGAAAAATGGCATTCAATTCTTTTATATCAGTTTTCATATTTTCTTGTTTATCAGTTTTTATATTGCAGGCCTGTCCTAAAAGCATTAAGGGTGTAACTGCTACTATTATTAATTTTTTCATCTTTATTTTTTTATATTAATTTAAAAGTCACCTCAACCTGGCCGGAACCCAATGCCTCCATCAAACCTTCGGGATTATCAATTTTACCGATTTTTGTGTAGCTATATGAAGTTGAAAACGGTTCATAAAAAAGCACCAATGTATTTGAGCCATACAACATTAAATCGCCGTTTTGAATTGATTTAGGATTCGCGGCATTGGTTGGCAAACTTTCTGGAAAATCAAAATATTTTTCGTTGCCGTTTAGCTCCTTCATATCAATAGTAATTGGCAACAGCGTCTTAAATGCTTTAGTAGTTGGTGAATCAATCAAAGTTGTATTGAATGTTTTTGAACCTACAGTAATGGTAATCTGGTTTGTGTCTTTAGCTATTTCCATATCGTTTTGAGTTACCGTTTCTTTTTTGACGTTGTTTTTGCACGCCAAACTGTTTATAAGTGAGAGTCCGGAAATAAAGATTAAAAGAACCGTTTTCATAAATATGATTTTTAGGTTATTGATTTAATGACTTTCGCAGGGATGCCGCCTACAATTACATTATCAGGAACATCTTTAGAAACAACCGCTCCGGCTGCCACCACGGAATTTTCGCCTATAGTTACACCTTGTAAAATGGTGGCATTGGCGCCAATCCAAGCATTCTTTTTAATATGAATTTTCCCTGTTGTAAGCGTTTGCCTATCTTGGGCTGCAATAGGATGGCCTTCGGAAAGTAAACTAACTCTTGGGGCAAGCTGTACGTTATCTTCAATAGTAATACCACCTAAATCCAAAAAGACGCAATCAAAATTGATGAACACGTTTTTGCCAATTTTGGTATTTTTTCCATAATTGATATGAAGTGGTGTAAAAACAGCAACACTTTCATCAATGTTGCTTTCTGTAATTTGGCTTAATAAACTTATGATTTCAGCTGGTTCAGATGCACTGTTCATCTGCAATACCAGTTTTTTAGTCTCGTAAGAAGCTTCACGCATTTTATGAGCTTCTGGGTCGTTGGGTGAAATACCTTCTCCATTCAATAATCTCTGAAATATCGTATGTACTTTCATTATATTCAATGCTTTTGTTTAATTGAACAAAATTACAGTAACAATTCATTACATTTGATACACTATTTACGTGATTAATATCACATATCACTTATTTAAACAAAGGGTTATTGCAATGGATATACTAAACGATATGCGTCCCCAGATTATGCTGTTGAAAGTATCAAGCGAAACCGATTTTCCGAAGGACTTTAAGGCGGACTATCACACACATTTGCTGTGTCATCGTGGCTACCTTACTTTTTACTTCAATGATATAAAGATGAAATGCAAAAGCGGTGAATTTATATTTTGGTTTGCCAATAGTAAATTGACCAATATAAAATGTTCAAAGAGTTTTAGAGCAACGGTTTTGCTTGTTGAAAATCAATTTTTGACTGATAATATTCCTGACCAAAATTGGGGCATTGATGCAACTTTGCATTCCCGGCAATATCCTATTAAGCATTTAAATGATAAAAAGGACCAGCAACGGATTCTGTCAAATTTTCAATTGATGTACGACAAGTTTCAGGATTTCGACCATCGTTTTTATGAAGAAGTCTTAAAATTGCAGATGCGTCTTTTCATTCTTGAAATGTGGCACACCTTCGCAAATGAGTATGAGCGTAGAAAACGCACCCTGCAAACTGGCACGTTGTACGAACGGTTTATGCATATGGTGCAAGAGCATTGTTTGAAAGAACGTGAAGTTCAGTTTTATGCCAGTGCGCTTCACATTACAGCTAAATATTTGAACGCTGTTTGCAAACAAAACTCTAGTATTACCGCTTCGGAATGGATTCAGAGACATACAAAAGAACGTATTGAATTGCTTTTACAAAACGTAAATTTGAACATTGCGGAAATTGCCGATGAAATGGAATTTTCAAGTCGGTCATTTTTCACTCGATATGTAAAGAAAGTATTGGGTGTTACACCGAGTGATTATCGCAATAGGTTGGGTGGCTAAAAGTCCATGTATGCGTAAACAATCTTTGCCTTGTGTGGTGGGTTTTTAGCTTTCGGACAACAAGTGAATAAGCAAATTTTTCTGTAATTGTTGGATTTCCTGATTCGCTGGATGTGGTGAGGCAATTGTTTGAACGCAATTGTATTCAGAGTGCTTATTGGCATCAGTTTACCACTACGGTTCACAGCCCAATTGGTAAGAATCCTGAGGAATTTGGAATAACGGTTACGGGACCTGTTTTTGAAGGTTTTGCCCAAAACGATTTATGGCATGAAGATCCGCAAGGTGCGGATCATCCCAAATATACCAAGGGATTAAACTTGGCTTTGCACAATTATTTAAATGGAACTGGGTTTGATAAAGAGTTGCAACATTGGTTTGAGTTTCCGGTTGTTGGTTCTAGGCATCCTGCTGGGTTGATTGAGGAGTTTTTGTTTGAGTCTGTAGGCAATAGTCTGTAAGCTTTGAACGCTAGCGCGAGCGTCTTGCTCGTGCACCACAACAGTAAACCTTTCCTTGAAAAGCATTTTGTATTATCTTTATTATTTGCTAAAATCCGATGAGTAGAAAATATAAATTCCACAACCCAAGTGCTGCGTATTTTATATCGTTTGCAGTTGTTAATTGGATAGATGTGTTTACCCGCGAAGCTTATTTCAAAGTTATTACGGATAGCTTGGATTTTTGTCGAAATCATAAAGGAATGGCGCTTTTTGCGTATTGTATTATGCCGAGCCACGTACATCTTTTGTTTCGGGACGATAATGAAGATCCATCAGCATTAATAAGGGATTTTAAAGGTTTCACTTCTAAAAGAATGATTGCGAGTATTATGGAACATCCACAGGAGAGCAGACGTGAATGGATGCTATGGATGTTTAAACGAGCAGGGGAAAAGAACAGCAATGTAAAGGAATATCAGTTTTGGCAACAAAACAATAAACCTATAGAATTATGGAGCACTCCGGTTATAAAGGAAAAGTTTGATTATATCCATAATAATCCTGTAAGGGCTGGATTGGTTACTGAGCCTTGGGAATGGAAACATAGCAGTGCAAGAAATTATGCCGAGCTGGATGCTGTTATTCCTATTGATGAGATTGGATTTCTTGGATGAAGGTCTATCTTCTTTTAACTGATTTTGTTTTTGAGCGCTAGCGCGAGCGTCCCGCTCGTGCCGTTACAGTTTGGAAAATAATGTTTTGGGACCACGGTTGTGGAGGACACGAGCGGGACGCTCGCGGCAGCGACTAACAGTTTTGTTTTTTCAGATTGGTTTTTTTGAACGCTAGCGCGAGCGTCTCGCTCGTGCCGTTACAGTTTGGAAAATAATGTTTTGGAGACCACGGTTGCTGAGGACACGAGCGGGAAGTTCGCGGCAGCAACTAACAGTTTTGTTTTTTCAGATTGGTTTTTTTGAACGCTAGCGCGAGCGTCCCGCTCGTACCGTTACAGTTTGGAAAATAATGTTTTGGGACCACGGTTGTGGAGGACACGAACGGGAAGCTCGCGGCAGCGACTAACAGTTTTGTTTTTTCAGATTGGTTTTTTTGAACGCTAACGCGAGCGTCCCGCTCGTGCCGTTGCAGTTTGTAAAATAATGGTTTGGAGACCACGGTTGCTGAGGACACGAGCGGGACGCTCGCGCCAGCAACTAACAGTTTTGTTTTTTCAGATTGGTTTTTTGAACGCTAGCGCGAGCGTCTCGCTCGTGCCGTTAAACATTAAAGATTAATGTTTTTGTGAACAAGGTTGTGGAGTAAACCAGCCGGAAGAACGCGGACTCGGATAAAAGAAGAGTTT
>JBBQQN010000109.1:0-10134 GCA_038215845.1 Flavobacteriales bacterium | reverse complement strand
AATATTGTAATTGTGATTTCGTCTGTCGAAACCGTAGAACCTGAAAGATCGGTTACAGTGCTCTGATCTGGAGCAATACCTGTAGCGGTAGCTTGGTTATCTACTTGACCATTATCAATATCAGTTTGGGTGATTGAATAAAAGCCTGTATATACCCAAATTTCGGTTACATCTAATTTTCCGTCATTGTCTGTATCTCCACTATCGGGGCCAGTAATTGGACCTCCTAACAATGGATCATTTACCAGAATTCCTGACAAGCTTACATTTCCTTGATTGGTTACCGTAAAGGTATAGTCTATTACCTCGCCCGGCTGTGAGCAGTCCCCGCCGTCATCATAGCTGGCCGTCTTAACGATTGCAATGGCAGCATTCTGGCATATTTGAGTTACTGTTGGATCATCCTCTGCATAACTATTGTCATCTGAAATATCCGTTGCATTAGGTCCGTTCGGTGGTGTTCCAGTTACCAACGCTTGATTGGTGAACATGCCAGCATCTATATCTTCTTGGGTAATGGCATAAGTAGCCGTAAAGGTGGTGGTGTTTTCTTCACCTGGAGCCATCGAAACGATAGGGCCACCTACAACACTTACTAAGGGATCAGTAACAATTACGTTGGTTAAGGTTACATTTCCTGTATTTAATACTTTAAAAGTATAATTAATTAAATCGCCTGGTGCACTAATACAGTTTCCTTCTTCATCAGTACCATTATAGTTTCCAATTTTGATAATGTCAATACATGGAAAATTACATATAGTTGTAACAGTAGGATCATCTTCGGTATAACTGTTATCGTCAGAGGCATCCGTTACATTGGGACCGCTAGGGGGAGTACCTGAGGCCAAGGCCTGGTTTGTGAACATTCCTGAGTCTATATCTACTTGTGTAATGGCATAAGTGGCAGTAAATGTAGAATTGTCTTCTGCACCGGGGGCCAAAGATGCAATAGTTGTACCCACCATTGTAACCAAAGGATCTGTAACTTCTACATTTGTCAATGTTACATTCCCTGTATTTTTAACACTAAAGGTATATTGAATAAGATCTCCGGGTGCGCTAACACACACTCCAGCAGAATTGGTCCCATCATACTCACCTATTTTGATAAGAGCGATGCTCTTAGTTTGGCATATTAAAACCGTAACCGTATTACTTGCAGCATCAATAGCACCCAATGCGGTATTACCATTAACAGAGGCAGTATTGACTACAGAACCAAAATCTATATCTCCCTGAGTAACACTATAATTTGCTGTGTAAGACCAAATTTCACCAACATCCAAAATATTGTTGGAATTTAAATCGCCGTTAGAAGGGCCAGCTATTACGCCACCTAATTTAGTATCTGTTACCACTACATCAGTGATGGCCAAATCGCCTTCATTGGCAACTGTAAAGGTATAGTCAATTGTATCGTCAACATTCAATGATATACAGCTTCCTGTATCACTTGAGCTGGCTTTTACAATTGAAATTTCAGCATTTTGGCACAATGTGACTGTAACCGAATCAGAATCTGTTACTGGGTAAGAATCTGAAGAACCAGTAACAGTTCCATCTACCACAGCGGTATTTTGAACTTGACCATTCAGTATATCTTGTTGTAAAACAATATATGTAGCATTGTACGTCCAAACTTCGCCTACGTCCAAAATATTGTTGGCATTTATATCACCACCATCTGGACCTGGGATAGGATTTGTTGAATCTATTAATTCATCATTCACCTCAACATTATTGATTGCAATATTCCCCTCGTTTCTAACCGTGAAGTTATATGAAATAGTTTCACCCGGAGCCAATGGGGTACAACCTTGTTGATTGTTGGGAGTAGCCGTTTTTTCAATTGAAATAGCACAATTGTTAATGGTTAATACTACGGGGGTTCTGGTTGAGCTTTTACACTTTGTAACAACATTAAATGCTTCGGCGTAATAGGTAACTGTTCCTATTGTGTTTAAAATTGGATCGTTTACTTCATCCCCTCCTGATGGGGCATCATACCAATTAATGGTTTGGCCCGTAGGAACCGTTGCTGTTGCAGTAAGGGTCTGAATAGGATCTGCCGCACATTCAGTTTGGTTTCCGCCACTAATGGGTGCATGTGGCAAAGCAAAAAGGCTAAGTTCAACTGCAGTTCGTGTTAAACTATAGCACTTAGTAGTTGTGTTGAAAGCCTCTGCATAATAAGTTATCACCCCCACGGTATTCAATATGGGATCATTTACTTCATTACCATCTGTGGGAGCGTCATACCAAATAACAGTTTGGCCAGGAACAGGAATTATTGCATCATTGGCATCAATCGTTTGTAATGGGTCTTGCGCACATTCCTGAATATCGCCCGTACTAGTTGGCGCAGCGGGTGCAGGGAATATCGTTAATTTAACGGGAGTTCTGGCTGAACTTCCGCATTGGCCATTTACAACTGCTTCAGCATAATATGTAATGGAACCAACGGTGTTCCATATTGGGTCATTAACTACGTTCCCATTTGTAAGAGCATCATACCAAACAATTGTTTGTCCCTGTACGGGAACTATTGCATCATTAGCATTTAGCGTTTGGATTGGGCTTTGTTCACATTCCTCAATATCGCCAGTACTTACCGGCGCAGGTGGAGGTGAAGTTAACTCAATGGAATTCTCAGCTGTAATTCCCGGAAGGGTACATCCATTTTCTGACGTTCCAGTAAATGTCAATATAGCAGAGAAAGAACCTTCAAATGGATCGACACCAGTATATTCATAAGTTCCAGAAAGTGTATTTGATGTACCTACCGGTAAGTTGTTCAAGAAAAATGTCCACTCAAAACCAGCAGAAAAGTCGCCACAAGCACCATTGGCGAAAGTCCCATTATAATCAATAAATTTAGTACAACCTTGTCTTGATATATCAGCTGTTAAAGTTGGACATGGCACACATATATCGGGACTTGGAATAGTTTGTGTAACCGGCTGGCAGTTTGAATTTTCGTAATTAATTTCAGTATCTTCAGGATTTTGGGTGCCACATACTGTTGCATTATTCGCAACTATGGAATACCTAAGATAGAGCGTTTCTGTAGCTACCTGTGGTACAAACCAGGATAAAAGATCTCCTGCTACATTAAGAGTTGCTGTCCCTTTATTGGTTTCGATGGTTCCTGGAACCACACTAAATCCTGGAACAATAGAAGTAGTTAAAAACGCTTGGCCCGGCAATTGTTTTGCCGCATAATTAAGTTGACCAAAAATTTGGGTGTATATAAAATTTAAATCAGCATTATTTTCAGTAGAATATGCCCCTGAATTCTGAATTTTACTAAGCGTATTTAAGGCAATAGCTTGGCGGGTTCCAGAAATAGAACCGGTTAAACCAATTGTAAATACACTTTGGCTGTAATCAGTCCCACTTTTATTGATTACCCAGGCGTTCTGTCCAGCTGCAATAGCTCTGGTCTGACAGGTAGTATTGTAAATAGTTTCAGGACAGCTATTGTTTAAGTTGTCTTCGTTTGCAACTCCATCGGTCAACAAGATTATGCTTCTTGAAGTAGCACAATTAAAAGTAGCCTTTATATCAAGTTCATGCCTAGCCTTAACCATGGCATCCTCAATATTGGTAGTTCCTCCAGTAGCTATGGAATTTATGGTATTTATTAATTGTTGTTGTCCATTAACTCCAGTTAAATGTCTGTCTATAGTAGCAGTACGAGAATAAGTAACTATTGCCACCTTATTCAATCCAGTTGGGTTATTAGCGGGCAAAAATAAATTATTAACAAAAGCTATTGCCGCATCCTGTGCATATTCAATAGGTGTAGGTACCGCGGTATCATCACCCATACTTCCCGAACGGTCAATTACCAAAACCACTTCTTGGGGCCGGGTAGATGCCACTCCTTCCACATCAATGGAAACATCAAATGTATTACAGGTCGTTGTATTTACATTTATAGTCTTAGTGACAGTCAGTGACGCTTGCTGTGCAAAAAAGCTGAAAGAAGAAAAAAGGAAAAACACGAAAGTGATTTTCGATAATTTTTCAGCCAATATGTTTCTGAATTGTAATTGTTTTTTCATAAAAAAAAATTTAGGCATTAACCCATACTATTTTTAGTAATTTTTTTGGCATAAACATTTCCTATCCCTCGGAAGGTTCAGGAACAAAAACACTGATTACGGTACTTGCAGGAGAAGGACACACGTCACTGGTAACTTGTACTTCAATACAGCTCCAAGTATTGTAAGGTGTTTTTGAAGGTATTGAAACAAATATTTTAAAAGTACGTGTTTCACCTCCCTTAAGGGTTAATGAATTATTTGCTGCTTTTTGTGAGTCGCTCCCCCTAACTTCAACATTCAAGGTTACGTTTGGCGCTGAGGTTTTTTTATTTTCATTTGAACAAGATTCCTTTAGATTCTTTGTAGAAATAACATAAGTAGCGCTTTTTGATGAGGTATTGGTAAGAACCATATTAAAGGCGGTTCCATCTTTATAAACAGATTTTACATTTCTATCTTTTTCAACTGATAAATTTGCATTACAATTTTGGGCAAACCCAAAATTGACAGTTGCCAAAAATATTAAAACACCGGTGAAAATTCCTTTTCTGAATGTTAACAGTGAAGTAAATGATTGAGACATATATTTATATTTTTTAATGATGATTTAAAGAAAGATAAAAATTTTGAACTATAAGTTTTATCTCTTGAACAGTCCAAATATAAGTAGGAAAAAGTGTAAGAATTTAGTAATCAAACAAGTATTAGTTGAACTGTAAGGAATAGTCGCTAAACGACATAAAATGACCTGATTTACCCTTTTTTTTGTAAAAGAAATATATACGTGTTTGCACGTATATTCAAGAAAAATAAGGCTTTTCACGCTACTGGAAGTATGAAGAAAATCTAGGTTAGAATAAAAGCATAAGCTTAAAAATGGGCCAGAATCACTATAGTATTTCAAAAAATATCAATCAAAAAAATACTTACAATTTCCTACTTTTCCAACTAATGAAAAACACATTTTAATACTCCACTTACAAACTTTATCTTTGCCAACTTATATAGCAAGTAAATGTCCTTAATAAAAGAAATAAAACGAAGAAGAACCTTTGGCATTATCAGTCACCCCGATGCTGGAAAAACAACACTTACAGAAAAACTTTTGCTTTTCGGTGGCGCCATTCAGGAAGCTGGGGCAGTTAAAAGCAACAAAATAAAAAAAGGTGCCACTAGCGATTTTATGGAAATAGAACGCCAACGTGGAATTTCGGTGGCTACCTCTGTTTTGGCCTTTGAATATGAAGGGATAAAAATAAACATACTCGATACCCCGGGCCACAAGGATTTTGCGGAAGATACTTTTAGAACCTTAACAGCAGTAGATAGTGTAATCGTTGTAATTGACGTAGCGAAAGGGGTTGAGGAACAAACGGAAAAACTCGTGGAAGTGTGCCGTATGCGGAACATTCCCATGATTGTTTTTATCAATAAAATGGACCGGGAAGGAAAGGATGCTTTTGAGCTGCTAGATGAAATTGAACAAAAACTGAACCTGCGGGTAACGCCTTTAAGTTTCCCCATTGGAATGGGGTACGATTTTAAGGGAATTTATAATATTTGGGAAACAAACCTTAACCTTTTTAGCGGCGACAATCGGAAAAACATAGAAGAAACTATTGAAATAGAAGATCTTCAAAGCCCAGAACTTGAAAAACTAATTGGCGAAAAAGCATCAAAAACGCTCCGTGAAGAATTGGAATTGGTCCATGAAGTTTATCCAGATTTTAATAGAGAGGAATATTTGGATGGAAAGCTTCAGCCCGTGTTTTTTGGTTCTGCCTTAAACAATTTTGGAGTACGCGAGTTGTTGGATTGTTTCGTAGAAATAGCTCCTACCCCACGTCCTAAAGAAAGTAGCACACGCTTGGTAAAGCCTGACGAAAAAGAATTTTCGGGTTTCGTTTTTAAAATTCACGCCAATATGGATCCCAAGCATCGCGATCGTTTGGCATTCATAAAAATTGTTTCGGGAACTTTTGAAAGAAACTCCCCTTATCTACATGTTCGAAATGGTAAAAAGCTGAAATTCAGCAGCCCAAACGCATTCTTTGCCGAAAAAAAACAGATAGTTGATATCTCCTACCCTGGTGATATTGTGGGACTTCACGATACCGGGAACTTTAAGATCGGCGACACACTTACTGAAGGAGAAGAAATGCAATACAAAGGCATTCCAAGCTTTTCTCCCGAACATTTTAAATATATCAACAATGCCGACCCAATGAAGAGCAAACAGCTTGAAAAGGGCATTGACCAATTGATGGATGAAGGAGTAGCACAGCTATTCACTTTGGAACTGAATGGCAGAAAAGTAATCGGGACCGTGGGAGCGCTCCAGTTTGAAGTGATACAATATAGACTTGAACATGAATACGGCGCTACTTGCCGTTATGAAAACCTAAATGTGCATAAAGCTTGTTGGGTGGAAGCGAACGATCCAAAAAGCGAAGAATTTGCCGATTTCCAAAGGGTAAAGGCCAAATTCCTAGCAAAGGATAAACGCGGGCAATTGGTCTTTTTTGCAGATTCTGCCTTTACATTGCAAATGACGCAATCCAAATATCCAACTATAAAATTTCACTTTGTAAGTGAGTTTGAAAGGGCTAAAAAAATGCTTTAGCCTTTAGGAAAAAAACTCATTACTCATTACTCATTACTCATTACTCATTACTCATTACTCATTACTCATTACTCATTACTCATTACTAAATACTAAATAAAAAAAATCCAGCCTTTTAGCTGGATTTTTTTTATATTATGCTTCGCCTGTTGGGCCAAAATTAAGGGGAATGGGTGGTTGCTCATAATCCTTTATTTCGCCATGGGCATTTTCAAATCTTTTTACATTTTCACCCAATGCCTTTAAAAACCTTTTGGCGTGTTGTGGGGTGAGAATAATTCTCGACTTCACCTTGCTTTTTGGTATGCCTGGCATGATGGTAACAAAATCCACAACAAATTCAGAAACTGAATGGTTGATAATGGCCAAGTTACTATAAATGCCTTGCGCCACAGCTTCATCCAATTCAATGTTTATCTGTCCTTGCTTGGGTTGTTCTTTTTTTTGATCTGCCATTTTTAGATGTTAGATTATTAGACTTTAGATTTCTTTTGAAAAATTTAGTCGGAAATAAAAAAGGTGCGTTTTGTTAAACGCACCTTTTTAAATATTAGTTATAATTTACTTCCTGCTTAACGCGGGTCATCTCTTCCAGCTCTTGTTTTGAACCTACAATGATAGTATCATATTTACGCATACCAGTCCCGGCTGGTATTTTATGACCTACAATTACATTTTCTTTCAAGCCTTCCAAGGTATCAACTTTACCGGCAACGGCCGCTTCGTTCAATACTTTGGTGGTTTCCTGGAAGGAAGCCGCAGAGATAAACGATTTGGTCTGTAACGATGCTCTAGTAATACCTTGCAGTACTGGAGTAGCCGTTGCAGGAACCGCATCGCGTGCTTCTGCCAATTCTTTGTCGTTTCTTCTCAACAAAGAGTTTTCATCACGTAGTGTACGTGCAGTAAGTATCTGTCCTTCTATTAAGTTTTGTGAATCACCTGCGTTGGTAACAACCTTCATTCCAAAGATTTTATCATTTTCTTCAATAAAATCATCTTTATGAGCAAGTTGGTCCTCAAGGAAGGTAGTATCTCCCGGATCTTGAATCCTAACTTTACGCATCATCTGGCGAACAACAACCTCAAAGTGCTTGTCATTAATTTTCACACCCTGCAAGCGATATACCTCTTGAACTTCGTTCACAAGATATTGCTGTACAGCTGATGGGCCTTTAATACGAAGGATATCCTCGGGAGTAATTGAACCATCGGAAAGTGGCATACCTGCACGAACATAATCGTTTTCCTGAACAAGAATTTGGTTTGAAAGTTTTACCAAATACTTTTTCAATTCGCCCAATTTGGACTCAACGATAATTTCGCGGTTACCACGCTTTATTTTTCCGAAGGAAATTACACCATCTATCTCGCTTACTACAGCAGGATTTGAAGGATTACGTGCTTCAAAAAGTTCAGTAACCCTTGGAAGACCTCCAGTAATATCACCCGATTTCGCGGATTTACGCGGGATTTTCACAAGAATTTTACCAATCTTAATTTTATCGCTATCGTCAACCATCAAGTGAGCTCCAACAGGTAAGTTATAAGAACGAATTACTTCGTCTTTCTTTCCTAAAATCTGAAGGGTTGGGATTTTCTTTTTATCCCTAGATTCAGAAATTACCTTTTCTTGGAAACCTGTTTGTTCATCGATTTCAACTTGATAGGTGATACCTTGAATAATATTCTCGTATTTAATTTTTCCAGCAAATTCTGAAATAATTACCCCGTTATAAGGATCCCAAGAACATACTACATCACCAGCATTTAGGCTATCGCCATCTTTTACATATAATGTAGAACCGTAAGGAATGTTGTTTGTACTTAGTACAATTCCTGTTTTCTTGTCGGTAAGTTTAATTTCAGAAGTACGGGAAATAACGATATCAATCGATTTTCCTTGATTATCTTCACCTTTAACGGTTTTAAGATCTTCGATTTCTGCTTTACCATCAAACTTAACAACCAATTTGTTTTCTTCGGAAATGTTACCTGCAATACCTCCCACGTGGAACGTACGAAGTGTAAGTTGGGTTCCCGGTTCACCAATTGATTGTGCCGCTACAACACCAACAGCTTCACCACGCTGAACCATTTTATTGGTAGCAAGGTTACGACCGTAACATTGTGAACAGATTCCTTGTTTTGCCTCACACGTAAGTGCAGAACGAACTTCCACGCTTTCCAATGGAGATGCTGCAATAGCATCTGCAATTTCTTCGTAAATATGTTCGCCGGAAGCAACAAGCAATTCTTTGGTCAATGGATGAACTACATCGTTAAGCGCAGTACGCCCAACAATTCTATCGCGAAGTGTTTCAACAATTTCTTCGTTTTTCTTTAAAGCCGAAACTTCAATTCCACGAAGTGTGTAACAATCTTCTATATTTATGATAACATCTTGTGAAACATCCACCAAACGACGTGTTAGATACCCCGCATCTGCTGTTTTAAGAGCCGTATCCGCAAGACCTTTACGCGCACCGTGAGTAGAGATAAAGTATTCAAGAATTGAAAGACCTTCCTTAAAGTTGGAAAGAATTGGGTTCTCGATAATTTCACCACCACCAGAGTTTGATTTTTTCGGTTTCGCCATCAATCCACGCATACCTGTTAACTGACGGATTTGTTCCTTAGAACCCCTCGCACCAGAATCAAGCATCATATACACAGAGTTGAAACCTTGCTGATCTTCACGAATACGCTTCATCGAAAGCTCGGTAAGTTCAGCATTGGTTGCAGTCCAAATATCAATTACTTGGTTGTAACGTTCGTTGTTGGTAATAAGACCCATGTTGTAGCTGTTGATAATTCCATCCACTTGCGTGTTGGCACTATCAATCATACTTTGCTTTTCTGCAGGGATAATAATATCACCAAGACTGAAAGACAATCCGCCTTCAAAAGCGAATTTATATCCTAGAGTTTTTATTTCGTCAAGGAACGCTGATGTAACAGGAACAGAAGTCACTTTTAATATTTTTCCGATATTATCACGAAGTGACTTTTTAGTCAATACTTCGTTGATGTATCCAGCAGCTTCAGGAACTTTCTCGTTAAAGATTACTCTTCCCAAAGTTGTGGTTATGATTTGCTTTACCAATTCACGTTTATCATTAAAGTCTGTTGTACGTATTCTTATTTCGGCATTCAAATCTACCATCCCTTCGTTGTATGCAATGATAGCTTCTTCAGCTGAATAAAAAGTTAGTCCTTCACCTTTCACTTTTACATCTGCAGTAGACTTTCTAAGTTTGGTCATATAGTACAGACCCAAAACCATATCCTGAGAAGGAACCGCAACCGGCGAACCGTTTGCCGGGTTCAAAATGTTATGTGAAGCAAGCATCAATAGCTGACACTCCAAAATTGCCTCTGGCCCTAATGGAAGGTGAACCGCCATCTGGTCACCATCGAAATCCGCGTTAAACGCAGTACATACCAATGGGTGCAACT
>JBBQQN010000108.1:0-10463 GCA_038215845.1 Flavobacteriales bacterium | reverse complement strand
CACGGTAGCCCTTAAAATGGAATCTGGCCCTTTCTGTGTTTCAAAGAGAATAAAAAGGGACAGACTGTCCATCCATTTTAATTTTTCGGCCTTTTGTGATTTTGAAATTTTAGACTTTAGAATTCTGATTTGGTCCTCTTTTGTATCGTTTTGAGCGAATGCGGAAAACACCACAAACAGCAAAAAAAAGGACGCATAAAATTGTTTCATTATGGGAATGTTAGTTAATCATTCAAATATATTTAATTTAGCTGACTATTATGGCCAAAACAAAATCCACTTTTTTCTGCCAGAATTGCGGCGCCCAATACTCCAAATGGCAAGGGCAGTGCACCTCTTGTAAGGAATGGAACACTATTGCTGAGGAAGTAATCCAAAAAGCAGAAAAGATAAGTTGGAAATCTTCTGAAGGCACCTCAAAAAGGGTGGTAAAACCACAGCGAATATCAGAAATTTCCACCCAAGCAGAAGCCCGATTGAATACCCAGAACATAGAATTGAACCGGGTACTCGGTGGCGGTCTTGTACCCGGATCGCTAACACTTTTGGGTGGAGAACCGGGAATTGGAAAAAGTACGTTGATGCTTCAGATTGCACTTCAACTTCCCTATAAAACGCTGTATGTTTCAGGCGAAGAAAGCGCCCAGCAGATAAAAATGCGGGCCGAACGCATTCAGCCAATTTCTGAAAATTGCTATATTTTAACCGAAACCAAAACACAGAATATTTTCAGAAGTATTGAAGAAATTGAGCCGGATATTGTGGTTATAGATTCCATACAAACGCTTCATACAGATTATATTGAAAGCAGTGCGGGAAGTATTTCGCAAATTCGTGAAACCGCAACCGAACTAATAAAATTCGCAAAGGAAACCGCTACACCGGTTATTCTAATCGGGCATATTACCAAAGATGGAAATATAGCAGGCCCAAAAATATTGGAACACATGGTAGATACCGTGCTTCAATTCGAAGGCGATCGAAACCATATTTACAGAATTCTTCGCGCCAATAAAAACCGTTTCGGCAGCACCAACGAACTCGGCATTTATGAAATGCAGGGTAGTGGTCTGCGCGAGGTAAGTAACCCTTCAGAAATACTTATTTCAAAAAATGAGGAAGATTTAAGCGGAACCGCGATCTCTGCCACCTTGGAAGGAATGCGCCCACTGATGATTGAAATCCAAGCCTTGGTGAGCAGCGCTGTTTATGGAACGCCACAACGAAGTGCAACAGGCTATAACGCCAAAAGATTGAACATGATTTTAGCCGTATTGGAAAAACGGGCGGGTTTCAAATTGGGCGCCAAAGATGTTTTTTTAAATGTAACGGGCGGAATCACGGTGGACGATCCTGCCATAGATTTGGCTGTAGTTGCCGCAGTGCTCTCCTCAAATATTGATATAGCCATTGACAAGCGAATGTGTTTTGCCGCTGAGGTAGGTTTGGCTGGCGAAGTGCGACCGGTACCTCGCGTGGAGCAGAGAATTCTCGAAGCGGAAAAACTTGGGTTTACCTCTATAGTTATTTCAAAATATTGCAAAATTCCTAAAAATAATTTCCACATAAATATTATAAAAGTGGCAAAAGTCCATGATGTTGTGCACCACCTTTTTGGATGATTTTGGCACAAATTCTGTTACTTTAGTAGCGCTATGAATTTCAAAAACCTTTTCAGTTTACTATTTCTAGGAATACTTATTTACGGCTGTAAGCAAGTCCGTAAAGCAGCAGATGTTGTTGTGCAACCAACCGCCCGTGAAGTATATGAACGCAATTATAAAAAAGATGATTCTTTGCTGCTTCAATGGAAAGATGCTTTTGAAAAAGCGAAAGAAGATAAGGTTCAGATCACGCTTCCCTATTCCGAAAGCGGGATTTTTTCCGAGGAAAATTTCAACGTTTATAGTTACAATATTCAATTGAAGGAAGGTGAGCGCATTGTTGTACAAGTTGAAAAGCAGCTAGATTCCGCTTCAGTCTTTATCGATTTTTTTCACGCGAAAAATGATTCACTTAAAACATACAAGCTTATCAAAAGTGCCGAAAACAAATCAACTTCCCTTTCCTTTGAGATAGACAAATCTGGTTTTTATAAAGTTATTGTGCAGCCTGAAATGAAGCGAATGATTCCTTTCATTTTGAAAATTTATACCCAACCCATGTATTTTTTCCCAGTGAGTGGGGGCCATAATAAAAATGTACAGAGTTTTTGGGCAGATCCGCGCGATGCCGGAAGTCGCTCCCACGAAGGTGTGGATATTTTTGCAGATAGGGGAACGCCAGTGGTCGCCGTTTCAGATGGCAGGATTTCTTCAACGGGGGAACGTGGTTTGGGTGGAAAACAGGTTTGGTTGCGCGATGGGCTTTTCGGCAAAAGTGTGTACTATGCACATTTGGACAGCATTGGGGTGTACAAGGGTCAAAAAGTAAAAATGGGTGATACACTGGGTTTTGTTGGAAATACGGGGAATGCCAAGACAACGGCGCCACACCTTCACTTTGGAATTTATAGAAAATCTGGCCCCGTAAATCCATTTCCGTATATTAAAATGACTGAATTACAGGAAGTAAAGGACACCACTCATATCATCAAAGCGATTGTATCTAGAAATAATAGCGAATTGAGAAAAGGTCCCGCGGACGTTTTTGAACAATTTTTAAAACTAAAGAAGAACGATACACTCTTTGTATTGGGAAAAAACCAAAACTGGTTTCATGTTCAAACTTCACACAATATCAAAGGTTTCGTGAATCAATCCGTGATAAAAGATCTTCCTTCAAATTAACTTTTTTTTAAACATAAAAAAATAGCAGAAGAGTACCTTTAGAATTCAATTTTCAAAAAAGATATTATGTCTATTTTTTCCAAAATCAAACAAACTCTCCACTTAATGAAAGATATTGATCTCGATGCGCTCGGGAAACTTTCACAAAAGGTCGATCTTTCAGAAATCATGAAAACCGTTGGTGAATTAGACGACAGACAACTACAGGGTTTAATGAGAATGCTCAAGCATAAGGGAGGAAAAAGAGGACAGCACAACCTTCCGCCAATAGACGGAGATTTTTATGATTTAAGTTTAAAACTGACTCCTGCCCAACGCGAACTTCAAATAAAAGTGCGCAATTTTATGGAAGACGAAATAAAGCCGATTGCCAATGAATATTGGAACAAGGCCGAATTCCCCTTTCAGATTATCCCCAAAATGGCGGAGCTTAACATTTGTGGACTTACCTATGAAGGGTACGGAACACCTGATGAATCCTTTGTAATGGAAGGAATAATAGCTATGGAACTTGCCCGAGTTGATGTTTCCATATCCACATTTTTTGGGGTGCACAGCGGCCTGGCTATGGGTTCCATTTACATCTGCGGAAGCGAGGAACAAAAACAGGAATGGCTTCCTAAAATGGCTCGTATGGAATTGATTGGCGCATTTGGTTTAACCGAACCCGAAGTGGGTTCTGCAGTTGCCGGAGGTTTAGGAACAACTTGTAGACTGGAAGGTGACGAATGGGTTTTAAATGGCCAGAAAAAATGGATTGGCAACGCAACTTTTGCTGATGTTATAATCATTTGGGCCCGCGACGAAGCTACGGACCAAGTGAAAGGTTTTTTGACTAGAAAAGGGAATCCCGGTTTTAAAGCTGAAAAAATGGAGAACAAAATGGCCCTCCGTACGGTACAAAATGCAATAATTACATTAACAGACTGTCGCATACCGGAAAGCGACCGACTTCAAAAATGTGATTCCTTTAAAGACACCGCAAAAGTATTAAGAATGACCCGCGCTGGTGTAGCATGGCAAGCCGTAGGCTGCGCACGTGGTGCTTACGAAGCTGCTTTAAAATATACCAAAAAGCGTGAGCAGTTTGGAAAACCGATTGCCTCTTTTCAATTGGTTCAAAATCATTTGGTAGAAATGGTTGCGAATTTAACCGCGATGCAAACCATGTGTTTCCGCCTTTCTGAATTGCAGGATGAAGGTTTATTAACAGACGAACACGCTTCACTTGCAAAAGTATTCTGCAGTATGCGAACCCGTGATGTGGTTAGTCAAGCCCGTGAAGTAATGGGCGGAAATGGAATTTTATTGGAATACGATGTGGCACGATTTGTAGCCGATGCCGAAGCCATTTACAGTTATGAAGGCACGAAGGAAATCAATTCGCTGATCGTTGGAAGGGCGATTACGGGGTATAGCGCGTTTGTTTAAGCCCATCCCAGCCTCCCCGAAGGGGAGGAGTTTTTGCAAGAGTGTTTCCCCTTTGGGGTTAAGGAGCTGGATTTGGTATTTGGGAATGAACCGCTTCAATCTCCTTTAAAATTTCTTTGGAAAGCGTTACTTTGATGCTTTCAATATTTTCCGAAAGCTGTTCCACTGAGGTCGCTCCAATAATAGGCGCGGTTACAAATTTCTTCTGAAGAATGAAAGCCAACGAAAGTTGTGCGAAACTTAAATTGTGCCTTTTGGCAATTTCATAATACATTTCTGTTGCTCTGAAAGCAGTTTCACTACTGTAACGGCTATACTGCTTAAACTGGTTGATCCGGGAAT
Source organism: Flavobacteriales bacterium (assembly GCA_038215845.1). GTDB lineage: Bacteria > Bacteroidota > Bacteroidia > Flavobacteriales > Flavobacteriaceae > Aequorivita. Next base: position 5,901 of record JBBQQN010000108.1, on the reverse strand, counting down.
TTTCATCAGCTTTTCCATTCATATATTTTCCAGTTAGTGTGCCGAAACCTAAAGGCGAATAGGCCAAATAACCTATATTTTCCCTTTGAAGAATTTCACTTAAACCAATTTCGTCCTTTCTGTTTACCAAATTGAATGGATTTTGAACAGAAACAATTTTCAAATTCCCCTTTCGTGCTTCTTCGATACAACGCATTACGCCAAAAGGCGTCTCGTTAGAAAGCCCAATATGGCGGATTTTCCCTTCTTTTACGAAATCTTCAAGCTGTTGCAAAACTTCACCAAAATTATCGTTCCACGCATCATTTTCTTTATGTGTATAATCGTGTTGCCCAAAATAATTGGTGCCGCGTTCCGGCCAATGCAGTTGATAAAGATCAATATAATCGGTTTGCAGACGTTTTAAGCTTTTATGAATAGCGTCTTCCAAAGATTTTTTACTAAAATCCAAAGGTTGCCGAATGTGGTCCATGGAGCGGCTGGGGCCAGCAATTTTTGAAGTGATAATTAAATCTTCGCGATTCTTCTTTTTTGCCAACCAATTACCAATATAGGTTTCCGTTCTTCCCTGTGTTTCGGCACGGGCGGGCACGGGATACATTTCGGCGCAATCTATAAAATTGATTCCTTTTTCAATGGCAAAATTGAGCTGTTCTTGCGCTTCAGTTTCAGTATTTTGTTGGCCCCAAGTCATAGTGCCCAAACAGAGTTTACTTATTTTTAGGTTTGTATTTGGGAGAATTGTGTATTTCATTTTATGTTTTGCTGAAAGACCTGCAAGGTTTTTAACACCTTGTAGGTCTATGTTCGGGATTACGACTTTAAAAACTTAAAAGGTCTTTGAGATCTTGCAGGTTGGGGTTAATAAACTCCTCCCTTTGAGGAGGGGGGCTTACATTTCGTTTAACAACTTATTTATTTCATCCAATTTTGGTGTCAAAACTACTTCAATCCGTCTGTTTTTCGCTTTTCCTTCAGCAGTGGTATTGGGCGCTATAGGCGAATATTCCCCGCGACCGGCGGCGGTAAGGTTATCTTTTGGAATGGAAGCATTTTCAGTTAAAATTTGGACGATTGCAGTAGCGCGTTTGGTTGAAAGATCCCAATTATCCTGAATATTTCCGCTTCCGCCGTAAGGTACATTATCAGTGTGGCCTTCAATCAAAACGGCAATTTCTGGATTTTTGGCAAGTACTTTTCCGAGTTCCACAACGGCTTCGCGGCCACGGGAACCTACGGCCCAGCTGCCGCTTTCAAACAACAATTTGTTTTCCATGGAAACGTAAACCTTTCCGTCGCGTTGTTCCACCGTTAATCCATTGCCTTCAAAATTGGTTAAAGCAGCAGAAATAGCTTCTTTTAAAGCTTTCATTTTGGCGTCTTTCGCTGCAATTATACCTTCCAATTCTTCAACTCTTTCTGAACGATTGGCGAGGTCGCGTTTCAATTTTTCCAGTCGCTCACTTTCGGCAGCAAGCGCTCTTTCCTTTTCTTCCAGTTTTACCAAAAGATCCCGGTTGAGGGCCAAATTATCCGTCAATGCTGAAGAACTGTTTGCTTCCAAAGCATCGTAACTATCTTTCAATCTTTTGTAATTGCTTTCCGAGGCGGCCAAATCCATCGCCAAACGGCTTTTTTCGGCATTCAGTTTTTCTATTTCTTTTTGAAGATTTGCAACCGTATACTTTTCGCCATTGCCACTTTTATCATTCAATCGCGACATAAGCGTTTCGTTTTCGCTTTTAAGCGTTTCGTTTTTCGCTTTTAAATCTTCGTAGATTTTTGAGGAAACACAAGACGTTGTAAGTGTTGCGAGTAGTATCCCGAAGAGAATATTTTTAATCATTTTGGAAAATATTTTTGAGTTAAGTTGAATGTTGAGATTTCCATTTTTATGGAAATGATAGCTCCACCAAAAGTGGACAATGGTCACTGTGCATAGCTTCGGGTAGTATAACGGCTCGTTTCAGGTTATCTTGTAATGGCTGCGAAACCAAATTGTAATCTATCCGCCAACCTTTGTTGTTGTTTCGGGAATTTGCGCGATAACTCCACCAAGTGTAATTGTGGGGCTCTTTGTTGAAATGCCGAAAACTATCAATAAAACCACTTTTCATAAACCCGTCCAGCCATTCTCTTTCCACAGGTAAAAAACCTGAAACATTTTTATTACGAACGGGATCATGAATATCAATGGCTTGGTGGCAGATATTGTAATCGCCACAAATAACCAAGTTGGGTATTTCCTGTTTCAGATTAGTAATATATTTCTGAAAATCGTCCATATAGGTAAGTTTATGCTCTAAACGGTTGATGTTCGTGCCACTTGGCAGATACAGACTCATCACGGAAAAGTCGTCAAAATCCACGCGAAGGTTTCGCCCTTCGGAATCCATATATTCAATGCCGGTGCCGTATTCTACGTGATTGGGTTTTATTTTTGAAAAAATTGCCACCCCGCTATAGCCTTTTTTAACCGCACTGTACCAATAATGGAAAGGATAACCGGCCTTTTCGATCTCTTCAATTTCCACTTGATCAAAATTCGCCTTTGTTTCCTGAAGGCAGATAACATCTGGGTTTGCGGCTTTTAGCCAATCAATAAAGCCTTTTCGCATTGCGGCACGAATTCCGTTTACATTGTATGAAATAATTTTCATTATAAGTAGCGTTTGTTTAAGGGCACTAAGTTAATTAACATTGTATTTTTACACGGATCAGCCAAGCAAAGATTTTCATAATATATTCACAAAATATATCGCGCTGCATTAAGTTATATTGGTAATGAAATTACTCCTGTCTGTTTTTCTCATTTTTATGGCCACTTTTGGCTATGCGCAGGATATTTCATCCAACTACCGCGAAAAGAAAGTCGCTGTAAAGGATACGGTGGTTTTGGACAGCGTAAGCATCAATCCAAAAAACTTTGCCATTCTCGATAAGGATGGCAATTCACCAGACCCTTTCAGTTACCGAATGGATTTCAAAAAAGGAATTTTAATCTTTTCCGAAGAATTACAGCAACATCAGGATTCACTTACCATCCAATATTTACGTTACCCAGATTTTTTGACGCGGGATTATTTCGCGCTTGATCCAAAAATAATTGTTGATAATTCCGGAAGCATGGATAAATTATATTCACTTCAGGAAACAACCAACAAAAATACATTTACCCCTTTTGATGGCTTGAACACTTCCGGAAGTATTTCCCGAGGAATTACAATTGGGAACAATCAAAATGCAGTGGTAAACAGTGAACTCGATCTTCAGATTACCGGAAAGTTGAGCGATAAGGTTTCCATTCGGGCTTCTATACAAGACGCCAACATTCCCACACAGGAAGGCGGATATTCGCAAAGTTTGAATGAATTTGACCAAATTTTCATCGAATTGTACGGCGAAAATTGGAATATCCGGGCGGGAGATATAGACCTTCAGAACAACAACAGCTACTTTGGGAGATTTACAAAAAAAGTACAGGGAATTTCATTGGGCGGTGTTTTCAATAATGAAGACGGATCAAAAATTTCGGCATTTGCTTCTGGCGCTTTGGTGCGCGGTGTTTTTTCCAAAAGTGAATTTATTGGGCAGGAGGGAAACCAAGGGCCGTATAAATTGGTTGGGCCAAATGGCGAACTTTATATTTTGGTAGTTTCCGGCAGCGAACGCGTTTATGTAAACGGACTTTTATTGCAGCGCGGTGAAAACGAAGATTATGTAATTGATTACAACGCGGGGGAAATAAAATTCAATCCAACTTATCCCATTACCAGCAATATGCGTATTTCGGTGGAATACCAATACACAGATAGGAGCTACACACGTTTTATTGGTTACGGCGGCGGGAATTATTCCAGCGAAAATCTTGATTTGGGCGTGTATGTTTATTCGGAAAACGATGCAAAAAACCAACCGCTACAGCAGAATCTTTCCGAAGAACAGGTTGCTATTTTGCAAGCCGCAGGCGATGACCGGGATTTGATGACCGCCCCCTCGGCCATTCCCGATACCTATTCAGAAAATAAAATTTTATATAAAAAAGCGGTTATAAATGGAGAAGACGTTTTTGTATTTTCCAACAATCCGGAGGACGAACTTTTCAGTGTGCGCTTTACTTTTGTTGGCGAAAACATGGGAGATTATGTGATAAGTGACCAAAACGCAATAAGCCGTATTTTTGAATATATAGCTCCCATAAATGGAATTCAACAAGGAAATTATGACCCGATAATCCGGTTAAACGCACCCGTAAAACTGCAAGTTGGAGGTTTAAACGGAAGTTTCCATCCTTCGGAAAAAACACGTGTCGATTTTGAAGTGGCCGGCAGCAAAAACGACCTCAACCTTTTTAGCGATATTGATGACAACAATAATGATGGTTTTGCGGGAAGAGTGGCTGTAAAACAAAGGGTTTTAACTACGACGGATACTTTAAAAGTGGAAGCTTTCGGATCGCTGGATTTTGTGCAAAAGGATTTCAGGACTATTGAAAGATTGTATAATATTGAATTCAACCGCGATTGGAATCTTGTTAATCCTATGGGAAACCAGAGTTTTTTAATTTCGGGCTTTGAGGTTTCACATCCGAAAATTGGAGGCGGGCGTTATGAATTCCAAAATTTGAATTATTCCGAAAATTTCAATGGAACACGTCACGTTATTGCCTCAGAAATACATCTCAAAAAGTTGAGGTTGCTCACTTACGGAAGCTTTTTGAACAGTAAGGCTGATTCCATTTCTTCAAAATTTTTCAGATTAAATAATACAACCACTTATTCTTTTGAAAAAAGTTGGGTGGGTGGAAAAGTGGCTTTGGAAGACAATAGAATTAGGGATGTTGAAAAAGACAGTCTTTCCCCCGTTAGCCAGAAATTCAGTGCTTTTGAAGTTTTTTCCGGTATCGGCGATAGTACAAAAGTATTTGTGGAAGCCGGATATCAATTTCGGGTAAACGATAGTGTTAGGAATAATCTGCTTCAAAAAGTAAATTCGTCGAACACCTATTATTTGAAATCACGATTAATCAATACCGAGAATACGCAGCTTTCAGCCTTTGCAAATTATAGAACCCTGAAATACGAATTTTTCCCGAGTACAAATTCAAATCCCAGTTCTCCCCTTCCCATTATTGAAGAAGTAAGGGAAACGGAGCGTTCATTGAATTCCCGGATTATATATAACCAAGCCTTGCTGCAGAACGGGATTCGGTTGAATACCGTCTTGGAAAGCAATAATGGGGTAATTCCGCAACAGGAATTCACTTATATTAAAACCGATCCCGGACAAGGCGTTTATACGTGGAACGATTACAATAATAATGGCGTCCAGGAATTGGAAGAGTTTGAAGTGGCACAATTTCAGGATCAGGCTGAGTATGTTCGCATTTTGCTGCCAAACCAGATTTTTATTAAAATTCGCCAAAATAAATTCAGTCAAATACTTACTTTGAGCCCTCAAAATTGGTCAAATAAGAAGGGTTTCCAAAATGTGCTTTCTCATTTTTACAATCAAACCTCTTATGTTTTGGATAGAAAAGTAAAACGAAAAAACGACGGTTTCAATATTAATCCTTTTGAGGATGGTGGCGATGACCAGTTGGGGCTGACGCTCAATTTCAGGAATGCGCTTTTTTTCAATCGCGGCAAACAGCATTTTACCACCAGCTATACTTTTATAAGCACTTCGAGCGATAATCTATTGGCCGTGGGCCTTCAACGAAATGAATTGAAAAGCCATCAATTCAATTTCAACCATAAATTTTGGGAAAGTTGGCTATTAAATTTAAAAGGGGCTACGGGAAGCAACGAAAGTCTTTCGGAAAATTTTACGAACCGAAATTACCGTTTGGACAGCTACGAGGGCAGTCCGAAAATTTCATATTTGCTAAATCAACAAACC
>JBBQQN010000107.1:0-10561 GCA_038215845.1 Flavobacteriales bacterium | reverse complement strand
GCAGAAACAAGTCCGCCCAATCCGCTTCCAATAATTACAACGTCATACTTTTCCTTCATGATCCTTATTTTCCTCGTGTTTAAAGATACTAAGATTATTATCCCGATACACATTTTGGAAACCGAAAGTACTGAAAATTTCAGATTTTAGGGAAGCAACATCTTTTAACAAAAAGATTGTTTTTATCGAATTTCCGGAGAGATAACCTTCTAAGATTTCAATACTTTCCTTTGAACTGATTATTAGGATTCCCACATTTTCGAGAAGACTTTTTTCCAAAGAATCCGTAAAGTGAAGTTGGTGGTACTGATTGGTTATATAGCTATTTTGAAGAATATTTCTAACCGATTCGTCTTCAATAAAACTGAAGATTTTCCGGTCCGGTCCATCAAGAGCCAACAGAAAATCCAGTTGTCCAAAATCCGTTGAAAGATGAAGAATCCTTTCTCTTTTAGGTAATTCTGAAATGATTTTGAAATACATTTCGGCATATTCCTTTAAATCATTTTTCACAGTACCAAAAAGTGAATCTCCCTTATAACGATATTCTTCCAAAACAATCCGGTGGAAATATTTTGGACCCTCAATTTTTTCGCGAAGTTTCACAAATTCAGCTTTAAAAAAACCGCCAATTATTTTGGTGCGCTGTCTATCATTACTTCCAAAAGAGTTATCTCCAGCCTGAATGCGCGGCAATATTTCCAAAGTAATACTACCATCTTTTATAATAAAACTACCCTTTGGCAACACTTCAGAATTTCCGTGGATAAGAACTGGCAAAACATCCAGGTTGAACTGTTCCGCAAGATAAAAAGCACCTTTGTGGAAACGTTTCATTTTATGGGTGTTGCTACGGGTACCTTCGGGAAAAGCCATTAACGAATACCCTTGGTCCACTTTTTTCTGAAGATGCGCCAAGCTGTTTTCAATTCCGCTGGAAACAGGATAAAAATCCGCGCGCTGTACGGCCTTCCCAAATACTGGCGATTTGTACACCCAATCGTTCACTAAAAAACATATTTTTGGATGAAGCATCCCCATCGCCAAAATATCCAAAAATGAGGTGTGATTGGCAATGATTACCGCAGGTTTTGAAAAGTCTTCGCCCTGTTTGTTGATAATGGTTTTCTTCACAAATGGATTCGTGTACAGCACCGATTTCATATACTTCGAAATCACTTTGTGAAACCAGCCCATTTTTATTTTTTTGCTGATCGGTATAAGAGGCATTAAAGTGATACTGTAAAGTGAAAGTAGAATTCCGCCCAACCCAAAGTACCCAAAAGAAAATACCGAATGCAGAAACATTCGCAGTGTAATTGGGCGTTTGTTTTTACTTCCTATAAAAAGTGTAAATAAAAGTGGCTGTACGGTAAACGAAGTAAACATGGCCGAAAATATTCCAATAATCGAAACAATGGAGATGGAATAAAGCGCTGGATGTTTGGCAAAAACTAGTACGCCAACTCCCAAAATGGTAGTAAGCACCGAAAGCATAATCGAGGTTTTATGCGTAGCCATTACTTTTTCGCCTGTTTGGAGTTCCTTCAGCAAACCTTTTGTCATAAAAATGCTATAATCTATACCCAATCCAAATATAAATGTGGAAATAATAATGTTGAAAATATTGAATTCAATATGAAAGATTCCCATGACCCCAATAGTCAAAAACCACGTCAGAAAAATAGGTGCAGCTGTAATAAAGGTTAGGGAAACACTTCGGAAAAAAAGAAAGAGTATCAGCAATACTGCAATCAAACAATAGCCAATAAGATGGTTAAAATCGTTTTTAAGATTTCCCAAAAAAGTTTCATTCATTTCCTGTCGGTCAATTACCATTGTATTTGGCGTGCCCTTGAATGATTGTCGTATTTCCTGTGCGTTATCATCATTGAGTTTTACCAAGGTAGTAATAGTAGTAAAATCTGCTTCGGTAGTTATGTAATCCTCCAAAAGCATAGAAGGGATTTTTTGGTAATCCTCCGGTTTCAAAGGCTCAAAGTCCTTATGCAGAAAAGTATAAAAGCGGTCGAAAGTTGTTGGTTTAAATCCAATTTTGGCACCACTTTCAATTAAATTATTTTTAGCACTGTCTATTCTTGACGAATTCCAAAACTGGTTCCAAGTGTTTATTTTCTCCCGCTGCTCTTTTTGGGAATGCACCAAGGCCCCAATAGAACTGAAGCTGTTTATTTTCCCTTCGGTTTTTAGCTGCTGAAGTTTTTCAAAAATAGAATCGTTCAATTGCAGCGTTCCTTCCACTGATTTTCCGTAGGTAGCCAAGTAAAGGGATTTTGAAGAAATATCGGTCAATTCATCCAAATGATTCATAGCCTCCTTTATCTCTTTAGGCTCGTAATTCAATTTTGAAATATCCTTGTCGAAATTAACACGGTTATAGGTAAAAGCACTAATAAACAAAAGAACCGCTAAGATAATAAGCAACCACTTGTTTTTATGGAACTTATAGTCTGCCACTTTATCCAAAACCGTAATCTGCAGTTTGCGGGTCAATGGGTTTTTATAAACCAATGGGATAAAAAATAAGGCGAAAATGGAAGCGCCCATAACGCTTATTGCAGCAAAAATTCCCAAATCCTGCAACGCCTGCGAATTTAAAAACAGCAAACACAAAAACGCCAAAGCGGTTGTCAGACTGCTCATTAAAATGGGCTCGGTAACGTCTTTATAAAGACTTTCCAAGGTTTCATTATTTCGGATATGCGTCAAAATATGGAGCGAATAATCCAAGGTTACCCCCAATAAAACTGAACCAATTCCCAAGGAAATAGCGGAGATTTCATTCCGCAGTAAGTATAAAAAAGCAACTGCCAACAAGCCGCCAAAAAGTGTAGGTATAAAAAGAATGAGCGGGACATATAATTTTCTGTAAAAGAAAATAAACACTAAAATCAGAAGCGTAAAAGCTATACCGACCGTAAATTGAATATCGCTTTTAATCTGCTTTGCATTTGCAACCGCAATAAGTGCCGCTCCAAAATATTCACTGCCCACTTTCCCAGAAAATTTTTGGTCAAGTTTGTTTTGAAGCGCATAAAGCTGTTCTGAAAATTTACTGTTTTCCGCAGTTTCACTACTTGAAAATCTGGGCGAAATAAAAAGAAGAATATTTTTTTCGTCCGTACTCACCAGAAAACCATCTTTTAAAATAAAGTTTTCGGCCACTCCCAATTGCCTCAATTTTCTGAGACCAATAAAGGATAGCCCAAGCGGATCCTTTAAAATAATATCTTTGGAAACAATGCCCGATGGCGAAATAAGGGTTCTGTAATTAGATTCTGTAATGGCTGAAATACTGTCCTTTTCAAGTTTTTCAGAAATGCTTTTATAATCGCTTTGCTCCAAAAATATTGGCAGATTGTTGTACACAAAATCCATGGTCCGAAGCAGGTCATTATCTTTTACCCTACCGCGAATGTTCTTTATATATTTTGAGGAATTATTTTCGGCGCTGTCCACAAAATTGGAGGCGTATTGAAGAAGATCTTCAACGCTTCCGTTTTCCTTGCGTTGAATATTTACAATAATTTTATCTGTGAAATTGACGGTTTTCAGGACTTTTTGAAGCTCCTTGTTTTCACTATTGGTCGGGATGAGTTTCGAAATATCTTCTTCAAAACGGATTTTTGAAACTAGAAAGCCGAGCGCCGTTAGCAGTATTAAAAGCACAATCAAACTTCCCGCCCTATTTTTTTGCAGAAATTGATATGTTTTAAAAAACCATTTACCCATTCTTAAGAATTTTTTTCCTTTCAAACAAAGTCAAGAAAACGTAGCCCAAAAGTCCGCAAAGCACAGCAGCAGTTATAGAAAGGGCCAAACTACCAACAATATAGGCTTTTAAATATTTGACAACCTCTAAAGTTGGGTTAATTTGGTTGATGGAAAATGTAAATTCTTCACCTAAAATCCAATTGCCATATTTTAAACTAAAATAAAGTACCAGCGGAATAAATGGTGGCAGACTGATATTTGAAAATGCGAAAGCAATCATTTTGTTCAAATTGAACATAATTGCCAAGAAAATAACAATGACTGTATGAAAACCCCAAAGGGGCGACAGACCAATAAAAATACCGAGTGCTATTGATAAAGCTTTCTTCTCGGAAGAATCGTCACTTCCCAAAAAGTCTTCAATGAAAAATCGTTTAAGACCTTTTTTTTTAAGTTTTCTAAAAAAATCGCGTGGTTTTATGTATAAAAAAGTAACCAAAACCAAATAGGTGTTCAAAATACTGATGCGGGTAAAATCCTGAAAAGGCCGAAAGTGAGAAACCCTGTTTACCGTTTCATAATGCACCTGAATGGGGATGTTTTTTACTTTTATTCCTTTCCAAGCTGCCCTAACAATGGCTTCAATTTCATATTCAAATTTGTTGGTATAAAGCCTGAGTTCTTTCATTGCAAATAAAGGGTACAACCTAAATCCAGATTGGGTGTCCTGTAGCCTAGTTCCCGTTTCTACCCAAAACCAAAAGTTTGAAAATTTGTTGCCAAAACTGCTTTTTTTGGGCACGCCGAGTTGCGTCATATTTCGGGAACCTATAAGCAATATTTCTTCGTTTGTGTCATTTTCCAAAGCTTCAAGGAACGCGGGAATGTCTGCCGGAAAATGTTGCCCGTCACTATCAATCGTTATTGCGTACTGATATCCCAAACTGTCGGCATGCTTAAATCCTTGCCGTAGGGCATTGCCTTTTCCCTTATTTTTGGAAAGATGAATTTGCTGGATTTGCGGAAAAGATTTCAGGATTTCAGAGGTGGAATCGGTGGAACCATCGTTTACCACAATCACATTTTCGGTGTAAGCCAAAGCGCCCTCAATAACCATTTGCAGTGTTTTGTAATTATTGTAGCTGGGAATAATTACACAACATTTAAGGTTTTGAAACTTTTCTGAAATTAGTTTTGGTTCCATTTAGGTTTAATTTCCAAAAGCTATGGGAAGGTAGCGTTTGAGGCTTTTTTAAAAGTACATATACAAGTTGGGCAAAAATATGTTTTTTCGATGTAAGTTTCAAAGAGTCCGAAATTGTTTAAACAAGCCCAAAATAATATTGAAAAAAATTCTTATCCCTCAGTCCCTATATCTTTTTCTGCCAATAGCCTGTTATAGATTTTGAGTATATTCACAATGGCTTTGGCTTCTTCAGGTTGCAGCACGCGCATTACCAATTTCACCTTATCCAGCTTCTGCTTTTCTGTGATAAAACCAACAAATATGTTGATATATGATTCATTTCCACGGTAAGAAATATCCTGAAAATCATAGGCTCGCGAAAAATCAAACAACACAGGATCGGTATATGGTTCGTCGCCACGACTTCTCATTGTCCACAATTTTAGATAATCTCCTTCAAAAACGGCCCGATACACACGGAGCGAACTTTTGGCATCAAATGCATAATTGTTTATTTTATCTAAAATTATCTTCTTGGCTTCTTCAACTGTTAGGGAAGATGGTGGTGGAGCGTTTCGGAAATCCTCAACGGCGCCATTTTCAAAAATAATTTTCTCTATATCGGACCTTGCTATAGTTGGTGTTGGCCCATCTGCATTTTGAAAAAGTGCATATTTAATGCTTTCATCGTTTGCATCCTTTATTATTGACTGAATTTTCCCACCTTCTTTTTTATAAATAATATCCTGCGAAAAGGAATTTGAAATGGTAAATAAAAAAATAAGAAGGCAATATTTCATAGACTATTGTTTTAAAGCTTGTTTTTCAGCAACATTAAAGTTATCCGAAGACTCTACAAATTCTTTAATATTAGCCTTTAAATCTTTGGAATTAACTTTTGCGAAATTTTTTAAAATGAATTGTTTGTCCTCCTCAATATTTTTGTGATAACCCAAAAATTTAGGGGAATTTTCCTGTACACTCAACCGAATATAACGGATTTCAATATTTTTGGAATCGGCGCTAACCGCATTTTCAATAAGCGAAACCCCTTCCTTGAAATATTTTTTTTTGTCCTTTTTCGATTTCGCAAATTTTGCCATCAATGTTAAAACGGCTCCTTTGTAGGCGACCGAAACTGGGTCATTATTGCTTGTTATATTAGAAAGTTCGGAATTAAGTTTTTTTGTAATTTCGGCACTTTCCACAGCCGGAGGATAACTTTTACGTATTTGTTCCAAGTCCTGAGCGTGACCCAAAAAACAACTAAAAACAAGAATTAAAAAGAAGAATTTCATTATTGTATTATTTTAAAAGTAGCGTTTAATTTTAGAGCAATTGTATCCGCGAAGGAAGATGTATTTTTTATTTTCACCTCTCCGTTTTCCTCAGTAATATCCATTGCCAACGATAAATCTGGATTTTTTTCGGGATTGATGATTGCCATAAATTTTATGTTGGAAGAAACGGAAAGAAACAGATTTTTCCCCGTAGCTTCCTCGGTGAGTTCCTTTATAATCTGAATCATACAAACACCCGGCATTACAGGATTTCCCGGGAAATGCCCTTTAAAAATGGCGTGATCCTTATTTAAATGTATTTGGGCCAAAATACCATCTGCGGTCTTTTCGGTGGCCGTAATTTTATATAATCCCTCTATCAACATTTTATTCTTTTTTGAATTTTTCCAAGTCAATTTTCAACTTGATGTTGTTGTGTTTTATAGCAATGGTTTCAGCTATATTTTCTTCGGTGGAAGTAAAATCTATTTCTACCTTTTCTTTTGTTTTCGATGTTTTTATAATTTTTTGAAGCTGGTTTTCAGCATTTCCAAAAAAGTAAAAAACAAATCTATTTCCCATTTCAGTTTTGAAAACTGAGTAATTCTCAGAATTAAAGGCTTCCGAAACCATCATATTTTCATTAATCAGCAATTTAAAATCATCCCTTAAAATGTTGGTGATAAACTTTTTGTCCAAATCTGGAAGCATATAGTTTTTGGTAAAAGTATCTCCTTCAAATTCAAAATCAAACAGCTTGCTGCCAAATTCAGTGGTGAAAACAACGCGATGGTTTTTTTTCCCAATCTTCTTTATGATTACTATCCCGCCTAAATTTTTTCCGTAAATCTCAATTTTTGCCTTGTAAACATAATCAATTTCAGGATTGGAGAAATAAGGATTTTCTATTTCGGTAATTTCGGTTGAAACTTGCCGTAAGCCTTCAGTGGTTTTCAGTGAACAGGACACCAAAAACAAACTTGCCAAAAGGCTAATTGCTAAAAACCGCATCATCAATATTGCTGTTTAAAACGCGATTGCTGAATACAATCCGTGTAAAATCCTTGGAAGGTTCTACCATTTTCACTTCGTAAACCTGCGCGTCATCCTTGTTGAAAAGCAATTCAAAAGAAGCGATATATGTTGCAATTTTTGAGTCTTTGGGTACAAAAACAGCCTTATTGTATTTTGAAGATTTATAAAATGTTACCTTAAAATCGGCGTCATTGAACATATTCCCTTTTACGCTATTTACAATAAGTTGGTTCAATTTTTTAAAGAGTTTGCTGTTTCCAATATCAACTTTGCTTTTGGTACCGCCATCATTTATGAGTAATTGATCTTCCTTAAAAATAACACTGTATTGATACGGATTGGTGTATTCCCATTTTACCAAATTTGGCGATTTAAAAGCCATTTTCCCAGAAGTTTTTACATCATCTGCAAGAAAATCGAGGTGCTTAAATTGTACAAAATCGGTTTTTATTGTTTTGGTTTTTTTCGCTTCCGAAATTACCTTTTCTTTAAAGGAAGCCATTTCGGAAGCATTCATAGCCGTTTCCTGTGCGTTCGCAAAAACGATGGAAAATAAGAGAATGAAAATTGAAATTGTATTACGCATAAGCTTTTATATCCAAAAGTCGATCCACCGGAACCGACTGCATTTGGCGCGATTGCAAAAATAGCAATAACTGTTCCAATACGGCAACGCTTTTTTCGCTGCTGTCGTGAAGCAAGATAACATCTCCTTTTTGAAGGTTCGCCGTAATTCGATTTAAAATTTTTTCTTGTGAAATATTTGTGGTGTCCAAACTGCGTTTACTCCAGCCAATGGATTGGTAATGGGTAGTTTTAAGCGCTTTTTTTATATTCGGGTTCGTAACCCCAAAAGGTGGACGGAAAAGCAAAGTTTCCTTGCCCGTAATTTGTTTTAGCAAATCTTTCGTTTTATTTAATTCGGAAGTAATTTTTTCCGAAGTAAAAAAACCAAAATTCTTGGAATGTGAATACGAATGATTGCCGATGATGTGGCCTTCTGCCAAAATTTGGTTTACCAGTTCGGGATATTTTCCAGCGTTTTTGCCAATCAAAAAAAAGCATGCCTTCACTTCGTATTTTTTGAGAAGTGATAAAACTTTTGGCGTAAACTCAGGGTTTGGGCCATCGTCAAAAGTAATGGAAACGCTATTTTCTGAAATTTTATAATTGTGATTAAGGGAGTGAAAATGATAGTTCCAGCGAATATGAAAGGAGCCAATTGCCGTAATTACAATCCAAATAAAAACGAAGAGAACATAAAGCCAAACCGGTACATTTCCAAAATATCCCGCCAAAAGCAGTATGGAAAAAACTGACAGAGCAAAGGCGTTTATGGTATAGAATTTCAACATTTTTGGAGTAAAATAAGGCTATGGTTTTCGCTGCGATATTGGTTGTAAAGTAGGATTGTCTTCACTTCGGAAGAATTTACTTCTTCCATTTTTACCGCGTCCGGAACTATTTGCAGCTTTAATATTTTTGAAGCCAGCCAAAGCCCGAAAGCTGAAGCCGTATTGAATTCGCCGATTAAATGTTTGTAATAAACTTTCCTAGTTTGGCTAAAAATTCCTTCGGAAAGCTGATGATAATAATCGTCAAAAACAACGTCACCATTATTTCCCAAAACCAATAAATCGATGTTTTTGGACTTAAGATTATTTTCTTTTAAAAAGGTTTTAATGGCTTTGGAAACATTTTCTTTCGGAAGCGTATTAAAGGTTTCAACAGCTACCAATTCAGCATAGCAACTTTCACTTTTTTCGTTGGAAACTACGAAGAAATTTGCGCCTTCACTGAAAACTGAACCTTCATTTTTTGAGTGTAAAAGTTCAGAAGAAGTAATTCTTTCTGACTTTATATGATTTATAATTTGGTGAATTTTCACAGTATGTTCGCCCAATTCATCCACGCCACCGACCAAAATATTTTCAGCTTCTTTATTTTCAAGTTGCATTTTCGCATCGAGCAAAGCAGATTCAAACGAAATAGCGGAATGAACATAGGTAAAATTGTAAGCTTTGCACTCCATCCCCAGTGCAATCTGACCGGACACAGTATTGTGCGTGCTTTGAATGAAAGAAGTTGGCGTTAAATATTCCTCGTTATTGTCGATAATAGCGCTGACAAATTTTTCAGAATCCACCACGCAGCCCATTCCGGTTCCAGTGATAATAGCATCGACGGTTTCCAAATTCGCTTCCTCCATCGCTATTTTTGAAGCCACAACACCCATTTTTATTCCTTTTGCCATTCGGCGTGCAGCGGCGGGCGGAATGTATTGCTTGTAATCTGGATCTATTGCTGGGAAAACAGTATCGGTATATTCAGTTATTTCATTTAAAAACGAAAGGTTTTCAAATGTTTTTTGGGCCGAAATGGAAGCGATGCTATTTATATAAACTTTTTTCATCACGCCTCTTTTGAAAATATTAAAGTGGAACAATTCCCGCCAAATCCCAGTGAATTGGACAATACGGTATTCAATTCCTTTTCTTTGGTTTCAGTTTGTGGCAGCAATGAAAACTCCTTCATCGGTGTTTCAAAATTCAAATTGGGAAAAATCGTATTGTGCTGCAAAGCCAAAACGGAATAAACCGCTTCAATAGCTCCGGCTGCGGCTAGTGTGTGGCCCGTAAAAGCTTTTGTCGAACTAAAATCCGGCACGTTTTCGACAAAAACACGAAGAATGGCCCTTCCTTCCGAAAGGTCATTATTTCCGGTTGCCGTTCCGTGGGCATTTATATAATCTATTTCTGAAGGTTCCAAGCCAGCAACTTTCAAGGCTTTTTCCATTGCCAAAGTCGCGCCGTCCCCATTGTCAGAGGAAGCGGTTTGGTGAAAAGCATCATTGGCATTTCCGTAGCCCTTTAAATAGGCCAGCACTTTTTTATTTTCTTTTTTTACCACTTCATCACTTTCCAAAACAAGATAGGCTGCGGCCTCGCCAAGATTTAAGCCTTTTCGGTTTTCATCGAATGGCGTGTTGAAAGTATCGCTTAAAATCATCAAGGTTTTAAAACCATTGATGGTAAATTTTGAAAGGCAATCTGTACCGCCAACCACTACCCTATCTAGTTTCCCTGATTTTATCAACCTTGCGCCAAACATAATCGCGTTTGCAGCGGAAGAACAGGCCGTACTTATAGTGGTAACAAGGCTTTGCTCAATGCCCAATTGCTCAGCAATTTTTTGGGTTGAATCGCCTGCGTGGTGGCTTTCAATATATTTTTGGGGTGCTTTTTCGGTAAGGTATTCGTAATAATATTTTTCGGTCATATCCATTCCGCCAACACTTGTCGCTGAAATCAATCCCGTTTTATAT
>JBBQQN010000106.1:0-10620 GCA_038215845.1 Flavobacteriales bacterium | reverse complement strand
GAAATTCACGGCAAGAAATTTGTGATGCTTTTTCTTTATTTAGGAAAAGTTAAACCGCAGTATGCCCAGCTGGAAAAAACAATGGTCCGCCTGCTTCAAAAATTACAGGATGAAAATACTTAGCTTTTTAATATTCGGTTTTATTATGGCATGTTCCCAAGGAAATTCTGATGGAAACTACGATGCCCAAAACATTTCAGCAGCTGGTCAATCTGCAATGATGAAAACTTACGACGAAAATGGAGAAAGTGAAGAAATGATTGTTGACCGAAATTCAGAATCCCCTGAAATTCAAGAACAAAAAATAATCAAAACCGCCCGCTTGGCTTTTGAAGCCAAGGATGTGGAAGCAACCCACAAAAAAATTATTCAGCTAGCTTCAGAATACAAAGGTTTGGTGCAGAGTGATAACAGCGGAAAGGACTACAACCGTATATTTAAAAATTTAATCATTCGCGTTCCCACTGAAAATTTTCAACAATTTATCGATGGCATTTCGGAAGGAGTGGAATATTTTGACCAAAAAGATATTTCCCGACAGGATGTTTCAGAGGAATTTATTGATTTGGAAGCCCGTTTAAAGGCAAAACGTGAACTGGAAAAGCGTTACCTCGAGCTGTTAAAACAGGCAAAAAACGTAAAGGAATTACTTGAAATAGAGCGGGAACTTTCTATAATTCGCGAAGAAATTGAAGCCAAACAAGGTCGCCTGCAATATCTGCAAAGCCAAGTTTCAATGAGCACAATTAGTATTGAATTTTATAAAACCACGGCCGAAACCGGCATCACACAATCCTACGGACAAAAAATGAAAAATGCGCTGCAGGGCGGCTGGAACGGTATTTCGGTATTTTTCTTGGGCATTTTATACCTTTGGCCTTTATTCCTCGTTGGAATACTAGTGGCGGTATTTCTTCGTATATATTTGAAGAACAGAAAGAAAAAGCATTAATTGAATATTAAAAGTTATTGGGTTATTTGGTTACTACGTTATTCCTTCCAGATATTTTTAACTCAATAATCATTAACATACAAATTTTAAAAAAATGAAAAAAAGAATTATAATTCCCATAGTCGCGGTCGCTATATTTTTCACCACTGTCAGTTTCAAAAGTGATTTTTTCGAAATAGCGAAACAGATTGAAATCTTTACCACACTTTTCAAGGAATTAAACATGAATTATGTGGATGAGGTTACTCCAGCCGTTTTGATGGATAAGGCAATTAAAGGAGTTTTGGAAGATTTGGACCCTTACACCGTTTACTGGAACGAACAGCAGGTAGAGGACGCCAAAATCAATAATTCAGGTATTTATACGGGCATTGGCGCAACCGCCCAAAGTAAAAAAGACAAGATAATTATTGTTGAACCCTACAAGGATTATCCAGCTGACAAGGCCGGGCTAAAAGCCGGGGACGAAATAATCAAAATTGGGTCGGTGGTTATTGCCGATTTTGAAGACGATGCGGGCGAACTTTTAAAAGGAGCACAGGGTTCAACAGTAGATGTTACGTATGTTCGACAGGGGAAAACTGCTACTACAACTATTACCAGAAATTCGGTTGAATTAAAGGCCGTTCCGTTTTATAAACTGATGGATAAGAACATTGGCTATATTGTTCTTTCACAATTTAATCGAAAAACAACCCAAGAAACCAAAGCTGCTTTGACTGATTTAAAATCGCAGGGAGCAACCAAAATAATTCTGGATCTTCGCGGAAATCCGGGCGGACTTTTAAACGAAGCCATAAACGTGGTAAATCTTTTTGTACCGAAAGGGGAGGTTATTACCACCACAAAATCTGTGGTTGAAAAATACAATCAAACCTATAAGACCCAATTTGATCCTGTTGATAGTGAAATTCCTTTGGTGGTTTTGGTAAACGGAAGAAGTGCTTCCGCCAGCGAAATAGTTTCCGGTGGCCTGCAGGATTTGGATCGTGCAGTAATCGTTGGGGCACGAAGTTTTGGGAAAGGACTTGTTCAACGCCCTAAAAAACTTACTTATGGTACCCAGTTGAAAGTTACCATTTCAAGATACTACACGCCAAGCGGCCGCTGTATCCAAGCGTTGGATTATTGGCACAGGGATGAAAATGGCGATCCTGTAAGAAAAGATGCGAAGGAATACAACGCCTTTAAAACTAAGGGCGGAAGAACGGTTTACGACGGCGGGGGAATTCTACCCGATGTGGAATTGAAATCGGCAGTTTTCAGCCCGATTACCACTGCTTTATTAAAGGACAATGCAATTTTTGATTACGCAACCAATTATTATTATAGCCATCAAATGACGGATTATAAAAATTTTAAATTTTCTGAAACCGACTTCAAGGATTTTTTGAATTTCCTAAAACAGAACAATTTTGAATACGAAACCGAAACCGAAAAGAAATTTGCGGAAGGTCTAAAACTTTCGGAAGGCGAAGATTTAAACCAGGAAATTTCGGTCAGCTATTCACAACTTATGAACGCCATTGACGCGGCCAAGGACAAAGCTGTTGTAGATAAAAAAGTGGAAATAGAATCCTTATTGACAGATGAAATTTTGAAACGTTATTTTTATCGAGAAGGGTTGTACAATTATCAAATTGAGCACAATCCTGAAATTTTGGAGGCGGTTGCGGTGTTGAATGATGAAGGGCGGTATGCTAAGATTTTGAAGTAATTTTTTTTTAAACTCTGACTATTCTACGTTGTCATACATCAAAGAAACTATGAGAAAAACTCTATTTACCGTTTCAGTAATTTTATCTATTTCAGCTTTTAGCCAAGAAGAGATTGAAACTGTTGATTCGAATAATTTTCAAAATAGTTACGTTTCAAAAGTTATAATTGCAAACAATATTTCTGAAGCAGAAAAATTTGCTAAAGAAGACATAGAAAATAAATCTCTATTTCTAATTGTTCCTGGAAGAATTGCTCCAACAATTTATGCCTCAGACTTTGATTTTAAATCTAACTACGGTGTTTCAATGATAAATTTTGGTTGTGAAACATTAGATAAAAAGGTTGTGGTTGCATATAATATGAAAGTTTTTGATTTACTAATAGCGAATTACGGAAAGAAATGGTTGAAAGAAATCAGAGACGATGTAATTGGTTTGGCAGAATATAAAGAGAAAAAATAATGCACTCCTTCCTAACCTTCTTCGAAACCATGCCCGTTTGGATGAAAGCCGGATGGGTGTTTTTTGTGCTTACTATTTTCTGGATTCTTGAAGGCTATTACAAGCTTGTTTTTACCAAATACAACAAATGGCGGCATGCTAAAACCAACCTAATCTTACTGGTTTTTGTGATGTTGATAAACGTAGTTTTCGGAATTGCAACCGTGGGGATTTTTTTATGGCTAAACAATTCACACTTCGGACTACTCCCGCTCATTGATGCGCCTGTTTGGTTGGAGTTGCTGCTTTCTATTATGGTTTTGGACCTTATTGCACAATATGGGGTACACTATCTGCTTCACAAAATAAAATGGATGTGGCGTCTCCACATAGTGCACCATTCTGATAAAAATGTAGATGTTACTACGGGCACACGGCACCATCCTTTCGATTTTATGATCCGTGAAACCTTTGCTTTAATTGCGGTGGTTATTATGGGAATGCCGATTGCTTTCTATCTCTTTTATAGAATCTTGAGTGTGCTTTTTACTTATTTTACACACGCCAATATTTCGCTTCCAAAGAAACTGGATAAAACTTTGAGCTACTTCATTGTAACCCCAAATATGCACAAGTTTCACCATCATTATCAAATGCCGTGGACCGATAGTAATTTTGGAAATATGCTTTCCATTTGGGACCGGCTGTTTGGCACTTTTGTTTATGCCGATACTACAGAAATAAAGTACGGACTGGACATTGCAGACCATGTGAATGATGAGCATATTTTTCAACAACTCCGACTTCCTTTTAATAAAACCATCCGGTATAAAAAGTAATCTTACAGTTAACATAACCTTAACTGCTTGTTATTCAATATTTTCGTAGTTTGCAGTTATGGTAAAATCAGAAAAAGAAGAAAACAGTGAGATTCTAAAAGAATCGGTAGCCTATTTAGAGAGCAGGGGTTTTGAGCACATACAGGCTGATGTGGAAGGTTATGAAACTCCAAAATCCTATCACAAAAAAGATAGCGATGTAGTAATTACACCAGATATTGTAGCAGATCGTGCAGGTGTAAAACATTATTTTGAAATAAGCTTAAAATCTGCAAAACCTAGATTGCTAAAATCCAAATGGCAATTTCTTGATACCTTAACGCGTATGCGCAATCAACGCTTTAAAATTATAACGCGCCGCGGCCATTACAAATTCACGGATCAAATGTTGAAAGATCTTAATCTTGAAAAAAACCTGATTAAACTCTAACCATTGCTATGTGCGGGATCCCATCTTCTAAATATCTATCCCCAATAGTTTTGAAACCGTGACTTTCATAAAAAATAACCAAATAGGTTTGAGCCGATATCTTAATTTTATCGGCTTTAAATTTTGTTTTAACCGCTTTTATGGATGCTTTGGTAATATCGTGTCCATACCCGAGTTTGCGGTAATTTTCGCGCACCAAAACTCTGCCAATAGCAGCTTCCTCAAAATAATCGCCCGCCTTGAAACAACGGGAATATGCCACTAGTTTTCCATCTTCCCAACCTAAAACGTGTATTGCTTTTCCATCTTTTCCATCCATATCTTGGTAAACACAATCCTGCTCCACTACAAATACTTCTGTTCGCAATTGCAAAAGCTCATACAGTTCCTTTGTGCTCAATTCCTCAAAACTTTTTACTTGTATTTCCATAGCTATTTAAATAAAATCAATCCTGCACAATAATATCCTTGGGGTCGTCTTTTTGGTGTTCGGGTTGAATGGTTACGTGGTTTATTCCATAATCATGAAAAAGCACTTCTTCAACTTTTGCAAGGACCATATCAAATTTTGAAAGTGTAACGTCCTCGTGAAAATCTACATGCGCTTCCAAATGAGTTTCCTGTTCATTGAGCTGCCAAATATGCATGTGATGTACATTTTTTATCTCGGGAATTTTGCAAAGAGCATCGTTAATTACTTCCAAACTTAAGTCATCTGGTGTAAATAGCATTAAAACCTTGAAAGAGCTTTTCAACAAATCATAGCCCATAAACAATAAATAAATTGCTATTAAAACAGTTAACAGGCTATCTACCCAAAACCATTCAAAATATTTCATCAACAAACCTCCAATTAATACGGCAACTGAAGCGGCCATATCAGTAATTAGATGAAGATAGGCAGAGCGCATATTCATATTGCTTTTCGATTCTTTAAAAAGCAATAGCACACTAAAACCGTTAAAAATAATTCCTAATATTGCCAACCAAATAACCAAATCACTTTCAATGGGGTGTGGGTCCGAAAAACGCATTACGGCTTCGTAGATTAGATAAATGGCCACAACAATCAATGTTGCGGAATTGAGAAAAGCTGCTATTATCTCAGCACGTTTGTATCCGAAGGTTTTAGTTACAGAGGCATCTTTTTTTGAATATCTATCGGCAATGTAGCTTACAACCAAGGAAAGCACATCACTGAAATTGTGAAGTGCATCAGAAAGCAACGACAAACTACCGGAAATTAATCCGCCAATTACCTGCGCCACGGTAATACCAATATTCAAAAGAATGGAAAGCAAAAGCTTTTTTCCTTTCAAATCAGGATGTGAATGGTCAGGGGAATGTGCATGATTATGCGCCATGTGAAAGAATTATGAACAAGCTATTTTTTCAACCCTTTTTTTGTGACGGCCACCTTCAAATTTGGTGTTCAAAAAAGTTTTTGCCATATCAACGGCTTGGTGCTTGCTTGTAAATCTTGCAGGAATGCTCAATATATTGGCATCGTTGTGTTGACGGGCCAATTGGGTAATTTCCTTATTCCAGCAAAGGGCAGAACGTACTTTTTGGTGTTTGTTTGCAGTCATATTTGCACCATTTCCGCTTCCGCAGATAATAATTCCAAAATCTACTTTTCCGGCTGCTACATCTTCCGCTACGGGGTGTACAAAATCTGGATAATCCACACTCTCTTCAGAATCTGTACCGTGGTTTATAACTTCGTATCCCGCTTCTTTCAAATAGGAGACAATTTCAAATTTATATTCTGTACCCGCGTGATCATTACCAATCGAAATTTTCATCTGTATATAGTATTAGTTTTTTAATGGGAAATGGAGAGCCCTTCTATTTTATGGTAGTTAAATTTCCTAATTGTAAAAGGGGCTTTTTTCAATAGTACGCAATTTTTTTACAAATATAAACCATCACCTTTTTATTTGATGTTAATTGATTTATTAATTACATCAGCGTACCTGTTTTTTATTACTGAAAATCAATTGATAACGATTTCTTAACTAAGGGTTGATAGTTTGGTTAACAAGATTGTTGATATTTGTTTGCTGAAATACCACAACTAAAATTGCAGATGTAAATATAATTTGCAATAGGTTTTATATTTCCGGCTTTCCAAAAATTTTACTCCTTTTTTACATTCAATTTGTAACCAAAATTTCTTCACTTCATAACAAAATATACCTAAAAACTTATACCCCTTTTCCTGTTAATTTGAGTTGTTGACAGTTGTTAATTGTTTCCGCTAATGGATTGTTTTTAAAGGTCTTTAAATCTTAAATATATGTTAACAACCTTTTACTAAAAGGCAATAAATTAATTTCAAAACAAAACATCAAAAAGTTATGCCCCTTATTAACACCCTATAATAATCACCATTTTATTTTTAAAATTTCAAAAAAAAGAAATGATGTATAAATAGATGTTGATAACAATAAAAAGGGAAGTCGAGTAATTTTAAAAGGAAGCTAGACTATTTTTAAATTTGAAGGGTGATCTAGATTTTTAATGATTTCCTCTGCGCTCTCAATGTCGTCTACATGAACCTGGAGCCGGATGCCTCCAATAGCATTGGAATAAAAAGGAAACACGCTTATCATCATTTCATTTTGGAAAACATATCGAATTTCCTCCTGATCAAATAAAAGCTGAAGCACCGCATATTCTGCGGGAAATGTAAAAATAGCTATGGTTTTAAAATGTTTCATTTTTTGAACCAGGATAACGCTATAGAATAAAGATATTGAAAAGGCAATACACCTTTCACTAAGGTACTAAATCTTTCCTAATGTGCGGAAGCTATTGATTGAGAAGTAGTACTTTTACGTTAATTATTAAACAACTATGCCAAAAAATAAAAGAAAAAAGAATACAACAATCGATAATCTTTCCCAGACTCTACTAAATATTCTTCGTAAAGACCATTCACAAGCGTTCAATTACAAGCAGCTTGCTGCAAAACTTGGGGTTGACGATCCAAGTAGCCGCAACCAAATTACCAAGACCCTTAAAGATCTTACCGAAAAAGGAAGCATTCAGGAAATTGAACGCGGCAAATATATACTTACCCCATCACAAAACTACTATACCGGTAAAGTGGACATAGCAGGCCGTGGCCAAGGCTATGTAATTGTGGCGGACTTAGAAGAAGATATTTATGTAAAAAACAAAAACCTAAACAAAGCCTTAAATGGCGATATTGTTGAAGTCTATGTTTTTAAACGCAAGAAGGGCGGAAAAAACGAAGGGGAAATAACCCAAATATTAGAACGAAAACGTACCGAATTTGTTGGAACCATCCAAGTACAGGAAAACTTTGCCTTTGTGGATGTTACCGATTATAAAATGTATACCGATATTTTTGTGCCGAAAAATAAAATAAACGGTGCCAAAAATGGAGAAAAAGTATTGGTAGCAATGGAAGACTGGCCAGAAAAAGCCGATTCACCCTTTGGTAGTGTAATTAAAGTTCTTGGAATGCCTGGAGAACACAATACCGAAATTCATTCAATTTTAGCTCAATACGGACTTCCATATGACTTTCCAAAAGAAGTTGAGGACTTTGCAAATAAAATAGACACTACAATTAAGGAATCTGAAATAAAGAAACGCCGCGATATGCGGGATGTTTTGACTTTCACGATTGATCCAAAAGACGCTAAGGATTTTGATGATGCCCTTTCCTTTGAAAAACTAGAAAATGGAAACTATGAAGTAGGAATCCATATTGCAGACGTTTCACATTACGTTACGCCAGGAAATGAGTTGGATGATGAAGCATACGAACGCGCAACTTCAGTATATTTAGTTGATAGGGTAGTACCCATGTTACCGGAAATTCTTTCAAATAATGCCTGTTCGCTGCGTCCAAATGAAGAAAAATATACTTTCTCCGCAATTTTTGAAATTAATCAAAAAGCAGAAATGGTTAAACAGTGGTTCGGAAGGACCGCTACTTACAGTGATGCTCGTTTTGCCTATGAAGAAGCGCAACACATTATAGAAAATCCAAAAGACGAAGTACATAATATACCTGCCAATATTTCAATAACAGATAAAGCCTATTCAGTAAAAAAAGAAATTGCCGAAGCTATTTTGGAAATGGACCGCTTGGCAAAAATACTTCGACAAAGACGAATGCGCGCCGGCGCCATTAGTTTTGATAAAGTAGAAGTTAAATTCATTCTGGATGACCAAAGCAATCCTGAAGGAGTTTATTTTAAGGAAAGTAAAGACGCTAATAAATTAATAGAAGAATTCATGCTTTTGGCAAATAAAAGTGTGGCTGAATTTATTGGGAAACAAGGAAAAAATGGAGGCACAAAGAAAACCTTTGTTTACCGAGTGCATGACGAACCGGATGATGAAAAAATATCAGCTCTTGAAAATATAATTAAGCGTTTTGGGTATAAACTAAATACTAAAGATCGAAATACCACGGCCTCTTCACTAAACAAACTTTTAGCAGATGTGCAGGGCAAAAAGGAACAGAACTTAATAGACACGCTTGCCATTAGGAGTATGAGTAAAGCTATTTATACTACCCATAATATAGGCCATTACGGACTTGCATTCGATTATTATACACACTTTACTTCTCCTATTCGTCGATATCCGGATGTTATGGTGCATCGTTTGCTGCAGCACTACCTCGATAATGGAAAATCTGCAAATGAAGAAGAATACGAAGAAAAATGTAGCCACAGCAGCGATATGGAAAACCTTGCCTCAAATGCAGAACGGGACAGCGTGAAGTATATGCAGGTAAAATATATGATTGATCACCAAGATAAAGATTTCCTTGGTGTAATTTCCGGGGTTACCGATTGGGGTATTTATATTGAAATTATATCAAATAAATGTGAGGGAATGGTTCGTCTTCAGGATCTCAAGGACGACCACTATGAATTTGACAGGGAAGAATATGCTGTAGTTGGACAACGCACTAACAATGTATATCAACTTGGAGATGAAGTGTATGTAAAAGTAAAAAATGCGGATTTGGTAAAAAAACACTTAGACTTCACAATGTTGGGCCACAGAAAGGATCCAAAAATTGCTTAACGATTTATTTTAATTGTAGTTTTCCCTTTGGTATAAGAAATTAACGGAAGTCCACTTCTTTAAAAAGTTTGTACTTTTACTTTACTATGTTTGACGGTTTATTATACGCTGCTTTTTATGGATTTTTATTGGCCTTTGCGGTGGGTCCTGTATTTTTCACACTGCTTGAGACGGCAATCACCAAAGGAATAAAAGCCGCTATATTCTTTGACCTAGGGGCAATGGTTGCAGATATAATTTTTATAGTAATTGCTTTTTTCAGTACAAGCAGAATCTTGGAAAAAGTAAAACACGACCCAGGCTTGCTCATTTTTGGAGGGGCTATTCTCATTGCCTACGGTATCATTTCATATATACGCACCAATAAGTCCATTTTTAGGATTGTACGTGAACATTATGCCGTAAAGGTGAAAAAAAATCTGGGCGGATTATTCCTAAAAGGATTTTTATTGAATTTTGTTAATTTCGGCGTATTGGCGGGATGGATTGGTACACTTATTATGGCAAATGCCCTTACCACTTCCGAAAATGGCGTAATAATGTTTCTAACTACAGTTCTTGCCACATTTTTTATTACCGATCTTTTAAAAATGGTTTTGGCAAAAAAACTAAAAAACAAAATGACCCCACGTTTTATCTTTAAAACGAAGAAATGGATCAGTATTTTAATTCTTTGTTTCGGTGTTTTGTTACTGGTTCAAGGCATTTTCCCTAATGAAATGAAAGCAGGTCTGGAAAAAATTCCCGGACAACCACACCCCTTGGAAAAACCGATTCCCCCAGTGGAAGAACCTTTATAAATCCCTTATTCAGTAAATATTAATTTTGATATTTATATTTCTTTCCTCCATCCTGAACTTCTATTTTAAGGATGCTGTCCATAGGAATTTCGCGCTCAAAAGTTTGCAGAAACCTTGAACGCCCACCTTTTAGCGTATCATTTTCTAAAATAACGGTGTCAAAATAAAAGTGATATTTTTTGCCATTATATTTGGTAACACGCATTTCTATTGATGGGGAATTGTCCAAATACGTTCGTTCTCCGTTTTTATCAGTAACTATAATCCTTTTTATATTGTTGGAATTATATCTAATATTCCCAGGAAGCAATGGATTATTTATTTCTACCGGTTTCATGTTGCCAGAACTAGCCTTAATCAT
>JBBQQN010000105.1:0-10664 GCA_038215845.1 Flavobacteriales bacterium | reverse complement strand
TTGCAACCAAAAGAAAATCCCATTGGTATTTCTACAGGACGTTACAGGTTTTATGGTGGGCAGCAAAAGCGAACACGGCGGAATTATTAAGGACGGTGCCAAAATGGTAAATGCCGTAAGCAATAGTGTGGTGCCAAAATTCACAATAATAATTGGGAACAGTTACGGGGCCGGAAATTACGCCATGTGCGGAAAAGCTTATGATCCACGACTAATAGTCGCATGGCCCAGTGCCGAACTTGCCGTAATGAGCGGAAATAGTGCGGCAAAAGTTTTGTTGCAGATAGAAACCGCTTCATTAAAAAAGAAAGGTGAAACCATTACCCCGGAAGTGGAAAAGGAACTCTACGATAAAATTAAAGCGCGTTACGACAAGCAGATTTCTCCATATTTTGCCGCTTCCCGTATTTGGACCGATGCTGTGATTGATCCGTTGGATACCCGAAAGTGGATCTCCATGGGCATTGAGGCCGCAAACCACGCTCCTATTGAAAAACCTTTTAATTTGGGCGTTATTCAGGTTTAGTTGTTGGTTATTGGTATATTAAAGATATAATGGATTAACACTATATGATGTTTTTTTTGTACAAAATTTAAAATAACCTAATGGAGATACCAAAGTTTCACGAAACATTTATTCCAATTTTAAAAACTCTGGAAAACGGAGAAACATTTCAAGCTCGAGAAATGTATAAAAAAGTAATTGATAAATTTTATTTTAAATTAACAAAAGAACAGTTAGAACAAAAAACCAAAAGTGGGGATTTGCTTATATTTAACAGAATTGCTTGGGGAAAATCCTATCTTAAAAAAGGAGGCTATATTGAATTTCCTAAAAGAGGTTATGTTAAAATCACTGAAAAAGGAAAGAGTCATAATTCAAATATTTTAACATTAAAGCAAGTTGAAAACTCTGATAATTTTCTAGAATTTTACAATGAAGTTAATCCACAAAAAGAGTCTACACCCACAAAAATTTCCAATGCTTCACCTCAAGACCTTATCGACGAAGGTTTCAATTCAATCGACATTCAAGTTAAAGATGAATTACTTGATAAACTAAAATCAATAGATCCTTTTTATTTTGAAAAAGTAATTCTAATTCTACTTAAAAAAATGGGATATGGAGATTTTATCGAAACGGCAAAAACAGGAGATGGAGGAATAGATGGTATTATTAATGAGGATAAACTAGGTTTAGATAAGATTTATATTCAAGCAAAACGCTACGGAGAAAATAAAGTTCGGGAAAAAGATATTAGAAATTTTATTGGAGCTATGAGTGGAGATACTCAAAAGGGGGTTTTCGTCACTACATCCCATTTTGACAATGGAGCTGTAAAAAAAGCCAACGATGCTCATCATACAATAATTTTAATTGATGGTATAAAACTAGTTGATTTAATGCATCAATATAATGTTGGAATTCAAATAAAAACAGTTTATGAAGTTAAAGAACTAGACAATGATTTCTTTGATGGAGAATAAATTATAACGATCTGGTTTAGTGGCTTGCTATTTTTTTGCACTTAATAATAATTTTATACTCCGCGAATACTCGTTACATTTGCCATCTTTTATTTTCAGATCATAATCCTAAAGTCACTTTTAATGATAAATCTTTTTAATACACATATAGTTTCCCTTTCCATCCACAGAGTGGGCAGTAAAAGCAAAAACGAACCCATTTTTCTTTCTGAAAAACCCTATAAAATGGATGATGAAATTACTCCTTTGCTAAAGGAATTCTTTCTAAAACCTTTTCGCGATAAAGAGGAAAACTATTTTAAGTTCGCCCACGAATCTGATCTAGAGTTTCACGAACTGTTCAATATATCTTCCCGAATTTTTGAAAACCCACAGAATATTCACGAGGAAAGCAGAAAAATTGCTTCTCATTTATACGGGCAGTCCGAACACCCTCATATTAAAAGTGGGGAAGTGTATGTTTCCTTTATGGAAAACCTTCAACTGGACAATGAAAAAGTAGATGCCATTGGCATTTTTAAATCAGAATTGAAACAGGATTTTCTTCAGTTTTCAGAAGAAAACAATCAGTTGGAAGCGATGCTTCAGCACGGCGTTAACTTAAATAAATTGGATAAAGGCTGTATTATTTTTAATTCCGGAAAAGAGGAAGGCTATAAAATTCTTTCGGTAGATAGCAACCGCTACGATGCACGTTATTGGCTGGAAAGCTTTTTGGGTGTTGAGGCTCTTGCTGACGATAATTTTTACACAAAAAAATATTTAAAATTCTGTCAGGATTTTGCAAAGGATGTGGTACTTCCGGCTGAGGATAAAAAGCAGGAAGTAATGTTTATGAACCGTGCGGTAAACCACTTTGCGAAAAATGACAAATTTGAGGAAACAGCTTTTATGAATGAGGTAATTGACAATCCAGATTTGCTTCCGGAATTCCGTCATTACAAATCTGAAAAAGCTCCCAAGTACAGCATTGAGGATTTAACCACTTTCCCTATTGCAAATACTGCCGTTACCGCTGCTCGGAAAAAGATAAAAAACGTAATAAACCTAGATACAAATATTCAGATAAAACTGGATTTTATCAATCCGGAAAGTGCTGAAAAATTTATTGAAAAAGGTTGGGACGAGGAAAAACAGATGTATTATTATCTTGTTTATTTCAATAAGGAACAGAAAGTATAGTTGTTAGTTGTTAGTTGTTAGTTGTTAGTTGTTAGTTGTTAGTTGTTAGTATGATAGAAAATAATTTATTATGGGAACTCAAAGACTTATTTTATTCGCTTTTATTATTTTTGCCTTGCAGGCCTGCAGTGTAAAGAACTGTGATGTTGACTGTACTTCTCCCCCATTGAGTTATAATTTTGAACTTGTTGACAAAACCACGGGCGAAAACCTATTTGTCAATGGTACTTTTGATCCCAATGATATTAAAGTGGTTGATATTGACAATGAAAATAGTGCCGTGGAACACGGGTTTATTTCAGAAAATAATCTGGATATTATAACCCTTGGTCCGTTTGGATGGGAAAAAGAAGTGGCCAATTATTTGATAAAAGTAGATACAACCGATATATTCTCGTTACATGTAGATGCTGAAAGGATAAGCGAGAACTGCTGTACCTTCACACAATTGAATGAATTTGGTATTGAAGGTGCTGCCTATGAGCAGAATTCGGAAAATGGGATTTATAAAATTTTGGTGGAATTATAAATGAAACTGAACACTGATCAATGAACACTGATCACTGAATATTAATTCCCAACCTCGCTTATAAATTTTATGCGGTAAAGCCGAAGTTCCTCTTCATCATAATCGCCGTCAAACTCATCAAGTGCTTCTTCAATTTTATCGGACTTTGCCTCCAGAAAATATTCGTGAATTTCTTCCTGCTGCTCTTCATCAAGTATTTCATCTATCCAATAATCAATATTAAGTTTGGTTCCGCTGTATATAATGGCTTCCATTTCCTTAATAAATTCACGCATTTCCAAGCCTTTCGCTGCTGCTATATCGGGCAATGAAAGTTTACGGTCCACATTTTGAATAATATAAAGTTTAAGGGAACTGTTGGTTCCTGTAGATTTGACCACAAAATCTTCAGGCCTAATAATCTCATTATCTTCCACATAATTCTGGATAATCTTTAAAAAGGATTTTCCATATTTTTTTGCTTTTCCTTCCCCTACGCCATGAACATTGGCCAGCTCCTCAAGTGTTACGGGATATTTAAGTGCCATATCCTCCAAAGATGGTTCCTGAAAAATAACAAACGGGGGCAAGTCTAAATCGTGCGCTACTTTTTTAAGCTCAGCTTTTAAAAGTTTAAAAAGCTGTTCATCCACTATATCACCTCCTTTTTGAAGTCCAACTATTACATCATCATTGGCATCTTTAAAGGAATGGTCTTCCGTCATCATAAACGAAGTAGGCGATTTCAGATATTTTTTTCCAGTTTCGGTAAGATGTATTACGCCATAGGTTTCTATATCCTTTTTCAGGTAGCCTGCAACCAAAAGTTGGCGCAAAAGTGCCATCCAATAGGCGGCTTCCTTTTCTGAACCCGCTCCAAAAAATTCTTGTGTATCTGTACGATGCGATTTAATGAGGGCGTTTATTTTTCCTACCAATACGTTTACAACTTCCTTGCTTTTATATTGTTGGTTGGTTTTGGAAACAACTTCCAAAAGCAATTTTGCTTCTTTTTGTGCCTCGTGCTTCTTCTTGGGATGGCGCATATTATCGTCCATATCGCCGCCATCGCCGGTTTCGTTGTCAAATTCTTCCCCGAAATAATGCAAAATGAATTTTCTGCGCGAAATGGAAGTTTCGGCAAAACCGACTACTTCCTGTAAAAGGGCATGGCCTATTTCCTGTTCCGCCACAGGTTTGCCACTCATGAATTTTTCAAGTTTTTCAATATCCTTATAACTGTAAAAGGCCAAACAATGTCCTTCTCCCCCATCACGGCCGGCTCTTCCCGTTTCCTGATAATAACTTTCAATACTTTTTGGAATATCATTATGGATCACAAACCGCACATCGGGTTTGTCAATGCCCATTCCAAATGCGATGGTAGCAACCACCACATCCACATCTTCCATAAGGAACATATCTTGATGCCGTACGCGTGTTTTTCCATCCAACCCTGCATGATAGGGAACGGCCTTTATGCCATTTACCTGAAGGGCCTGCGCAAGTTGCTCCACTCTTTTTCGGCTTAGACAATAAATAATTCCGCTTTTTCCTTCATTTTGTTTTACAAAGCGAATAATATCGCCATCAACGTTTTTGGTTTTAGGACGAATTTCATAATAAAGATTGGGTCTATTAAAGGATGCCTTAAATGTGTTTGCATCAGGCATGGCAAGGTTCTTTAATATATCTTCCTGTACTTTTGGAGTAGCGGTTGCCGTTAAACCAATTATGGGAATGTTATCGTCAATGCGTTGAATAATGGATTTCAGATTTCTGTATTCCGGGCGAAAATCATGGCCCCATTCACTTATACAATGTGCTTCGTCTATTGCCACAAAGGAAATGGGCACCGATTGCAAAAAAGCTACATATTCATCTTTAGTGAGGGATTCGGGCGCTACATAGAGCAATTTTGTAACCCCGCTAGTAATGTCGCTCTTAACATTTTTTATCTCGCTCTTATTTAGGGAGGAATTGAGTACATGTGCCACCCCTTCTTCCGAAGAGAGTGCCCTGAGGGCATCCACTTGGTTCTTCATCAATGCAATCAAGGGGGAAACAACGATGGCAGTTCCTTCCTGCATGAGTGCCGGGAGTTGATAACAAAGCGATTTCCCGCCCCCAGTAGGCATTACAACAAATGTGTTATTACCACTCAGGATACTTTTCACAACCTCTTCCTGTAGTCCTTTAAAACGGGTAAATCCGAAATATTTTTTGAGGGCTGCGTAAATGTCAGTTTCTACCACGCTGCATAGATTTTTTTAATATGTCATTCAGTTTTATCCAACAATAAATTGTTTTACAACCTAACAATCGTAATTTTGCAACCATAATGAGTTGACTGCATCTTTGAAGTAAGGTTTACAGATTAGAATTCTGAATTTTTTTATTCTAAATCTAAATATACTAATTTCTGAAACAGTTACAAACATTCAAACGAGTTAAAATTTTGATCAATAAAGATAGAATCATTTCCGTAGCAAAAAACACCATTGAAACTGAGAGTAAAGCCATTGCAAACCTTGCGGGGCTGGTTGATGAAGACTTTGCGGGAGCAGTTAATTATATTTACCATTCAAAAGGCCGCGTAATTGTTACGGGGATAGGCAAAAGTGCCAATATTGCAACCAAAATTGTTGCCACTTTGAACTCCACGGGTACCCCTGCAATTTTTATGCATGCAGCTGATGCCATCCATGGCGATTTGGGTACAATCCAGGAGAACGATACCGTAATCTGTATTTCCAAAAGCGGAAATACCCCCGAAATAAAGGTATTGGTACCTTTAATTAAAGCAATAGAAAACAAATTGATTGCCATAACCGGTAACAAAGATTCCTTTTTAGGACAGCAAGCAGATTTTATTTTGAATGCCTATGTTGAAAAAGAAGCCTGCCCTAACAATTTGGCCCCAACCACCAGCACAACTGCCCAGTTGGTAATTGGCGATGCGCTGGCTATGTGCCTGCTGGACCTTCGTGGCTTTTCGAGCAAGGATTTCGCAAAATTCCACCCGGGAGGTTCTTTGGGTAAAAAATTATATCTTCGGGTCAGCAATCTTACTTCCCTGAATGAAAAACCCCAAGTAAGCCCAGATACAGATGTAAGAAAAGTGATTGTTGAAATATCCGAAAAAATGCTAGGGGTTACTGCAGTAGTTGAAAATGATGTAATTGTAGGCATCATTACCGATGGGGATTTAAGGCGTATGTTAACAAGAACAGATACCTTTACCGGCCTTACGGCAAAAGATATTATGTCCATTAATCCGAAAATAATAGCCAATAACGCCATGGCCGTAGAAGCCATGGAAATGATGGACACTTATGGCATAACGCAAATATTGGCCGAAGAAAAAGGTAAATACTGCGGGGTTGTACATATACATAACCTTACTAAAGAGGGAATAATTTAATGAAAAACAAAAAAAAGAACCTTTCGCCAGAAAAGGAAATGTCCTTTCTGGACCATTTGGAAGAACTTCGCTGGCATCTTATCCGTTCAACCATTGCGGTTGTAATACTGGGACTGGTGGCCTTTATAATGAAAGGTTTTATATTCGACACGCTTATTTTTGGTCCCAAAAAAGCAGATTTCGCAACCTATAGAATTTTATGCAGCGCTTCAAGATATATAGGCGTGGATAGTTTCTGTTTTACGGAACTCCCGTTTACAATCCAAAGTAGAACCATGGCCGGTCAATTTTCGGTACACATTTGGACTGCTATAACCGCAGGAGTCATAATGGCTTTTCCCTACATATTATATGAATTCTGGCGGTTTATAAGCCCAGGGCTTAAAGAAAACGAACGAAGTAATAGCAAGGGTTTTATTTTTATAGCCTCTTTTCTTTTCTTTTTGGGAGTCTTTTTTGGCTATTATGTTATTACCCCTTTATCCATAAATTTTCTAGGGACCTATCAAGTAAGTACTGAAGTTTTAAATGAATTTGATATAGACAGCTATATTTCGTTGGTTCGCTCTTCAGTATTGGCGAGCGGCATTCTTTTTGAACTGCCCATACTAATGTATATTCTAACAAAAATAGGATTGGTTACGCCAGAAATTCTACGAAAACATAGGAAATTTGCCCTCATAATAGTACTGGTTGTTTCAGCGGTAATCACCCCTCCGGATATAGCCAGTCAGATTATTGTGGCCATTCCTGTGCTTATTTTATATGAAGTAAGTATCTATATTTCAAAAATTGTGATCAGAAATCAAAAAAGAAAAGAAAAAGCCAATGTCAGCACCTAATATCGTTGAAGAATTTAACGCCTATCGTTTAAAGATGAACGAAAAAATGTTGGAGGAAAACAATAAAATCCTAAAGCGTATTTTCAATCTGGACACCAATGCCTATATGGAAGGAGCGCTTCCCAAAAAAACCAAGGAATTACTTGGCTTGGGAAATTCCCTTGTATTGCGTTGCGATGATTGTGTGAGGTACCATCTTGAGGAATGTCATAAATTAGGCCTTACCAAAGAAGAAGTGGTCGAGGGTATGGGCATATCATTGCTTATAGGCGGAACTATTGTAATTCCACATTTACGCAGAGCTTTTGAATACTGGGAAGCTTTGGAAGCAATGAATCAATAATTTTTGCACTCTAAAATTATACGGTATATTTAACGTTTTCCGAAGAGAAACTTACTGAATGAAATTAAAAGCCGAAAATCTTGTAAAATCCTATAAAGGCCGAAAGGTTGTTAAAGGCATTACCATTGAAGTAAACCAAGGCGAAATTGTTGGTCTTTTGGGTCCTAATGGTGCCGGAAAAACCACCTCGTTCTATATGATTGTTGGGTTGATAAAGCCCACTGGTGGCAATATCTTTTTGGAAGGTACCGAGATTACCAAATACCCCATGTACAAACGTGCCCAAAATGGGATTGGCTATTTGGCGCAGGAAGCATCCGTTTTCAGAAAATTGAGCGTGGAAGACAATATTTTAAGCGTACTCCAACTTACAAAACTTTCAAAAAAAGAACAGCGTGCAAAAACTGAATCCCTTATTGAGGAATTTGGTCTGGGGCACATTCGCAAAAGCCGAGGCGACCTTTTAAGCGGGGGCGAACGCCGCCGTACAGAAATAGCGCGGGCCTTGGCTACCGATCCCCATTTCATATTGCTGGATGAACCTTTTGCTGGAGTTGACCCTGTTGCCGTGGAAGATATCCAGCGAATCGTGGCACAGCTTAAAAATAAGAATATTGGTATTTTGATTACCGATCACAATGTGCAGGAAACCCTTGCCATTACGGATAGAACTTATTTAATGTTTGAAGGAAGTATCTTAAAACACGGTATTCCCGAAGACCTCGCCAATGATGAAATGGTACGTAAGGTATACTTGGGTCAGAACTTTCAACTTAGGGAGAAAAAACTTTCGCATTAAAAAACCGGAAAAAGATAAATATCCCCTTCCGGCTTTTTTATATTTCCTATGAACTATCTAAGTGATTTCATATCGATAACAAATCGGTACTTTACATCATTTTTTATAACCCGCTCATAGGCTTCATTTACATTTTCCATATCAATCATTTCCACGTCGGATACTATATTGTGTTCCCCACAAAAATCCAACATTTCTTGGGTTTCCTTTATTCCCCCAATTAAAGAGCCGGCAAGTCTTTTTCTTTTTAAAATTAATCCACCGCCATGGATTGGATCCAACGGTTCAACCGCACCCACAATTACCATGGTTGCATCTCTTTTTAATAGAGCAATATAAGGGTTGGTATCGTGCCCTACTGGGATTGTATTCAGAATAAAATCAAAAGAACCCATATGCGCAGCCATTTGCTTTTCATCGGTTGAAATTAGGACTTCTGCCGCACCAAGCTCCTTTGCGTCCTTACTTTTGGAAGGTGAAGTAGTAATCATTACTACATGCGCTCCCATTGCACTGGCAAATTTAACCCCCATATGGCCCAAACCGCCAAGACCAACAACACCTACTTTATCACCTTTTTTTACATTCCAGGTTTTTAATGGAGAATAGGTTGTAATTCCTGCACATAACAACGGTGCAGTTCCTTTTACATCTATATTTTTGGGGACCTTAAGTACAAATTTTTTGTCCACGATTATTTTTTCAGAATAACCGCCAAAGGTATGTCCTCCTAAATGCTTGTCCTCGCTATTATACGTAAAAGTGGCCCCATTTTCACAATATTGCTCTAGATTTTCCTTACAGGAATCGCACGTTTGGCAAGAGTCTACCATACAGCCAACGCCTACCAGATCTCCTTCTTTAAAATCCTTTACGTTAGCTCCTACATGTACAACCCGTCCAATTATTTCGTGCCCAGGCACTACAGGGTATTGTGATCCTCCCCAATCATTTCTTACAGTGTGGATATCGCTATGGCAAATTCCACAATAATCGATAGTTATTTCCACATCATCTGCTAAAACCTTTCTTCTTTCAATTGAAAAAGGTTTTAAATCATCAGTTTTGGAATGTGCTGCATATGCTTTTACTTTACTCATTGTAGTTCTCTCTTTTTATTAATTGGATATGAAGATACTTAAAAAGAAATCTGCTCCTTTCAACGGAAAACAACTTTAATCTAATATTAACATTGATTAGACTCCGGTTTTTTTCTTAAGTGGTTTTGCGAAAAGCGAAAGAAAAATATAAAGCAGTATTATAAGTGGAATTGCCACAAACTGAAGTAGCAACAAAAGCACGATACAAACTACTAAAAAGAGGTAACGGATTATATTGCTTTTAAAATCCCATGTTTTAAATTTTAGGGCAAAAAGGGAGATTTCCGCATTCAACAGAAAACAGCTTGCGAATGTTAGCGCTATTAAAAACCATATATTTAAAATAATTGTTTCGGCAATTGCTAAGTATTGATAATGCAGTATCAACGGCAGGCTCAATATTAAAATAGCATTTGCAGGAGTTGGCAGGCCAATAAAACTTGTTGTCTGTCGTGTATCTACATTGAATTTTGCAAGGCGGTATGCAGAGGCCACTACAATAAGAAGCCCTATCAAGGGGAGGTATTTTATGAGGCTCGAATTCCAAGCTTCAGCAGAAAAGGTATCTATGAAATTCGGCATTTCCCCATAAATTGATAGATTGAACATCTGAAACATTACAATTCCCGGAACCACGCCGCTGGTAATAACATCGGCCAAGGAATCCAGTTGCAGTCCAAGTTCACTTTGGGCGTTCAAGAGTCGGGCTGCAAGGCCATCAAAAAAATCGAAAAATATTCCGAAGAAAACAAAAAAGGCAGCGCCTATCAAATCGCCCGAAATTGCAAAAAGTATGGCTACACATCCACATAGGATATTTAGGGAAGTAATAATATTAGGTATCTGTTTGATCATAATTGTACAGTGAGTTGTGTAAAAATAGCAAAGTATTTTCGTCTATATACTGTAAAACACAATATGTGCATAAATTTAAAGTTTAGTATTCTGTAAAATAGTGCCATATTTGTCCAAAATTTT
>JBBQQN010000104.1:0-11025 GCA_038215845.1 Flavobacteriales bacterium | reverse complement strand
GCTTCAATAAGCGTTACAAGACCTTCCCCTATTATTTCAACAACACTAATGTCCTTGGTGAATTCTTTGTTGGTTGCACTGAATAAAGCACTGCTCAAGGTGCCTCTGGTGGCCAAAATCCCAATACTTTTTGAAGTGGTCTGCAAGGCGGCAGGTTTTATTGCTGGTTCAATTCCTATGATGGGAATATCATATTTTTTTCGAAGGGTGCTAATGGCATTTGTAGTGGCAGTATTGCAGGCTACTACTATTATCTTGCTGCCCATCTCCAACAAAATTTCGACGTTTTTTATGCTTAGCTGTGTTATTTCATCGGCAGACTTATCGCCGTAGGGCGCATTTTTGCTGTCGGCCAAATAGATGCTATTTTCAAAGGGCAATAATTTATGGATTTCCTGCCAAATGGAAGAACCCCCAACTCCCGAGTCAAAAACACCAATTGGATTATTTTTCTCCATTGTATAAAAATAAAAACTGTCCGCTAGATAACGGACAGTTTTTGTAAAATATATTTTAAAATTGAAAATTACATTCCCAATTCTTTTTTAACGTCTGTTAAAAGATCTTTACCATCGGCAAGGATTACACCACTACCTGTAGTTGAATCCAATACATATTGAAAACCTTGAGCACGGGCCACTTTTTGAATGGCTGTACGGGCTTTGTCAAGAATAGGCTTGAAGATATCTTCTCTCTTTTTGTCAAGATCAGCCAAAGCTTGTTGTCTGTACTGGCCAATGTTGTTTTGCATACCTTGAACTTCTTCAACGCGTTTTTGGTTTTCTTCCTCAGTCTTTGTTGAAGCTTCTTGATCGTATTGTTTGATCTTGGTATCAAGTTCTTTAGCCATTGCCTTAATTTCGGTATCGTAGGTCTTTTGAACCTTCTCCAATTGGCTTTGTGCTGCTTTGTACTCAGGCATAGCTTCTACGAGTGCTCCGGTGTCAATATGGGCAATCTTGGACTGTGCGTTTACAAAACTTGTTGCTCCCACAAAAAGTGCCACGGCTACTACTAATAATTTCATTTTTTTCATTGTAAGTGTATTAATTAAAGTGTTATTTTTTTAAAAGATTACTATTTATAAAGTTATTTTGAAATGACTATTGGCCGCCTTCGCTACCTTGCTCATTTTCTGTTTTGCCTTCGTTTCTTTTTTGCTCACGGGCATCGAGGATAGAATCTTTTCTTCTGTTTCGCTCATCGATCAATTTTTGCCTGCGTTCATCAAATTCCGCTTTTTTTACAGCCCTAAGCGAATCCCGCTCTTTTTGGCGCTGTTCCATCATTTGTTCGCGTTCGGTTTTTTTGGCTTCAACCATTTGCTCCCGTTCATTTTGTTTAGCCTCAATTTCCTTTTCACGTGCCGTAATGGCTCCTTCTTCTTCTACTGAAAGATTTTCACGTTTTTCAATTTCACGTTCTTCCTTTTTGTTGGCCGCCTGTACTCTTCTTCCTGCACGTTCAATACTGCGAAGCACAAAATCGCTGATATCATTTCTTTTTGCTGCATAGAGCATGACCACATCTGCAGATTTGTCAAAGATAAAATCGTATTTTTTATTTTCGGCAACTTCCTGTACAATATTGAAAACTTGGTCTTGTATAGGCTGAACCAATTGTCTGCGTTGGATGACCAAATCACCATTAGGGCCAAAACGGTCCTGTTGGTACTGAAGCATTTCATCTTCCTTGATTTTTATTTCCTCTTCGCGTTCGTCGATCAATTCCTTTGTCAGCAAAACTCTTTCATTGCTGAGGTTCAGTTTCATTTGATCTATTTCTTTCTGTTTCTTGTCAATATCCTGTTTCCAGCGCTGTACCTTACCTTCCAACTGTATGGAAGCTTCTTTGTACTCCGGAACGCTTTCAAGAATATATTCCATATCAATATACCCAATACGCACACCTCTTTGCGCTTCAGCCATAAAGGTGAAGCAAAAAACTGCAAAGGTAAAAAGTAGTATTTTTTTTGTCTTCATATTATTTGGTTGTTGTTTAAGAAAATATCGTGCCAAGTTTAAAATTGTTGTCCAATGATAAAGTGGGTTTCCCATCCATTTTTCTCCGTGCCTCCCAAAACTGGGTCAAATCCATATCCAAAATCGATACCCAGTAATCCAAATGCTGGCATAAATATACGTAATCCTGCTCCCGCAGAACGCTTAAGTTCAAATGGATTGTAATTTCTAAACCCATCGTAGGATGCTCCACCCTCCGCAAAACCAAGCACATAAATGGATGCAAGTTGCTTTAGGGTAATAGGATATCGTACCTCTAACGAAAATTTGTTGTAAATCGTATTTCCGTCCGTATCTGATAAGGATTGATTTGGATAACCTCTTAACTGAATAACTTCACGACCGTCCAAGCTATAGGCTCCCAGACCATCCCCGCCCACGAAAAACCTTTCGAAAGGAGGAACACCTCTGTCTTGATTATAGGCTCCCAAAAATCCGTATTCGGTGGCAGTTCGAAGCACTAATTTATCAATAATTCTAGTGTACCAAGTTCCTTTAAACTTTACTTTATAATATTCCAGCCATTTAAAGCGCTCTTGATCTATTTCGGAAATCCTTGCCCTTGCGTCAATATACCCAATATCATTTTGGCCCACATCTATTAATTGTGCTCTTTCATTTGACAATGCTTTATAATCAACATTGTTAAATGCTGAATAGGGAGGTGTCAATTTTGCAGTGATACTAAAATCGGAACCGGAAGTTGGGTAAATTGGGTTTGTAGCAGTATTATTTCTACTTAATCCAATGGTGTATGCCAAGTTGTTTGAAGTACCATTACCGAAAGTAAATAGTCCGGTATTGTAATTT
The DNA here is from genome assembly GCA_038215845.1 of Flavobacteriales bacterium. Taxonomy (GTDB): domain Bacteria; phylum Bacteroidota; class Bacteroidia; order Flavobacteriales; family Flavobacteriaceae; genus Aequorivita. The sequence goes on along the minus strand of JBBQQN010000104.1, from coordinate 8,194 downwards.
CTAAGTTTATAGTGTTGAAAACTAATAGCATTGGACCATACAAAATAATCATCCGGCCATTTTACTTTTTTGGCAAGTCCCACAGAACCTCCTGTAATTAGGAAACTTCGGTCCTTATCTGCTTGTCTGTTGTTATAATCGTAAAAATACTGAATGGTATGTGAAAATGAAGTGCTAAGCTGCACGGGTTTTTTTCCGCCTAACCATGGTTCTGTAAGCGAAAGGCTGTAGGTCTGGTAATAGCTACTTGCTTGCGCACGCAGGGATAGTTTTTGGCCATCACCCATTGGTAAAGGCTTATATGAAGATAGGTTGAAAATATTTCGCAATGAAAAGTTGTTGAACGAAAGTCCCAAGGTACCTACAAAACCGCCACCTCCGTAACCACCTTGCAATTCAATCTGGCTGGAGCCTTTTTCAACTACTGAATATTCAAGATCTACCAAACCATTATTTTCGTCTACTTTTTTAAAGTTTGGACTCAGTTGTTCCGCATCAAAATACCCTAATTGGCCCAATTCGCGGATGGTTCTTACCACATCTCTCTTGCTATATTTCTGACCGGGACGTGTTCTTAATTCCCTGTAAATTACATGGTCATTTGTGCGGTCATTTCCAATTACGGTTACGTGGTCAAAATAGAACAGGTTTCTTTCAATAATTCTAATTTCAAAATCAATGGTGTCATTACGTACTGCCACCTCAACTGGGTTTATACGCGCAGCAAGGTATCCATTGTTTTGATACATATTGGTAATGTCATCAGCCTCTGGATCTGTTTTGTCTTCAATTCGTTCCTGAAGGAGTACTCCGTTGTAAACCTCGCCTTTTTTGATTCCCAAAGCTTGGCGCAATTGGCTATCTGTAAAAACGCTGTTCCCAATAAATCTAATATCGCCGAAATAGTATTTGTCTCCTTCTTCGACCTTCATGGCCAAGGCAACATTTTTTTTATTGAGCACTGTAAGGCTGTCGCTTAAAATACGGGCATCCCTATAGCCATTGGATTTGTATTTTTTTAGAATGGATTCTTTGTCCTCGACCAATCCTTCTTTAGTATATTTTGAACGTTTAAATACGTGAAAAATATTTTTTTGCTTCACTTTTTTCATTGATCTGCGCAACTTGCCATCAGAAAATTGTTCGTTTCCTTCAAAATCAATGTGTTTTACCTTAACGCGTTTTCCTTTGTTAATGGCTATTTTCATATCCTTTGAAACTTCAACGCCTGTAGAATCTGTAATAGGCGTAGTGCTTATAGTAACATTGGCATTATAATATCCTTCTTTTTGGTATTTATTGGTGATGTAGTTTTTGGTAGTGTTGAGAAGGTTGTTGGTTATTTTTACGCCCGGTTTTAGATCATTGTCCTTTATGATATCTTTTTTCTTGCCCTTGCGGATACCCTCAATAGTTACTTCGTGCAGTTTTGGAAGTTCTACTATGTAAAGTTCTATATCGGCTTCATCACCCGAAATATTTGTAACGTAGAATGCGATATCGCTGAAAAGGTTTTGCTCCCATAACTTTTTTGTTATTTGGCTCAACTTTTCACCGGGAATATAGATGCGGTCTCCTTTTTTAAGTCCGGTAAAAGCTATTACCGTTTGCTCGTTAAAGTTCTGTGCTCCAGTAACCGTTATACTGTTTATTGTATATTTTTTGCCACTATCCAATTCTTTTTGTTGGGCATTTGCGTTTAAAACGCAAAGTATTGTAAATAAAAAGATACAATAAAATTTTCTGTGTATAGGCAATAGGAAGCTATTGATTAAGCTGTTCACTGGTTTTTCCAAATCTTCTTTCTCTATTTTGATAATTTAATATTGCTTCAAAAAGATGGTCTTTAGTATAATCCGGCCAAAGGGTTTCAGTAAAGTACAATTCGGCATACGCTATTTGCCAAAGTAGAAAATTGCTGATACGTTGTTCGCCACTGGTGCGGATCAATAAATCTACATCTGGTAAATTTTGCGTGTAAAGATGATTATTTATTACCGTTTCATCAATATCGAGCGGCGAAATTAGGTTATTTTTAACTTTAAGGCTAATCTCTTGTATTGTTTTTGTTATTTCTTCCCTTGAACCATAACTTAATGCTAGGGTCAAAGTCATTCTTTTATGGTCCTTTGTCTTGTCAATTACATCGAGTAATTCTTTATGTGCCTTTTTGGGAAGGGCATCAAGATTTCCGATGGCATTGAGTTTTATGTCGTTTTCTTTAAGGGTCTTGATTTCTTTTTTTAGGGAAGAGACCAATAATTTCATTAGTAGCTCAACTTCCATTTTTGGACGGTTCCAGTTTTCTGTGGAAAAGGCATATAGGGTTAAATAGGGAATGCCAATTTCGGCACTGCCTTCCACAATTTCACGAACAGCTTTCGATCCGTTTTCATGGCCTATGGAACGAAACAAACCTTTTTGCTTTGCCCATCTACCATTTCCGTCCATAATAATGGCCAGGTGTTGGGGGAGTTTAGCAATATCTATTTGTTCCTTTTTTTCCATTATTTAAAAGTTACAGTAACAAGGTTTTCTTCCGAAGGCAAAGGTTACGGTCACCCCTGTGAAAACATACCAGTCATCACTATTTACATTCCCGAACTTTAGGGTGTCTTCATCGGCCAGCCCGTTTACGGGGTTACTGCCATCAAGGTCGTCTGTAAAGGTATAGCGCGCGCCAATTTCAAACCCAATCATTGCACTTCTATTTATATTGGCTTTATAGCCCAATATCATTGGTATGGCGAAACTTTGCGCACCATCATAATTTCTTATTTTATCGCCGCTTTTATAGAGGGCATCATATAGAAGATAGGTAATTCCTGTATATAAATAAGGGGTAGATATTGATTTCTGGCTATGTACGTCGAAATCCCAAAAAGTGTATTCCAGCCCAACGGAGAATTCGGTGATTTTATTTTCAAAAGAGTAATCGCGCTGCTGCCGTCTGCTTTCAGAGCTTTTTGAATCATCTCCTTTTATATCGAGGAACATTATGGATGCCCGAAATGAATGTCGGGCGCTCCGGTTCCACTTAAAAATTCCGCCGGCAGCAAAACTGTTCGGGTTTATATAAGTGGTATTGCCAACATCACCAATGTAGTTGGCGCCTCCTAATATTCCACCTATTTCATAGGTTTGCGAATATGCCCCAAATGTTGTTGCCAGTATTAAAAATGCGGTTGTTAGATACTTCATATACCTTAAAAGTTTGCAAATATAACAATAAACTTGGCTTTACTATATTCTAAGCCAAATTGTCTCTGTTGGTAAACAAATTTTAGAAAGTTTTATTGTTTAGTTGCGCTTGTCTTCACCCCATAAAAGTTTTTTCCGAAGGGTTTTTATAAAACTGTCGTCGTGCAGTTGCAACAATTTTATGGTGAATGGCGCTTTGTTGATAATTATTGTGGTTTCATTATCCAAAGTGGCTATGCGGGAATCCATTGATACTAAAAAAGTACTCTCCCGTCCAGAAACCTTTAATGTAACCTTACTTGAATCAGGAATAACCAGAGGGCGAGCATTTAGGTTGTGCGGCGCAATGGGGGTGAGGACAATGCTGTTTGTATTGGGATCCATAACTGGCCCGCCACAACTTAGGGAATACCCGGTAGAACCAGTAGGGGTGGAAACTATTAGTCCATCAGACCAGTAAGACGTGAGGTATTTGTCGTTCACCAAGGTTTCAACCTTGATCATTGAAGTGGTGTTTTTTCGGTTTACCGCAACTTCATTGAGTGCAAAATTTAAAGGTGTTACGTCCTTGTTTTCTGGAATTGTCTTTACGCTTAGTAGGCTTCTTTCAGAGATGCTATATTCCCCGTTTAGGATATTGTTCAGGCTAGTAGTAATTTCTTCTTTTTGGATAGTTGCCAAAAATCCCAATCTACCGGTATTGATCCCCACAATAGGAATGCCTAGGTCTGCCACAAAAGTTACTGCTTTTAGAATGGTACCATCGCCACCGATACTAAAAAAAAGGTCGAAGGTTTTATCTAGTTGTGTAAAAGTGGAGAGGCTTGAAAAGTTTTTAGTTATATCGCGGTTGCGGTTTATTATTTCAAGAAAATTCTCTTCAATAACCACTTCTGCCTCTTTTTTCTGAAGGGCATCCAACAACAATTGGATATATGTTTCAGAATTTTCATGATAAAATTGACCGTAAATACCTATTTTCATTTAAAATACTGTTGATACTGTTGATACTGTTGATACTGTTGATACTGTTGATACTGTTGATACTGTTGATGCTGCCCAAAGTGTTGAAGCAATTTTTTGACTATCAACCAACAACCATCAACTATCAACCACTATATATTTAGATATTTGTCCAAATAGTTGGAGCGTTCCTTTAAATCTTCCAAAAACTTATCTTCTTCGTGGTGGCTAACAACCGTGTAGTTATATCTTCTAAAAGTCTGCACTATGCTGTTCATTCCTGTTTGGCCCACTTTTACTGTTGCCTGCATCACATCGCCTTCAAGTTTTGATATAAACACTCCAAATATCCGCGTGCCGTTGGATTCTACAATTTGGCATATTTCGCTAAAGGAATAATCTTGTATTCCCTTTTCGATAACGATAATGCCACCTGTTTCATTTAAAAATGGCGTGTTGTTAAAAAGGCTCATAATATCGCCAAGTTCGTAATAGCCCAGATATTTATTTTCCTTCCCAAGTACTGGCATTATATTGCAATTATGTAAAGCAAACGCCTCCAAAATATCCAGCCAATTGGTGTCTTCAAGAACATGGAACGGCTCTAGGGCATATTGAAAATCGCTAATGGGTTTTGCCTCATCAAAACAATAGGCGTCGTTTTCGGATATACAGCCTACATAGGTTCCGTTCTGCAATACAGGGATGTGCGAATAGGTAAGCTGGTTAAAACTATTTTGAACCTCTTTTATCTTTGAACTTATTTCAAAAGGTTCCACGTCGTTAATAATATAATTGAGAGTATCCATGCCACTAATTTTAACGCAAATTACTTAAAATAAAGGTTCCAATGCGCCGCGAAGGTTTGTATTTTTGTTAATTATAATATAAAGAAATGAAAAAGTTAAGTGTAAATATCAACAAAATAGCCACGCTGCGAAATGCCCGCGGCGGTAACATGCCTAATCTTCTAAAGGTTGCCGAGGATATCCAGAAATTTGGAGCCCAAGGCATTACTATTCATCCAAGGCCCGACGAACGCCATATTCGTTATCAAGATGCATACGATCTAAAACCAATTGTTTCCACAGAATACAACATAGAGGGAAACCCGATGGATAATTTCACAAGGATGGTTTTGGAAATAAAACCGACCCAGGTTACCTTGGTTCCCGACGCTGTTGATGCAATTACCTCAAACGCGGGTTGGGACACGGTGAAGCACGCAACATATTTAAAGGAAATAATTTCTGAATTCAAACGAAACGGAATCCGAACCTCCATTTTTGTGGATCCAACCTTAAAAATGATTGAAGGCGCCGCTGAGACCGGAGCTGATAGAATTGAACTTTACACCGAAGAATTTGCCAAGCAATATTCCCTGGGAAACAAGGAAGCCATAAAACCTTATACGGAATGTGCGGTATTGGCAAATAAGTTGAATTTGGGTATCAATGCAGGACACGATCTTTCCCTCGATAATATTCAGTTTTTCAAAGAAAATATTCCAAATCTTTTGGAAGTAAGTATTGGCCACGCACTTATTTGTGAGGCGCTTTATGATGGATTGGAGAAAGTAATTGGCGAATATTTGAAAAAACTAAACTAATATGACTCTACACTCCCAAATACTCGGAAAAGGTCAACCTTTTGTAATCCTCCACGGCTTCCTCGGAATGAGTGATAACTGGAAAACCCTCGGCACACGTTGGTCTGAGGTTGGTTATGAAGTACATCTTTTGGATCAGCGCAATCACGGCCGTAGTTTTCACAGCGATGAATTTTCGTATAAAGTGATGGCCAAAGATTTAAAAAACTATTACGAAGAACACAACCTAAAAGAAATAATCCTGCTCGGCCATTCCATGGGGGGCAAAGTCGCCATGCAGTTTGCCGTATCTTATCCTGAAATGGTTTCGAAATTGATAGTAGCCGATATTGGGCCCAAAGCCTATCCGCCGCATCATCAAGATATTTTAAAGGCGCTCTCTATGTTGGATTTTTCCAAAATAAAATCGCGGGGGGAGGCTGAGGATATTCTTTCGGAATATATAACAGATGAGGGCACGCGATTGTTTCTTCTTAAAAATCTTTACAGAAAAAACAAAAATGAACTGGGACTTCGCATAAACCTTCCGGTACTATCGGAAAAAATTGAAGAAGTTGGGGTTGCATTGCCTGAGGGTGCTATTTTTAAAGGCGATACGCTTTTTTTGGGAGGTGAAAAAAGTGAATATATTGAACCCATTGACGAACTTTTAATTAAAAAGCATTTCCCAAAAGCAAGGATTCAAACCGTTTCTAAAGCCGGCCATTGGTTGCATGCAGAAAATCCGGACGAATTTTATGAAAATGTTATGAATTTTTTATAACATTGCATAAGGATTTATTATGTATGCATAATAAATTTAAAATTAATAAATTGTTACCCTCATTTAAAATAAACTTAATAAAAAGAATTATGAAAAAATTTTTCCTACTAACAGTTCTTGCCTTGGCAAGCGCGGTAACCTATGCTGGAGGATATCGGGTAAGCCTACAAGGTCAAAAAGCTTTGGCCATGGGGCACACTGGAGTTGCTGTAATAAACAGCAGCGAACTTGTGTTTTTTAATCCAGCGGGTCTGGTTTATCTAGAAGATAAACTTAACATTTCTGCTGGGGTAAGCGGTGTATTTTCCAATATCGCTTATCAAAATGAAGCAACTGGCGCCAATGCTAGAACAGATAGTCCTGTAGGTACTCCTTTATATTTTTATGCCTCCTATAAAGCTACCGATTGGTTAGCCTTGGGCTTGGGGATTTACACTCCTTACGGAAGTTCTGTAGAGTATGAAGACGATTGGGCTGGTTCGCACTTGGTGAATAATATAGATTTAAAAGCCATCTACTTCCAACCTACTGTTTCGGTAAAAATAGCCGATGAGTTGAGTGTGGGTGGAGGTCCCATTTTCGTTACGGGTTCTGTGAATTTTAACAGAAACCTAAACCGGACCTTAACAGATCTTGAGGGAAACCGTTCTAATGTTACCATTGACGCGAGTGGTGTTAACAATTGGGGATGGGTTGCAAGTGCCATGTTCACCCCAACCGAAAATTTGCGTATTGGTGCAACCTACCGCTCCGAAATTATTTTGGAGGCCAAGGATGGCGATGCAGACTTTCAGAATGTGCCAAATTCTCCATTGACTCCTTTTGAAGATACTAAATTTGATGCTTCCCTTCCACTACCTGCGGAAATGACCGTAGGACTTTCATACCAAGTTTGTGAAAAATGGTTGTTTGCATTTGATTATAACCGAACCTTTTGGGATGTTTACGATTCCTTGGATATAGATTTCGCAAGCCCCAACGATCCCGATTCCCAAAACGCACGTAACTACAAAAATGCATCCATCTATCGTTTCGGGATGCAGTTTGACGCATCATCAATGTTTACCCTAAGAGCTGGATATTACTTTGATGAGTCGCCTGTTCAGGATGGCTATTTTGCTCCGGAAACACCCCGTAACGATAGCAACAACTTTACCGCCGGTCTTAGTGTAAATGTTGGAAAACACTTACAGGTAGATGCTTCCTTCCTATATTCACACTTTAAGGAAGTAGATGCTTCCTATAACTATTACTTCGAAAATGGAAAGGCAGTTCCTTTTAGTGGAACCTATAAAACCAATGCTTTCGTTCCCGGATTAGGGCTTACTTATAAATTATAATTAAAAAATTCAGAAAAGATGAAAAATATACTAAAATATACATTTGCACTTGTGGCCATTGGCTTCGTAAGTTGCGAACCTGAGTTTGATAGCCCAGTAACCGACGAAGGCTTTTACAGCAGTGGTTCGGCAGATCTTTCAAAATATGTAGCTGTCGGAAATTCTTTGACTGCTGGGTATGCAGACGGCGCCCTATATATTACTGGACAGGAAAATAGCTACCCGAACATTATGGCTCAGCAATTTGCTTTTGCTGGCGGAGGCGATTTTACACAACCTCTAATGAGCGATAATGTTGGTGGACTTCTTCTTAACGGA
>JBBQQN010000103.1:0-11038 GCA_038215845.1 Flavobacteriales bacterium | reverse complement strand
AACAACTGCATAGGCAATATATCTATGAATAAATTGCACCCCGCTTTTGCCTTCCACAAAATTTTTCCACAGTGGAACCTGTTCCGTATAAACGGTTTCATGTATCCACTTGCCCTCGTTCATCAATGGCCAATGATTGTGAATCCAGCCCGCATCAAGCCCTGCCACGAATGCTCCCCAAATAATTTGGATAAGTAGTATCGCCAATCCAAAACGTATAATATTCCGGAGGTGTTTATCGATTTCTTTTTTAATCGGGTACCACAAATCCATCGCCACCCAAAAGGTGTAGGCGAAAGTTATAAATGCCGTAGTTAAGTGCATGGCAAGCCGATAATGACTTACATCGGGACGATCAACCAACCCACTTTTTACCATATACCAGCCCAAAAATCCTTGGAAGGCGCCCAAACACATTAAAATTATGGCCTTTTTAATTGTTGGTTTGGTAAGTTGTTTTTTTAGGAGAAAATAGAAAAAGGGAATGATGAAAACCACACCCAAAAGCCTTCCTAATAAGCGGTGTAGCCACTCCCAGAAATAAATATCTTTAAAATCTTCTATATTGAAGTGGGTGTTAAGTTTTTGGTATTCTGGAAATTGTTTGTAATGGTGAAACTCAGCAATCCATTGTGCTTCGTTTAAAGGCGGCAAGGTTCCGGAAATAAGTTTATAACTGGAAATGGAAAGTCCGGAATGCGTTAGGCGCGTTATTCCGCCCACAACTACCATTACAAAAATCAGGAAACATCCTGCTAGGAGCCAGTAAATTACTTTTTTGTTGTCTTTCACTTTTATACTATAGATTCTATGGATACTGTTATTTCTATTGTCTCGGTTCTATGAAATGGGTTTCAATCCAATAGCTTTACCCTTTTTCAGCATAAATTCCTTTGCAGCCTCATATTCATTGGGAATTTCCCCTTCAAGGATTGCTTCTTTAATGGCGTCCTTAATTATGCCAATTTCGCGGGAGGGGCCTAGACCAAATATTTCCATTATCTCTTCCCCAGTTACGGGTGGTTGAAAATTACGTACTTGGTCGCGTTCTTCCACTTCCACTATTTTGTCTCGGACCAGTTGAAAATTAGCGTGGTATTTATTGAATTTCTTGGGATTTTTGGTGGTAATATCCGCTTCGCAAAGGGTCATTAAATCCTCAACATATTCGCCAGCGTCAAAAATTAGTCGTCGCACCGCGCTATCAGTAACGTCGCTTGCCAATACAATTGGGCGCGAACTCATTAAAACCATTTTTTGAACAAATTTCATTTTGTCGTTCAATGGCAATTTTAATCTTTTGAAAAGTTTATAAACCATTTTTGCGCCAACAAATTCGTGCGTATGAAAGGTCCACCCCAATTTTTTGTCAAATTTTTTGGTCGGTGCCTTTCCAATATCATGCAGCAACGCGGCCCAGCGCAGCCAAAGATCGTCAGTAGTTTTTGAAATGTTATCCACCACTTCCAGGGTATGCCAAAAATTATCTTTGTGGGTTTGGCCTTCTATTTCGTCAATTCCCTGAAGGGCCATCAATTCCGGTAGAATATAAGGGAGCAAACCGGTTTTATGCAATAGGGCAAATCCTTTTGAGGGTGTTTCGGTTAATAGAATTTTGTTGATTTCATCAACAATGCGTTCCTTGGAAATGATTTTTATTCTTTCTGCATTACGGGTAATGGCTTCCAGCGATTTTTTTTCAATGAGAAAGTTTAACTGGGTTGCAAACCTGATTGCCCGAAGCATCCGCAATGGGTCGTCGCTAAAAGTAATATCGGGGTCTAGGGGAGTTCGGATTATTTTATCTTCCAAATCCTGAATGCCGTTAAAAGGATCCAGCAATTCCCCGAAATTTTGCTCCTGCAGGCTAAGCGCCAAAGCATTTATAGTGAAATCTCTTCGGTTTTGATCATCTTCCAAAGTGCCGGTTTCAACATCTGGATTTCTGCTTTCTTCTGAATAGGATTCCTTTCGGGCACCTACAAATTCAAGTTCAATGCCTCCGCTTTTTAACATGGCTGTACCGTAGGTTTTGAAAATTGAAACTTTAGGTTTTCCTGGCAATAGCTTTGAAACTTCTTCCGCAAGTTCAATTCCATTTCCAACAGCTACTATATCAATATCCTTGGCTTCACCGCGCTGCAATAGATAATCGCGCACATAGCCACCAATAATGTAACTTTCAAGGTTAAGGTTGGATGCTGCTTTTGAAATGGTCCGGAAAACCGGGTTTTCTAAAGCGGATGTATAGGTTTTTTTGGACAATTGTTATTTTATTTAAAAAGCAGGCTATTTACGAATTACACTTACCATTCCCTCATTAGTAAGCTTGATGATTGCTGAGGGTTTTCCTGATTTTTTTTCGTGCTGCAAATTTACAACATAGTCCACGCCTTCCAAAATAATGGAGTCTATTTCCTTAAAATTTTGTGGTGTTTTTTGGCCGCTTATATTGGCGGAAGTTGAAACAATAGGTTTTCTGAATTTTTGGATGAGTTTTTTACAGAAATCGTCCTTTACCACACGAATGGCAAGAGTATTGTCCTCAGCAATCAAGTTTTCTGCCACATGCAGCGGTCGATCATAAATGATGGTGGTTGGTTTGGCTGCATATTTCAAAATATCGTAGGCTACCTCGGGTACGGTTTCGATATACTGATTTAGCATTTTAAAATCGTGCACTAAGCAAATCATCGATTTTTTATCGCTCCTTTTTTTTAGGTTAAAAAGTTTTTCCACCGCATCGAAATTGGTGGCGTCGCAACCTATTCCCCAAACAGTATCGGTAGGGTAGAGTATGAGTCCTCCTTTTTTGAGGATAATCAGCGCATTCTTTATGTCGTCATCTTGGGTCATCTGCAATCAATTATTTTAATGCAAAGTACTTCAAAAAAGACGTAAAAACCCTATGAAATTGTATGAAAGTTCTTCCCCAATAATACTATATTTGAATGAAATTAAAATTCATTATGCGAATCTCTTTATTGATTTCAACCTACAATTGGCCGGAAGCATTGGACTTGGTACTTAAAAGTGCTGCTTCCCAAAGTGTGCAACCATTTGAAATTCTAATCGCCGATGATGGCTCCAAAGAAGAGACGAAGGTATTGATTGAAGATTTCAAGACGAAAAGCACAACCCCGTTAATCCATATTTGGCACGAGGACGAAGGTTTCCGAAGGTCCAAAATCCTGAACAAGGCAATTGCGGCCTCCAAGGGCGATTATATTGTGCAAATTGACGGGGACTGCATTATGCATCCTGATTTTGTAAAAGATCACCAAGCATTATGCTCAGATGGACAATTCCTTTTTGGAAGCCGGGTTAATATTCAGGAATCCTTTTTGGAACAACTTTTTGAAAAGAAAAAAACCGATTTTCATTTTTTGTCAAAAGGCATTAAAAAGCGAACCCGAGCTTTGCGTATCCCAGTATTAAGTAGCGTTTACACACCTAGCAACCAAATTTCCAAAAAATTAAGGGGCTGTAATCTTTCTTTTTGGAAGGAGAATTTTATTGCCATAAACGGGTATAACGAGGATTTTGAAGGCTGGGGAAGAGAGGATTCAGAAATGATTGCACGTATGCTACATTCTGGTATTGAAGGAAAACGTCTGCGGTACCGCGGAATAATCTACCACATTTGGCATTTGGTGAAGGACCAAAGCCGTTTTGAAGTTAATGATTCCTTACAGCAGGAAGTTATTTCAAATAAAATAAAGTGGTGCGAAAATGGGATTGACAAATACCTATAAACTTTTATCCAAATATTCTGTTATAGCGGTTGCCGCACGTTGTGAAGCAGTGGAGCCTTCTTCAGTATAAAAATTTTTGGCAGTAATTTTTTCCTGTTTTTTCCTGTATTTATTTTTGAACTTTTTTGAAGCTCTTTTCAAAGCTTTCGGTAACTTTTCAATTGAATTTATAACTTTTCCAGTTTTCCAAAATCGATATGCTATGTCTTTTTTGTAATCTATTTTTTCTGGATTCAAAAAGATACAGGGCCTCGGATTTATGATAAATTCAAACGCCTGGCTGGAAACATCGCCCAAATAGATATCGGCATCATTTAGGTAGGTCATGTCTACACTTTTATTGCTTCCTAAATCGATATGAATATTATCCGCCGTAAAATATTTTTCCGGAACTGCGGAAATATCATCTCCGCCAACTTTGTTGAAAAGGTTGATGTGTGGTGCAAATATTAGATTGTAATCTTTCGAATTATAAAAAAACTCCAGCATCTCTGTCCCCATAAAATGCCATGAGGAAAAGGGTGGCGAAAAATGAGGGTTATAGAGAACAGTAGGTTTATCATTGGTAAATATTTGTTCGGTCTCCACTTTTTGTAGGGCATCCAGTTTTGGATATCCCACCACTACCGAATGAGCACTGAGCAAATTCTTCTTTTTTAACTGCTTGTAATAGTACTCCCCAAAAATAACATGCATATCAAAATCCAAAAGATCTTTATTATATACATAAGCTCTTCCGGCTACTCCATGTGGAAGTTTAATTAATTTGGGTTTTTTATTATCTCCGCGGGCCTTCATTAAGTACTGATGAAAGTAATCGGTGAAAATAACCGCATCAAAATTATTGAGAATATAGTTTTGGTGTTTTTTTATCCAAAATCCTTTTCGGGGCAATTTTCGCCCTTTAAGTTTATCGGTAAAGGCTCTGAAGGGACTTGTGCTTAATTTTTCCACGATCACTTTTTCCCCATTGAGAAGCTTCAGCGCATTATATAAAAAGCTTTGTTTTCCGGGATGTGTTAAAATGTGGACTTCATTGCTTTTTGAAAGCTCTACCGCTATGCTCACAAAATGATAAACGTGATGGATTTCATCCAAAAAAATGATTGCTATTTTGTGATTTCCCTGTTTCAAACTAAGGTTTTAAAAATTATACAATGGGGTTAGTAATAAAAACTTAAAGTATTTACTGGTTATGGGTTAATCGCAAAATTAAAATAATCCATTAGTTTTTTCCATTGAAGTCTATTGTTATCCTGTGTAATATTGAATTTTTTCAAGGTAACTTTTTGTGATCCAAGAATCATTGTTGGCTTTTTTATTACTTGCCCGACTATGCTTACCGATATTCCCTTCACCATAGAAAGAGCTTTAAACCAAAGATCGTCCGCTTTTGGGGATAACTCTGTTATCAATTCCATATTTGAAACTTCTTTATTGAGGCTGATGGGTGGGTAAAGCACCCCAAATACGCCCAATGGCAGTAAAAATCTGGCTTCATAATTTAATTCTTCAATATAAGGCCATTCCTCATAAGTGAGTGGGTTATCGTCTTCATCAAATTTAATCAGTCGGGAAATACTTGAAATAATATGATTTGGTTTCTTTAAATGGGATTGATAGAGTATTTGCAAAAGATTGGGGGAATAAATTTGGTCATCATCAATGGTGATAATGGGTAGATTGGGAAATTTTTTAAGCGATTCTATCAGTTTCAAATGCGGACAGTCAATTTTTGCGTAACAGATTTCAAAAATATCGCCTTCCAACATTTTAAGGTCCTTTGTAACTAGACTTTTTAAGTCTTCATGGAGCCACAGTACAATTTTTTTTGGAGTGGATTTTTGAAGCAACATACTCCGCACGCTAAGATGCACATGTTTAATCCGTGAAGGTATAGTAGTTAAGGATACAATAACTGGAATTTCAGTTTTTACATTCTTAGATTTAATTTTACTTAAAGGAAAGCGGTATAAAAGAGAAGATTGATATAGGTAAGGAATAAGTTCTTTGAAAATTTTCAAGGATTGGGTTTAAAACAATTAATATAGATTTTGATTTCCGGTTGAAACAAATGTATATAAAATAAACTGAGCTTGTTAGCTGAACATAAAACGCACTATTTTAATTGCAATAAGCTTCTAATGAACTGATATCAATCCAATTTTTTATATAAAAGCCAAAGGTTTACATAACGTTTAAATACCGAAAAAGCATTTACGTATGCCAAGATAAAACCTTCCTTGCCGTCCAAGATGCCGAACCGCACAAAATATTGATGAAAGAAACGATAAAACGGACGAAAAAGAAAATGATAATAGGTAGGCTTTTTCTCTTTGTTATATAACATTTGTGCCTGTAATTTACTATAGCGATGCATTTTACCGGTATAATGGTCAAAAGTTTTATAGGTATGATGGGGTAAACTATTTTTTAGGGTTTCAGTTTTTCCATCGGCATCAATAACCTCATGCACCAAATTATCATTATAACGACAATGTTCTCTATTAAAAAACCGAATAACATAATCTGTCTGAAAGCCACTGTATTTAATGTGTTTACCCATTAAATAAAAGTCGCGCTTCACGGAATAGGCAATTGCTTTTGGGTTTTTGGCGATGTCAACTATTTCTTGGGCCAGGGCAGGGGTAATTTCCTCATCGGGATCAAAAAATGTTATCCAATTGTTTTTGGCTTGTGAAATGGCGAAATTTTTCTGGGAAGAAAAATTATCAAAACTACGCTGGTAAACAATAACCTTTTCGTGGGCGGAAGCAATCGCTACCGTTTCATCCGTGCTAAAGGAATCCACAATAAGTATTTCATCGGCAAACCAAAGGCTTTTTATATAAGCTTCAATATTGCTGGCTTCATTGAGCGTTATTGCCAGGGCGGAGATTTTTACTGGGTTTTCCAAAAATGGTTTGTACTTTGCGTAAAAGTAATAATTTTAAAGGTATAAATTCTATAAGTTATGGCAAGGCTTCCCATCTTAATGTACCATCATATTTCTGTTGATAAAGGTAGCGGACTCACCATTTCAGTTGAAAATCTGGAAAAGCAATTCGCCTATCTTTCAGAAAATGAATACCGTACTTACCATTTTAAGGAGCTATTGAACCTCAAAAAACTTCCTTCAAAAAAAAACATAGTAATAACTTTTGATGATGCCTATTTGAGCCATTTGGAATTGGCCATTCCGTTATTGAAAAAATATAAGTTGAAAGCGAACTTTTTCGTTCCCTTAAATTTCTTGGGAAAAACAGATGCTTGGAGCACTTCTTCCTTGGAAATTATGACGTTGGAACAACTGAAATCCTTGGATCCAAAAATTGTGGAATTGGGTTTTCACTCTTTTTGTCATAAAAAATACACCGACCTTTCCAATGCGGAAATTGAGGCGGATACACGGCGCTGCATGGAATTTGTATCGGAAAACGAATTGAATTTTTCACCTGTTGTTGCCTACCCATACGGCAAATTTCCCAAGAAAAAACCTCTTCAGAAAATCTTCGAAAAAATACTTAAAACGAACGGGCTTGATTACGGGCTGCGAATTGGCAACAGAATAAATTCCTTTCCCTTTAAAAAACCTTTTGAAATAGAGCGGATAGATATTAAAGGTGAGTTTTCTATGTTGAAGTTTAAACAAAAAATTCGCTTCGGGAAGCTATTTTAATTTTTAACGCATCCCTTTCTGCAAGAGCATCAATTTCACATATCTTGAAAAAACGCCATAGGCATTTATGGCAGCTATGGTAAGTCCGGGCACACCATCTTTATAGCTTCCGCGAATGATGTACGATTTTATAAAACGAAAGGAGGGTTTAAAAAGAAGATGAAACCAGGTAACCTTTTTCCCTTTCGCATATAATTGTTCTGCCTGAAACCAAGCATAGGCTTCTTTTTTTGAAATATACTGTTCCAAGCCTTTATAGGTGTAGTGTTCCACCATAGACTTTAGTTGGCCAATGCTGCCTTTACAGATTAATTTTTCGTGCACCAGTCCGGTAAAATGGGCGCCTTCACGTTTTACCAATCGTAAAACATCATCACTGTGGTGGTACAGAAAACGATCCATAAAAAAGTGGGGAAAATTTAATTTATATCCTGCATGTCTTGGATTTTCAAGAGTTTTCAATAGTTCGCTTTTTAATTTTTGAGGGATACGCTCATCAGCATCAACAAACAAGACCCAATTCCCGGTAGCTTCCTTTAGGGCGAAGTTTTTTTGGTTAGAGAAATTGTCGAACTTTCGTTGAAGAAATTTGGTGGCGTATTTTTTTGCAATATCGGGTGTGTTGTCTGTACTATAGGAATCTACTACAATAATTTCATCCGCGAAGGAAACAGATTTAAGTGCTTCCTCAATGAAAGCCTCTTCATTAAAGGTCGGAATAATTACGGAAAACGTGGACATATTCGCAAAATTAGTAAATAAGATTATCTTTGCACAAAATAACTTTAGATGAATCCCCTTTCCATTTCAGTAATTATTAGCACCTACAATTCGGAAGAATGGCTGCGGAAAGTACTGGAAGGCTATATGCTTCAGGATTACAGCAACTATGAGGTAATTGTGGCAGATGATGGTTCTCGTCCGGAAACACGGGAACTTATTGAGTCTTTTCAAAAAAAGTATGCCGTGCCCCTTAGGCACATCTGGCATGAGGACGAGGGCTACAGGCGCCAGCGAATATTAAACGAAGCGATTATTAAAGCACAGTTCGATTATATTTTGTTCACGGATGGCGACTGCATCCCTAGAAAGGATTTTGTTTCCGTCCACGCCAAGTTTGCTGAAAAAGGATTTTTTCTCTCCGGCGGGTATTGCAAATTGCCAATGAAAACCAGTGAAGCCATTACCAAAGAAGATATTGAAACCGGAAATTGCTTTAACGTAAAATGGTTGAAGCAGTACGATAAATTAAAGGGCAGGCAGAGTTTAAAGTTGAATTCTGGCCCAACGGTAGCCACCATTTTGGATTTGATAACCCCTACCAATGCCAGTTTCAACAATTGCAACTCCTCGGTATGGAAATCAGATTTATTGGCTATAAATGGTTATGATGAGCGTATGCAGTACGGTGGCCCAGATAGGGAACTGGGCGAGCGCCTTGAAAACTATGGGCTAAAACCGAAACAAATTAGGCATAAGGCCATCTGTCTTCACTTGGATCACGCCCGTGGATATAAAACAAAAGAGTCTTTGGAGCGCAATCTCGCCATTCGGAAGGATACCAAAAAAAGCGACCGCTACTGGACTGAACATGGAATTGAAAAAAACAAATAAATGCCTTCAATTTCAGTAATCGTCAGCACATATAACCAACCCCAATGGCTTCAAAAAGCATTGTGGGGTTTCGAGAACCAGACCGAAAAAGATTTTGAGATCGTAATTGCGGATGATGGCTCAACTTCTGAAACTTTGGAAATGATAGAGGCTTTTAAGAAATCCTCTAAATTGTCGATCTCCCACGTTTGGCAGGAAGATAAAGGCTTCCGCAAAACCAAGATATTGAATAAGGCCATTCGGGCTTCTTCAGATGAGTATATCATTTTTACAGATGGAGATTGCATTCCGCGCTATGATTTTGTGGCAACACATAAAGAACATAGAAAACCCGGCTGTTTTCTGGCTGCAGGTTATTTTAAGCTTCCCATGGAAATTTCCGATACTATTTCAAAAGAAGATATTATAAACCGAAACTGTTTTAATGCGAAATGGCTAATGAAACAAGGGTTGAAAAAAACCTTTAAAATCAACAAGCTAACCTCGCACGGGATGAAGGAGAAATTTCTGAATGCGGTTACACCCACAAGCCCTACGTGGGCAGGAAACAACGTTTCTGGCTGGCGCAGGGATATTCTTGCCGTCAATGGTTTTGACGAGCGTATGCAGTACGGTGGGGAAGACCGTGAATTGGGAGAACGCTTGATGAATAAAGGGATAAAACCTTTACAGATACGCTACAGCACGGTTACTATACATCTTGATCATCCTCGTGGTTATGTAACGGAAGATATGATTGTAAAAAACAATGCTATCCGAAAAGAAACCAAGAAGAACAAAAGTGTGTGGACAGACTTTGGGATTGAAAAGAAAGTAATCCAATAGAACTTTAAAAGATTGGCCTATTCTTTAACTTTTAAGATGGTGGGCAAGAAAAGGTTTCAGCTTCTTCAAGATTAATTCAGGTGTGAGTTCGTGATACATTTTTTCTGGATTTTCCTCTATTTTCTTTCGTTCTTCTCTGGTAAATTCAGTGTATAATTCTGGCTTTTCCTCCAAAAGATGGATGGATTCATGCTGAATGTGGTCTTCGAAACTGCTCCAATCCTCTTTTTCAATATATGGAGAATATACAGTAAAAGTTGGCTTGTGAAGTGCCTTCGCAATATGCACGCTTCCGCCTTCATTGGCCATTAGCATATCGCATTGGTTCATCAATTTTATAAACCCCCGGATTGAATCTTCATAAATTTCTAAATCAATTTGCTCCTTATTTTCGCAGAGACCGTATATTTTTAAAGCTTCATTTTTTTGATGCGGCGCATAGTTGAACAGTATTTTCACTTCATAATTGTTTGTAATGTAATCAATCAATTTTGCCACATAGACGTAGGGCATCGATTTTTGTGGGGTGCTTCCCAATACGCCAATCATAATTACAGGATGTTTATTTTTATTGGGTATTCTATAATTTTTTTCAGCCTCTGTTAAATAAAGCAGCGGCTCATCTGCTGTGTCAGTGAGTGGAAAAACAGCGTGTACCAGATTGATCCTGTTTTCAATGGCTTTGCCGCAAAATAGGGTATGCCGTGGAATATAGTTGATGGCGTGCGTGTAAAAAGGCAGCCGGAGTTTTTTTTTGATACGTTTAAACCCAATGCGATATTCTGCCCCTGAAAGCAGACACATAAGACGGCTTTGAAATTTGGAATAGGGATCGAAAATGATGTCGTAATTTTCTGCCTTTATCTTAGCTATGGTTTTCAGTAGGTTGGGAAAGCTTTTGAGTTTTTTTTCATTAACTGAAATTATCCGGTCAATGTTTGGATTGTTTTCCAACACACCCACCGTATAATCATACACAAAATAGCTGACTTCGCTTTTTGGGTAAACCTTTTTAATATTGGCGGCTATAACTGAGCTAATCAGCACATCACCAATTCTTTTATTCTGTATTACAAGTATTTTAGTCATATTTATTTACCTTCGCAAAATACTTTTTTTGGCTGTATAAATAATTAAAATGCACGAGAATTTTGTAATCCATCCT
>JBBQQN010000102.1:0-11080 GCA_038215845.1 Flavobacteriales bacterium | reverse complement strand
AGCGTCTACTAGTCCATCTTTCTGCATTCCATCAATCAAGGTGGCTGGACCAAACTTGGTGCCATTTCGCATATGTACATAATGGGGAATATTGCTCATGCTTTCCATTCCTCCGGCCACAATAACATCGGCATCGCCAAGGGCAATAGCTTGAGCGGCATGCATTACAGCTTTCATCCCGGAAGCACAAACTTTATTTACAGTTGTAGCAGGAACAGTATCAGGAATTCCAGCACCCAATGCAGCCTGGCGAGCAGGGGCTTGACCAACTCCCGCTTGAACCACGTTTCCCATATAAACTTCCTGTACCAATGATGGATCGAGGTTTATTTTTTCCATCGCGCCTTTTATAGCTGCGGAACCCAATTGGGTTGCAGTGAGTGATGATAGGCCTCCCATAAAACTTCCTATGGGGGTTCTTGCTGCGGATACTATTACTACTTTATTACTCATTATAATGTATTTTATTGTTGAAAATAAGGACTGCGAATTTACGTATTTCTAACTTAATTATCAATCTTTGCGTGGGTTGCTTTTGGGATTACTCATTCCTTATTTATACCTTTACTTGAAGTTAGAGTTTCTATGAAAAACCTTTTTTCCCTATTCGCCAAAAACCAATCCCTTATCTACAAGGTTTTTCTTTTTATAATTTCCACTCTTTTAATAATTTACCTGCTTCCGAAAGGAGGGCAGTTCAAATATAATTTTCAGAAGGGAAAACCCTGGCAATATGAAAACCTTTACGCCCCTTTCAGCTTTACCATTAAAAAGGATGCGGAAACACTGAAAAAAGAAGAAGAAACAATCCGTAACAACGCCATTCCTTATTTTGAATACAATTCAGAAAAAATTGAGAGTGTATCTGAAAATTTCCACACTTTATTAAATCAAAATTACGTAGACAGTTTATATTCTACCCCGAAAGCGAAGGTTGAAAAAATAGGGTCTGCAATTATTAAGGACGCTTATGAAAATGGGGTTACCGATGAAATACATTCTTATGAAGAGGATAAACTCATTTATCTTAAAAAGGGAAACGAAATACAGGAGCGCAATTATTCACAGTTGTTCAAAAAGGAAAATCTGGACAAAAAAGTAAGGAATGCAGTTGAGGTCAATAACTGTGAAGATGTACAAGTGCTTCTTTACAATCTATTGAACGAGGTGCTCGACCCGAATGTAAAATTAAACACAAAACTTACCGAAGGCGCTATCGCATCTGAAATTAAAGTAATAAACCCAAACCGTGGAATAATTGAAAAAGGGGGCAGAATTATAGCAAAGGGAGAAGTAGTTGAGGGGGATAAGTTTCAAATACTTAATTCTCTAAAAGCGGAATATCAATCCCAGATCTGGAGCAAGTCCAACTATCTGTGGCTGCTTATAGGATATTCGCTGCTGGTATCGCTGGTATTTTTAATGCTCTTTTTGTTTCTAAAAAACTACCGACCCTATATATATAACAACAATACAAAGGTCACTTTTATCTTTTTCAATATTTTCCTGATGGTTTTTCTCACCACGCTGGTATTGAAGGTGCACGCAAGTTATGTGTATGTGGTTCCCATCTGTATTTTACCCTTAATACTCAAGGCATTTTTTGATCCGCGGGTAGGGCTTTTTGTACATGTACTCACCATATTGCTGCTCGGCTTTATTGTGCCCAACAGTTTTGAATATATGTTTCTGCAGTTTATTGCCGGAATTGTAACCATTTTGACAGTTTCAGAATTATACAAACGAGCTAATCTATTTATTTCTGTAGGGCAAATTACACTTATATATATCATTGGTTATTTTGCCTTCTTTGTAATACAGGAAGGAAATATCCAAACCTTGGAATGGGAGAATTTTCAATATTTCATACTCTGTGGTTTGGCAACACTTTTTGCGCATCCACTTATTTATTTCTATGAAAAAATTTTCGGGCTTGTTTCAGATGTTTCCTTATTGGAATTGAGCGATACCAACTCAAAACTTTTAAAAGAACTATCCAATAAGGCTCCCGGAACCTTTCACCATTCATTGAACGTGGCCAACTTGGCCGAAGCTTCCGCAAATGAAATTGGTGCCAACAGTATGCTAGTAAGGGTAGGGGCATTGTATCACGATATTGGGAAAATGCTAAATCCCACCATGTTTACGGAAAACCAAGCCAATTCCATAAACACCCACAATGAACTGGATCCCAAGGAAAGTGCGCGGATTATAATAGACCACGTGATAAAAGGGATTGAAATAGCTAGAAAAAACAATCTTCCGGATAGGGTTATAGATTTTATTAGGACCCACCACGGAACCAGTTTGGTGTACTATTTCTATAAAAAGGAACGGGAACAGCAGGGCGTTGCCAACAAAGAAGATTTCATCTATCCCGGCCCGGTTCCTTTCTCAAAGGAAACCGCAATTTTAATGATGGCAGACAGTGTGGAGGCCGCAAGCAAAAGCTTGAAGGAACCTTCTTCGACCATTATAGATAATTTTGTGGAAAAGATAATTAACAATCAAATGGAGCAGGGCCAATTTCTCAACGCAAATATTACGTTGAAGGAAATTGAAACCATCAAGAAGGTTTTAAAAAAGAAACTGAATAATATCTATCATCTTCGGGTAGAATATCCCGAATAGTCAAATAAACCCTTATAAAACAAAAAATCCCCTATAAAAGGGGATTCTGTGTGATCGCAGCAGGATTCGAACCTGCGACCGCCTGCTTAGAAGGCAGGTGCTCTATCCAGCTGAGCTATGCGACCATTACACTATATTTCTAAATCATTGGGTCAAAGACCTCTCTCATTTTCAAATATAGGTATAAACTAAAAGACCGAACGTTGTGTCCGGTCTTTGTCGGGGTGGCAGGATTCGAACCTGCGGCCTCCTGCTCCCAAAGCAGGCGCGATAACCGGGCTACGCTACACCCCGTGAACAGTCAATAATATTGTTCACTGTAACTATTAAGAGTTTGATAAGTTTCCTATTCTAAACTCAACTATGCGGAGAGACAGGGACTCGAACCCTGGCGACGGTTACCCGTCGACAGATTAGCAATCTGCTCCGTTACCACTCCGGCACCTCTCCAATTTTTTATGAACGTGTCATCCTAAAATGCGGTTGCAAATGTAGGTTTTCAATTGTAATAACGCAAACAAAATATTGCTTTTTTAATGTAAATTTTCAAAGATATTTTTTGCGAATCCGTATGTTGCATTATTCGTGACAACTAACTACTTTAAATTAAACTTTCGAACATAAA
The DNA here is from genome assembly GCA_038215845.1 of Flavobacteriales bacterium. Lineage (GTDB taxonomy): Bacteria > Bacteroidota > Bacteroidia > Flavobacteriales > Flavobacteriaceae > Aequorivita. Next base: position 7,824 of record JBBQQN010000102.1, on the reverse strand, counting down.
AATACTTGCTTTTTATTTTCAAAATTGGTTATAAAAAAGAGATAAACTTCTCCGCCATCTTCTATTTTCCATTTTTTGCGAAGACTTTCTACCGACTCTGGAAAATTTCTGGTAGTAATATTTGCCTTTTTAATTGCAAGGGATCGCATTCCACTTTTAGAATAAGGAATGATTTTTTCGATTAAAAATTTCCTTCCGGGAAAATCAATCAAAAGATCGTTGGTGTACAAATGTGTATGGGGATGGAGTTTTTTAAGATTGAATTTTTCCGAAACTACATTAAAAGCGCCACTTTTTAAGATGGCAGCATTCGGCTCATACAAGTATTTGGATGCTTCTGAATATTCCACATCCGCTTCCTGTCCCCATTCAAAATTAAAAGTATCTTCTCCTGTTTTTGTGAAGTTTACTGTCTTAATAATGGGAGAGTCGACAAAATCTTTTTTAGATAGCCACAGCAATTCCTTTACTTCATTTTCAATCGCAATTATATGAATCTCGAAAACATAGCTCAATTCACTTAAACCAACCGAAAGATCGAGCATGGGCGAAGTTTTCAGAATGAAAATTTCACAGTGTTCCAAAAGTTGCGAAATGTGGGAGGGAATATCCGGCAGACAATCCTTAAGAAAAAAGACTTTTCCCTTGCTCTCGTGCCGCCGCGAAGGATCTGCGTAAATAATATCGTATTTTTTTTTCAGAACAATTTCCAACCCATCTTCGGAAAAACATTCAATATTTGATTTTCCAAAAACCTTAAAATTGTGTCGCGCAATTTCCGAAAGCTCGTTATTGATTTCAAAATGGTGTACTGTTTTTACTTTTTCAGAAAAATAAAAACTGTCAACGCCAAATCCGCCGGTGATGTCTGCAATGGATTTTCCCTGCAACAAGGAAGCTTTGTACCGCGCAGTAATTTCAGAGGAAGTTTGTTCCAAATTTATTTTGGGCGGAAAATATATGTTAGGGGTGGAAGACCATAAAGGCAATTTTTTAGCGGTCTTTCTTTTTCCTTCCACCTGCTGCATGAGTTCCTGCACCGAAATATTTTCAAAAGAACTTCCTGCAAAGGCAAGTTTTGAAACACTGCCTTCGTAATTTTCAATAAATTGCTGTACTTCGGTATTTAAAAGTAAAGGATTGAACAACTTGATTACAGATTTTTGGTAAGCCTTTTAACTATTTTATATTCGGAAAGGAATTCCTTTGCTACAACCTTAAGTGCCGTATAAGTGGGTACGGCCAATATCATCCCCGGTATTCCGAAAAGATAGCCACCCATTAAAATCACCAAAAATATTTCAAGCGGATGCGATTTCACACTTCTACCAAAAACTACCGGTTGTGTAATAAAATTATCAAAAATTTGTGCCACGGCATATCCACAGGTCGCAATTATAAGCAATGGAAGAAGCCCCGATGAAAAGTCCGCTCCAAGATTATTGGAAACTACCACCAGCAGCATTAAACCCCATCCTATGAGTGGACCCAGGTAAGGTACAATATTTAGGAAAGCGCAAATTAATGCAACGGCCACCGCATTGTTTACATCTAAATACAATAGTAAAACCGAATAGATAAGGGCAAGAATAAAAATCTGAAGCAACAGGCCTATAAAATAGCGTGATAATAGTTCTTTAATTTTTATAAGGATTCTTTTGAATTTATGTTCATCCCCACGCTTAGCAAAAACGAGCACCGAAGTAGCAATAAGGTTTTCGTCCTTTAAAAGGAAAAATGAAATAAAAAGTACTGAAAAGAGCCCGATAATGGCGCTTCCTATGTTTCCGAAAAAAAGATCAATAAAGCTTGGAATAATTTCCGCATCCATATTTTGAACATAAGTAGTTCGCTTTATTGCTTCAACCAATTGAAAATGGTCTACACCCAAATAATCACTTGCCTGAATGTTGAGCTCATTTAAATCTCTTTTTACTTGCTCGAAGTCAATTTCAGAAATATTTTTTCCCTGTTCAATAATGATAGGAACGAAAATTGCAATGACCATACAAAAAGCCGCAATAATTAAAAGAAGGGTAACAATGGCGGCAAACGTATTACCAAATTTTAAACGTTTTTTAAAGAAGAAAAAAACCGGACGCCCCACAAGCGATAGGACCAAGGCAAGCCCAATGTAAAGAATTAAGGCCTTAATCTGAAATAGAAACCATCCCAAAATCAAAATACCCACTAGGACTGCCAGTGCTTTTAAAATACCTAAGGCTATTGATTTTGCGGGGGTGTTCACATGGTAAATATAATATAATACCGAATAGAAATTCTCAAATTTATGTTAATGGAATTTAGTTAAGGAAAATAAAGCTATTGCTGCAGCATGGGTTACATTCATGCTGCTATTTTCGCCAAACATTTCAATATGTACCGAATTTTGAAGATGATTTAGGACGGAAGGAGAAATACCGGTTTGCTCATTACCGATGAACAAGGCTATTTTTTCATCGCTTTTCATGCTTATTTTATCTATTGAAATACTAGTATCGGTAATTTCAAGCGCCAGCAATTTATAATTCGCTTTGCTTAACTCCTGAATTTCTTCCAGAATATTTTCAGAAACGCGGAAGGGGACTTTTTTAATAGTATCCCTGGCAGTGCGCAAAAGTCGGTTTGAGGAGAAATTGATGTCGGCATTGCAAAAAATGACTTCCTCAACCCCGAAAGCTTCACAGATGCGGAAAAGTGACCCCACATTTGCAGGACTGTTGACCCCATCACAGATTACTTTTATATTAGATTTTCGCGAAGAAAAGGAAGTGTTTTTATGATCTAGTTGTGCCGACATTAATTTTCAAAAACATACTTAACAATATTGGCTCCCATCTCTAAGGCTTTCAGCCTAACATCGGCGGGATCGTTATGCACTTCTGGATTCTCCCAGCCGTCGCCAAGGTCGGTTTCAAAGGTATAAAGCAGCACAAGTCTATCTTCATTAAAAATTCCAAAGGCTTGCGGCCGCCCGCCATCGTGTTCGTGAATTTTTGGCATTCCGTCGGGGAATTTATAAAAATAATTGAAAAGCGGATGGTTTCGTGGTAGTTCCTTCAACTCAATATTCGGAAAAATTTTGACAATTTCCTTCCGTATGTATTCGTCCATTCCGTAATTGTCATCAATATGAAGAAACCCGCCACTCAGCAGATACTTTCGGAGGTTTTCTGCCTCTTCCGGTGAAAAGTAAACATTTCCGTGCCCCGTCATATGTACAAATGGATAGTCGAAAAGATCTATGCTACTGGGAGTTACCGTTTCTGGTTTTGCTTTTATTGTAGTGTTTATTCGTTCATTGCAGAATTTAACCAAATTGGGCAGCGAGGTTGGGTTTGCATACCAATCACCGCCACCGCCATATTGCAGCAAAGCAATTTCCTGAGCGGATAAAGTAGAAATGAAAAGGAATAGGAAAATATAGATTGTTCTTTTCAGCATAGCATTCAAAAATACAAATTCGCAAAGAATAATTTTCGTTTTTTAATTAAAGAAACGAGATACATGAAACATGACCGCTTTGCTTTGCAACAAACAAAATAAAACGTGATATGGAAAAAATAGTATTGTAAGGATTCAATACATGAAAAGACGAAATTGAAAATTTAGGTTATGAAAATTTTATTTTCCCTTCTCGTTTTTCCGCTTGTTTTTGGAATGTGTTCTTTTAATAAAGAAACTGCCCTAAATGATGGAATTTCCCCACAATCAGTCCCTAATGAAACCAAACCTTTTGCCCTTGTACAATTGTTCACTTCACAAGGTTGCAGTAGCTGCCCCAGTGCTGATGCACTGTTGGAAAAAGTGAAGCAAGAATATTCAGGTAAAAATGTATATGTTCTTTCCTATCACGTTGATTATTGGAATAGGTTAGGGTGGAAGGATGTTTTTAGCAAAAAGGAATTTTCCGATATGCAGTACAGCTATAGCGATAAATTTAGTGGTTCCAGCGTTTATACGCCACAGGTAGTTATAAATGGCGATGTACATTTTGTGGGTTCCAGCGAATCAAAAATGTATGTAAATCTTTCAAAATATTTAAAAATAAATCCAGAAAATACAATTACAATTTCTAAAGTAGAACGAAAAGGAAACCAAATTAATTTTGAATATACAGTAGAGGGAAACGTTTCGGAGAAAAATTTAAAAATTGCTTTAGCCATTGACAGAAAAGAAACAGCGGTAAAAAGAGGTGAAAATAGCGGCAAAAAACTCTCTAGCGTCAATATAGTAGTAGAACAGATAAAGATTCCTTTGAATAAAACTACCGGTAAAGGGAATATTGCTATTCCTGACTTAGTTGAAAATAGCGATCAACTAATGTTAGTAGGATTTACCCAAAACCAAAATTTTGATATTGGCGGAGCTACGCAGGAAAAAGTTTAAGGATGAATTATGAATGAAACTCCACAAATTTTTAAGCCTGTGTAATTTTTTATGGTTCGTTTACAAAGGCAACACTATGGCAAGCCACAATTGCTGCCGTTTCAGTGCGCAAGCGACTATCCCCCAAAGTAACTGGCAGAAAACCTGCTTCTTTTGCAAGCTCTATTTCATCTGGCGAGAAATCGCCCTCGGGCCCGATAAGAATTAAGACTTTCTTTTTTGGAAGTAATACCGATTTTAAAGACTGTTTCTCCGTTTCTTCGCAATGCGCGATACATTTTAACCCATCCGATTTTTTTTCAGAATTAATAAATTCCTTGAATGAAACAGCTTCGTTAAGAGTAGGCAAATGGGCTTTTAAGGATTGTTTCATCGCACTTTGGACTATTTTCGCATAACGTTCCGGTTTTATTACTTTCCGTTCGCTATGGTCGCAAATAATGGGTGTGATTTCTGAAATGCCAATTTCCGTTGCCTTTTCCAAAAACCATTCGTAACGGTCGTTGAGTTTGGTTGGAGCCACGGCAAGATGCAAGTGATAGGGCAGGGGCGGTTGGTTTTCTTCCGAAAGTATTTTTGCCAAACATTGTTTTGGATTGGCGCTGATAATTTGAGCATCAAAGAAGGTGCCCGAACCATTGGTGATTTTAAAAGTATCGCCTTCGTGCATTCGTAAAACCTTGATAATATGCCGACTTTCTTCTTTATCGAAAGTTACTTCTTTGGAATTCTTGGTGACGGACGGATTATAAAAAAGCTGCATCTATTTCAATTTAGTTTTTGCGTGGGCAACGCCAATTTCAACCCATTGCTGAAGTTTTTCCTCGGTATCAAAACCTTCACTGGTTACAAAAATAAATTCCTTCATAGGCTTTCCTGTAAAATCCATTGGTTTCACGAATGGATTACTTAGCATTTGTTCCATTTTTTCGCGGGGTAAACGAACCATAAGTTTTTCCTTTGTTTCTCCCACGCACATTTTTCCTTTAAAAAGAAAACATGTTCCGCCAAACATGCGTTTTTCCTCAATATCCATTTTCCAAGGATTTAGGGCTATTCTAATCCTTTTTAATATTTCTTCGGAATTGGGATTCATTATTTCCAGCGTTAAAACTTCATCCGTGCGGAGGCCATTATATTGTCTTTCGCAAATATTCCTTTTTTGTATTTCAATTCACCTACAATAGCTATCATCGCTGCATTGTCTGTGCAAAATTCAAATTTGGGGATATGGGTTTTCCAGCCGTATTTCTTTTCGGATTCCTGCAGAGCTTTTCTAATGCCACTATTTGCAGAAACCCCGCCGCCAATGGCAATTTCTTTGATCCCAGTTTTTTTTACTGCATTCTTCAGTTTATCCATTAAATAATCAACAATGGTAAATTGCAGACTGGCACAAATATCTTCTATATTTTCTGAAATAAAATTAGCGTTTTGGTTGACTTCTTTTTCAATAAAATAAAGCACTGAAGTTTTCAATCCGCTGAAACTAAAATCCAGCGGTCCAACTTTAGGTTTTGGAAATTTGAACATTTTTGGGTTTCCCTTTTGGGCATATTTATCAACCAGCGGGCCGCCGGGGTAGGGCAGACCGAGAATTTTCGCACTTTTGTCAAAAGCTTCCCCAACGGCATCATCTATTGTTTGGCCTAGAATTTCCATTTCAAAATAATCGGTCACTTTTACTATTTGGGTATGGCCACCACTAATTGTCAATGCCAAAAAAGGAAAGTTGGGAGCTGTTTGTCCTTCCGCTTCAATAAAATGGGCTAAAATATGGGCCTGCATATGGTTAACGTCTATCAGCGGAATGCCCAAGCCCAAGGCTAAAGACTTTGAAAATGAAGCACCTACAAGGAGCGAACCCATGAGTCCGGGTCCGCGTGTAAATGCAATAGCTTTTAACTCATTTTTGTCGATATTTGCCTTGCGCAAAGCTTGATGTACTACCGGAACAATATTCTGTTGGTGCGCACGGGAAGCGAGTTCGGGGACAACTCCGCCGTATTCCTCGTGAATGGTTTGTGTAGCCACAACATTGCTGAGTATTTTGCCGTTGTTGATAACAGCTGCTGCGGTATCGTCGCAGGAAGATTCAATGCCGAGTATGTAACAGTTTTTTTGTGTCAAAGCAATAAGGGTATATTTATTGGGTATAAAATTAAAACTTTAAAAGCGTATCAAAAAACTTCGGAAAATAATACTTCGCACCTTTGCCGCCATTGTGCTGCTTCTTGTGCTTTTAATAATTATTTTTTCAATTCCATCGGTACAAACCTGGGTTGCCAAAAAGGTTACAACCAATCTTAACGAAACCTACGGTACTTCCATTCAAATAAAAAGACTTGGCCTTAACTGGAAAGGGGAGGTTGATATACGCGAGGTCTATATTGAAGATCATCATCAGGACACGCTAATTTATTCCAAAGAACTTCAGACCAATATACTCAGTTTTCAGAATCTGATAAAAGGTGATCTGGGTTTTGGCGACATAAAACTGGACAGGGCGAAACTTTATGTAAAGACCTATAAAGACGAGGAAACCGACAATCTAACCATCTTTGCTAAGAAATTTGACACTGGGAAAAAAAGCGCAAGCCCATTTTCACTTTTAAGCAATGACGTTTCGCTTACCAACAGCACCGTTAAAATAATTAATGAAAATCTTGAAAACCCTAATGTTTTCATACTCACCCATGTAAATCTTCAAGCAGATAATTTAAAGATTACCGGGCCTGATATTAAAGCCGATATTAATGAGCTTTCATTGCTCGCTGACCGCGGGATTATTATTAAAAATCTGAAAACAGACTTCAGCTATACCCAAGAAGCAATAACTCTTAAAAATTTAAAACTTGAAACCGAGCAGTCCAGAATTGTCGGTAATGTGGTGTTGGACACCAGAAAAGGGCTGGCAGATTTTGTGAACGATATTGTCATTACGGCCAATTTTAAGGAATCGCTCATTGCCACTAACGAATTGAATGCTTTTTACAATGAATTTGGTCCAGATCAAATAGTTTTTTTGGATACGGAATTACAGGGAACCTTAAATAATTTCACAGTAAAGAATACAATCCTTACGACCGACAATACCGATATTCGTGGCGATTTTGCTTTTCAAAATATTTTGGACAAGGAAAAAGAATACTCCATTACTGCCACTAACCACAGGATAATTTCCAATTATTACGATTTGAGAAGATTTATGCCCAACGTATTGGGCAATACAGTTCCCATTGAGTTAAAGGAACTGGGAACTTTCAGCCTGTCCGGAAATACTTCTATTATTGGGGACGAGTTAAATACTAAAAGCAATTTAAGCAGCAGTATAGGGCAAGCGAATGTGGATTTAAAAATGGGCAATATTACTAATATTGACAATGCTTATTATAGAGGAAATGTAGTGTTTATGAATTTCAATCTTGGGAAAAT
>JBBQQN010000101.1:0-11176 GCA_038215845.1 Flavobacteriales bacterium | reverse complement strand
GAGGTTTTATTTTGTTTAAAACCGCAATTATTTCTGCGGAAGCATAACAAATTCCTAAACGAATTCCTGCGAAACCGTATGCTTTTGACAAGGTTTGGGTAACAATTAAATTGGGGAATTCGTTGAGTTTTGTAGTCCAGCTTTCCTCGTTTGCGAAATCAACATAAGCTTCGTCAATTACTATTAAACCATTAAAGATTTTCAAAAGTTTTAAAATTTTTTCCGAAGCAATTAAATTCCCCGTTGGATTATTTGGAGAACAGATGAATAAAAGTTTGGTGCGTGTATCCGCAGTTCTTGAAATTTCATCCAAATCAGGCTGAAAATCTGAATCGAGTAGTACTTCCCTATTTTCAATATCATTCAAATTTGCCAAAACGCTGTACATTCCATACGTTGGCGGCAAAGTGATTATATTGTCTTTGGAGGGTTCGCAGAAAGCTCGGAAAATTAAGTCGAGTACTTCGTCACTTCCATTTCCTAACAGGATTTGATCGGCTGGAATATTCTTTTGTTTTGAGAGAATACTTTTCAGTTTTTGCTGCTGTGGATCGGGATAACGGTTTACGTTGGTTTCAAAAGGGTTTTCGTTAGCGTCCAGAAAAATCATTTCACTATCAAAATCCTTGAATTCATCGCGAGCAGAACTATAAGGCTTCATCTTGGCCACATTTGGGCGAATCAGGGACTGTACATTAAATTTCTTTATCATATCTCATTATTAAGGTCTCGACTTCGCTCGACCGGACATTTATTCTAAGCTTTTTAAGCGTAAAGTCACGGCATTTTTGTGTGCCTGCAAACCTTCGGCTTCTGCCATTATTTCTATTGCCTTACCAATATTTTGGATTCCCTTTTCTGAAATTTTCTGAAACGTCGTGCTTTTCATAAAACTGTCTAGATTTACGCCGCTATATTGCTTCGCATAACCATTGGTTGGCAGGGTGTGATTGGTGCCGGAAGCATAATCTCCAGCGCTTTCAGGCGTGTAATTGCCTATAAATACAGAACCTGCATTTTGGATGTTTTCTATGAAAAATTCTTCGTCCTTCGAAACAACTATAAAATGCTCAGGGCCGTATTCATTAATAAGATTTATTGCATCTGAATTATTTTGAACCAGTATCAATTTTGAATTGCCAATTGCCTCTTCAGCGATAGCTTTACGCGGCAGCACTTGAATTTGTTTTTCAACCTCAGATTCTACTTCACTCAACAACTTTTCTGAAGTTGTAACCAAAATTACTTGACTGTCTGCCCCATGTTCCGCTTGCGACAAAAGATCAGAAGCCACAAAAGAAGCATTAGCTGTATCATCTGCAAACACCAACAATTCCGAAGGTCCCGCGGGTATATCGATAGCCACACCATGTTTTGTTGCAATCTGTTTTGCAACTGTCACAAACTGGTTTCCTGGACCAAATATTTTAAAAACAGAAGGAACCGTTTCAGTACCAAATGTCATTGTCGCTATAGCTTGTATTCCGCCTATTTTGAAGATTTTTGTAACACCACACAACTTGGCAGTATATAAAATAGCTGGATTAATATTACCATTCTTATCGGGTGGGGTACACAGAATTATTTCGTTGCAAGCTGCGATCTTTGCTGGAATGGCCAACATCAAAACTGTAGAAAACAATGGTGCGGAGCCACCAGGTATGTAAAGACCCACTTTTTGAATTGGTCTTTTTTCTTGCCAACAAATCACGCCCTCGGTGGTCTCAATAATTATTCTTTCGGTTTTTTGTGCGCTGTGAAATTTTTCAATGTTTGTTTTTGCGAGATAAATGGCTTCTTTCAATTCCGCTGTGACTTCCTTTTCAGAATTCTCAATTTCCGATTCAGAAACTAACAATTCATCAATTAAAATTCCATCGAAAAGCTGGGTGTATTTTTTTATTGCCCCATCTCCTTTCGATTTTATTTCAGAAAAGATTTCGTTCACCTTTGTTTCAACATCGGCAATGGATTTGGTGGGTCTCTTTAAAAGATCTCTCCAGGTTTCGGGTTTTGGATTGTATAGTTTGTTCATTTTATAAAAAATAAAGCTTTAATCTTAAAATGTAATGTTTGATTCTTTAAAGTATCATTTTTTCAATTGGACACACTAAAATTCCTTCGGCGCCGGCTTCTTTAAGCTCATCAATTACTTCCCAAAAAGTATCCCTGTTTACCACTGAATGAAGGCTGCTCCATCCTTCTTCAGCCAAAGGGAGTACAGTTGGGCTCTTTACTCCGGGAAGTATTTTTATAATATCATCAATTTTATTATTGGGGGCATTTAAAAGCACATAGCGGGAATTTCGACCTTTGAGTACCGATTCAATTCTGAACCGAAGTTTGTTTAGGATTTTGCTCCCATTTTCTGAAATATTTGGAGAAACAGCCATTACTGCCTCGCTGTTCAAGATTACTTCCACTTCTTTTAAATTATTTTTGAACAGCGTACTGCCACTGCTCACAATATCACAAATAGCATCTGCCAAGCCTATATTTGGGGCAATTTCAACACTCCCATTAATTATATGAAGTTCTGCCTCCACTCCATTTTCCCTTAAAAAGTTTTTGGTAGTTTCAGGGTAACTGGTAGCAATCCGTTTTCCATTTAAATCTTTTATGGAATCATATTCAAAGATTTTTGAGACCGCCAAGGAAACCCTGCATTTGGAAAACCCCAATCGGCCAACAATATTGATACCTTCCCCTTTTTCAACTAAAAGATTTTCACCAATAATTGCACAATCCACAACGCCATCCTTTAAATATTGAGGAATGTCGCCGTTGCGGAGATAATAGATCTCCAAAGGGAAATTTGTGGCAGGAGCTTTCAATTGGTCGCGGCCGTTATCTATATAAATTCCGCAATCCTTTAATAGGGCAAGCGATTCATCGTGAAGACGCCCCGATTTTTGTACAGCAATTTTTAACTTTTTCATTTTTGAAACACTATTAAGTTAAGTTATAGAAATAAAAAAACCCGTTTGATTGCTCAAACGGGTTTTGAATATTGTTGGATTTACACAATAGCCATATCACCTCGCGTGAGCAAAGAATTTAATATGGTGATGATGCAAAATTGTTCTGTTCATAATTATGTTGACAAAGCTAAACAAAAAGTCTGTTTAAAAAACTGTGAATATTAAATTTAACGATTTATTAATTTCCGGTTCTATTTATTTACTTTAACCGAAGTAATTGTAAAAAATAAGTAAAATCTATATTTTCTATGCACTTAGCCACTCTCGACTGGATTTTAATCATTTCTTTTTTTGTTATTTTCTTGATTATAGGGCTTGTTGTGGCCAAAAAATCAGGAAAGAACACTCAGGAGTTTTTCCTTTCGGGAAGAAATATGCCCTGGTGGTTGCTGGGAATCTCTATGGTTGCCACAACCTTTTCTGCGGATACGCCCAACTTGGTAACGGACATTGTGCGCCAGAACGGGGTTTCCGGGAACTGGGTTTGGTGGACTTTTTTGATAACGGGGATGTTGACGGTTTTTGTGTATGCAAAGTTATGGCGAAGAAGTAAAGTCCTAACTGATCTTCAATTTTATGAAATGCGTTATAGCGGAAAACCTGCAGCTTTTTTACGTGGGTTTAGGGCAATTTATTTGGGGGTTTTCTTTAATGTGATGATTATGGCTTCTGTATGTTTAGCTGCCATCAAGATTGGCGGAGTGCTTTTTGAACTTGCCCCTTGGGAATGTGTGCTCTATGCGTCCATTGTTACAGTAATCTATAGCTCAATTGGAGGTTTGCGCGGCGTTATTTTTACTGATTTCCTTCAATTTATTGTTGCCATGATCGGCTCAGTTTGGGCGGCTTATTATATTGTGAATTTACCCGAAATTGGTGGGCTTGAAAATCTTTTGGCGAACGAAAATGTTTCAGACAAACTTAATTTCCTTCCAGATTTTGGCGATACAAACACCCTACTCGTTTTGCTTATCATTCCCATTGCAGTGCAGTGGTGGAGCGTTTGGTATCCGGGAGCTGAGCCGGGCGGCGGTGGCTACATTGCGCAACGGATGCTTTCCGCCAAGGATGAAAAGAATGCTATTGGTGCTACACTACTTTTTAATATTATGCACTATGCGTTACGCCCGTGGCCGTGGATCTTGATTGCTTTTGCCTCCTTGGTCATTTATCCTCAACTTTCTGACATTCAAGCTCAATTTCCGAATGCTGTGCTGGGACACGATCTTGGGTATTCCGCAATGCTTACCAAATTGCCCGTCGGACTCCTCGGTTTGGTTGTTGCTTCATTGATTGCAGCTTTTATGAGTACCATTTCCACCCATTTGAATTGGGGATCATCCTACATATCACTGGATTTTTACAAGCGTTTTGTAAAGCCTGAAGCTTCTGAAAAGGAACTTGTCCGGGTTGGGCAACTTTCTACGGTATTGTTGATGGCTTTTTCGGCATTGTTGGCTTTGGTGCTGAGCAGTGCTTTGGAAACTTTTGCGATCCTTCTTCAAATTGGTGCTGGAACTGGATTGATTTTTATACTTCGCTGGTTTTGGTGGCGTGTGAATGCCTACAGTGAAATTACGGGAATGGCAGTTTCATTTATTGTGGCGATTGTTTTCAATTTCGTGGAAATGGGACTGGAGCCTTATGAAAAATTGGTGATTGGGGTAGCCATAACTACGGTTAGTTGGATTGCCGTTACACTACTCACCCGGCCTACAGACACAAAAACATTGGCCAATTTTTACAACGCCATTACCCCTTACGGAAATGGCTGGAAAAACTTTAAAAAGGTTGCCGCTAAGGCGAATATTTCCTTAAAAGTAAGCCACGATGTGTTCACTATTGATTTCGCTTCTATGCTGCTGGGGATTGTATTTGTTTATACTTCACTCTTTGCTACAGGATACGTTATTTATGGAAATGTGATGGGAGCATCTATCCTTATTGGTATTGCTGCCATTTCAGCATTTTTCATCTTTAAGCTTTGGAAAAAGAAATAAGGGAATGAGTAATGGGTAATTAATAATGTTTAATAGGTCAGTCCTTCAGTAAACACTAGTTGCGGTTCGTAAATTTAACCTGTTGAGTAAAGAACAATCTATTAAAGTAAATTTCTATTCGGATAAAAAAAACCTTCCACTATGGGAAGGTTTTATTTTATTTCAAAAATAATTTCAGTTTAGTTATTGCCCAATATTAGTGGCAATCCGCTATCACCGGAACCTACTATTACTATTTTGGAGTTCGGTGATTTTGCCAATTCAAGGGTGGCATCAATACCTTTGTCCTGTAGTACTTTATCGGTCAGGGACGCACTTAGGATTGCGTTGGCATCTGCCTTCCCTTGCGCTTCAATCCTTACTTTTTGCGCTTCTTTATCTGCAGTAACCAATCTAAACTCATATTCTAAAGACTCTTGTTCCTGCTTTAGCTTTCGCTCAATTGCATCCTTAATGGTATTTGGCAGGGTAACATCCCGAACCAAAATTTCATTTAGCTGCACGTACTGTTTGTCCAGTATTTTTTTGGTTTCAATGTAAATTTCATCTTGAATGGCATCACGCTTACTGCTGTAAAGCTGCTCCGGAGTATAACGTCCTACTACACTTCGGGCTGCACTCCTGATGGCGGGCTGAATAACACGCTCCAGATAATTTACGCCAAGAGTTTGGTGCAAAAATCCCAAGTCTTTATAAACTGGCAAATACCAAGCTGAAGCATCTATCTGGATTTCAAGCCCATTAGAAGATAAGACTTTCATTTTTTCGAACAGTTCCTGTTGGCGTACTTCGTAGATGATTACATCATTCCAAGGTAATATAAAATGCAACCCTTCACCTAACGGTGGCTCATCCGTAACTACTCCACTGGATAATTTGTATAGCACTCCGGCTTCTCCCGATCCTATTTTTACAAAGGATTTAAACATCACAATCATAAGTAAAATGATTCCAATAATTACGGGAATCGTTAATTTAGGTAATCTTTCCATATATAAATAAGTGTTTTGGCTTTAAATAAGCCCGTTGAATTTTCGAATGAACCACTCCGCCGTTAAGGTAAGAACAATAAGCGCGAGCAGGTATTTCCAATCGATCAAAGGTACCACTTTTTGTTCGCTTCTTTCAACGTTTTGGTAGTTGTTATCTTCAATAAGGGTTTTAAGTAATATATCGGTATCTCTTATAAAATAGCTTTTTCCCTGTGTTTTTTCAGCTACCCGTTCCAACTTCCCAACATCGGCATTTAAAAATTGCTGTTCTACATTAAAATCCAAAATGGTGAAGTTTCCGCTGCGCGAAATTTCCTCATCCGGCACCGAAACGGTAAAGTTATAGCTTCCCGCTGGCAGGCTGTTCAGATCAACTTCATAAAAATTATTTTTAAGCAAAAGTGGAAAAACAGTCTGTTTATTATTTTCAGTATTGGTTACTGAGATGCTCAATGAAGTCCGAGAATCAAATACAAAGTTTTGATCAAAATATTGGGCGTCAATCTTAATGGCACTATTATTATAATAGAAGGTTTCAGCCGAAACTTCCAGCCTACTCCTCCTTTTATTGGAGGCTAAATATTGAACAAGATTACCTATAAAATCATCAAACGGTTGAAAGCTTTCATTTTCAATGTAGGCGTGCGCCCGCCACCTCCAAAAACCTTCTGCATCCCAAATGGCATCGCGCTTGCCATTTATCTCCATCGTGGCGAGCAACGGATTTCCCGAAGCTATTCCGTTAATAGATTGCTCCAACATCACCTGGTGTGGAACAGATATGGTAAGGGTTCCAAAAAGCGTTTGGAGGGGCGGATATGCATCAAACCCTATATTGTCCAAAGCAAAAGTTGCGTAGTTACTGTTCAATATTCCCTGTACCTCATCGGTTTGCCGGGTAACTTCTTTTTTGAAATTAGTTTGTGCCGAATTAAGGAAATTCCAATCTGTTTCCACTCCTGTTATTACAAAGGTGTTTTTTTTCAGCTTATCTATTTCCGAATAGACACTGCTAAAACTTCTGTCGGGCTGGTAAAGAATTATTAATTGATAGTCATTCAACATTGAAATGGCTTCCAAAGGTTTTTTGAAAGTAATGGTTCGTTGCTCGTTGCTTGTTATTGATTTTTTGAGTGCACCCAAATCTGGGTGGACAATTTTGCTCACCACCAATACATTTGTCGCTTGGTCTATTACCTCCACGGCAAATTGCTTGCTGTTGTTGCTTTTGTTCTTTTCATCGGCCAACGGAAGAATTTGTGCGGAATATTTTTGAAGCCCAACGTTATTAGCTGGTAGCGTAAAATTTAATGTTTTTGAATTTTCACTTTCAGAAAAAGAAACATTGGCTCTATAAACTGTTGAAACGCCTTGCTTGATTGTAAATTCTGAATTTACAGGGGCAGTCCCGCTATATGTCAAAATAACTTCTACCGGAAATTGATTTTTGAGGAAAGCGTAACGATTGGTATTTAATCGTTCAATTTTAAGGTCAGTATATTTTATTGAATCGCCCAATATTACTGGGTAAATTTTATTTTTAAAGGTTGCCGAAGAAAACTCATAGTCATTCCCCAAGGTTTGGTTTCCGTCTGTTATAAGAATGGTTGGAGCCGTTCCACCTTTGAAAAGTTCGTTGATGGAAGTGAGTGCCGTGGAAATGTTGGTGTTTTTTTCCGAAAATGAAAGTGAATCCATTGTTTTAAAATCATTTCCGAAGGTATAATAGGAAACATCAAATTTTTCATTGAGTTCATCGCTTTCTTTAATTTTTTGAAGCAGTTCCGAAACATTTCCCGTTTGCTTCAATTCAGATACCGAAGACGAATTATCAACCAAAATGGGCAATTTCGGTTTTTCAATTGTATAGGTTTCACTTTTGAATTTTGGGTTTATCAATAAAAGAAGAATGGAAAAAATGGTAATAAATCGCAAAACGCCAAAAATCCAACGCAGCGAACTGCTTTGATTTGACTTGTATCCATACATAAAAACCGCCAGAGCAATTGATATTATTCCGGCGATGATTATATAAAATATGGTTTCTGTTGTCAATTAAGTGGTTTCAAGTTCAAGGTTTCAGGTTACTGTGCACTTCCACTGGATACTGAATACTTTTTAAGTTAGCATTCCCCCGTCCACATTCAGTACCTGTCCGGTAACATAGGCAGAAAGGTCACTTGCGAAGAAAACACAAGCATTGGCAATATCTTCCGGAGAACCGCCACGTTTTAACGGAATGGCATTACGCCAACCCTGCACGGTAGCTTCGTCAAGTTTTCCTGTCATTTCTGTTTCAATAAAACCAGGGGCAATGGCATTACAACGAATGTCGCGCGAGCCCAGCTCCAATGCAACCGATTTGGTAAAACCAATAATTCCCGCCTTTGATGCAGCATAATTGGTTTGTCCAGCATTTCCTTTTACGCCCACTACTGAACTCATATTTATAATGGAACCTTTGCGCTGTTTCAACATGGCGCGCTGCACGGCTTTGGTCATATTGAAAACCGATTTTAGATTGACTTCAATTACCTTATCGAAATCTTCTTCGGAAATACGCATTAAGAGGTTATCTTTTGTGATGCCGGCATTGTTTACTAGTATATCGATGCTTCCGAAATCTTTTAAAACTTCTTCTGCCAGTTTTTGTGATTCGTCATATGAAGCGGCATCACTTTTATAAGCCTTCGCCTTTACGCCCGTTTTTGAAACTTCATCTGCCAAAGCGTTTGCGGCTTCTGCAGAAGAGCTATATGTAAAGGCCACATTGGCGCCGTGTTGGGCGAATGTTTCTACAATTCCCTTTCCTATTCCCCGACTTCCGCCGGTGATGATTGCTGTTTTTCCTTCTAATAATTTCATGAGCTTGATTGCTAATTTTTTGGAGGTTGGTAAAAAACCTACACGGTTATAAAAACCTTGTAGGTTTGGTCTTGCATGTCAAATATAACAAAAGGTTCCGTGTTCTCCATAAAAAAAGCCCTGTGAATTCACAGGGCTAATAAAGATATAAGACCTAAAAGGTTATGAAAACCTTGCAGGTCGTTTATGTTAAGATTAACCTAGAATTTCGGCTACCTTTTTTCCAATTTCCGCTGGGCTTTCCACCACGTGAATGCCACATTCGCGCATTATTTTCTTTTTCGCCTGGGCCGTATCTTCACTTCCGCCAACTATTGCTCCCGCATGTCCCATAGTTCTTCCAACTGGGGCGGTCTCCCCGGCTATAAAACCAATTACAGGTTTTTTGATTCCGCTATTTTTATACCAATGGGCAGCGTCTATTTCCAATTGACCACCAATTTCACCAATCATTACAACGGCTTCACTTTCGGGATCTTTTATTAACATTTCCAAAGCTTCCTTGGTTGTGGTTCCAATAATTGGGTCACCACCGATTCCGATGGCTGTTGTAATACCAAGACCTTGTTTTACTACTTGATCTGCGGCTTCATAAGTAAGGGTCCCAGATTTTGAAACAATACCTACTTTTCCTTTTTTGAATACAAAACCAGGCATAATACCCACCTTGGCTTCTCCTGGGGTTATAACTCCCGGGCAGTTTGGGCCTATAAGCCTACAGTCTTTATCTTTTATATAATCTGCGGCCTGAATCATATCTTCTACAGGAATACCCTCAGTGATTGTAATAATAACCTTTATACCTGCGTCTGCAGCTTCCATAATGGCATCAGCGGCGAATGCGGGCGGTACAAAAATAATAGTGGTATCTGCTCCAGTTTCCTTTACAGCTTCTTCCACTGTATTGAAAACGGGTCTGTCAAGATGCTTTTGGCCACCTTTTCCCGGGGTTACCCCTCCTACTACATTGGTTCCATATTCAATCATTTGTTCGGCGTGAAATGAACCTTCGCTTCCCGTGAAACCCTGAACTATTATTTTTGAATTTTTATTTACTAAAACGCTCATTTTTAAGTTTTTTCTATTAATTATATTAATTTTTTATTTAAACAAAACCCTTACGGCCTTTTTAAAAGAACGGTTGCAAAGATACTATTTTGCTGTCGGTTTTAAAAGATATTACACCTTAACTCGATGGTAAGATTCATTGGTGTCATCGTTGTCCGTTACCGGTTGGCTTACCTGATAGCCCCGGTAAATTTTATCGTCCTTAATTTCCCAAATGGCAATAAAATGCGCGATCCCCAATTCTTCATCAGGGTTTTCCATGGTGCGGATGTAATATTTATAGCGAATGGTAACATGGTTACTGTCGGCAAGTAAATGGCTTATTTCTACCCGCAAGTCATTATAGGTTCGCCGTATTTCAGAAAAGAATTTTACGATGTCGTCATAATTCATAATGGAAAGGCCATTGGCGCTGTTCCATATTAATGTCAATTCGGGGTGAAAAAAACGTTCCAGAACGGTTTCATCTCTTAAAATATCCGAACGGTAGAAATCCCTAACTATCTCTTTTGCCTTACTACTCATTGTTTAATTTATCTAATTTTTCAATTATTGATGGAATAAGCCTTATTGATGCCAATTCCTTATATTTTGTTCTAAAATCATCCGCGGGCGTACCAAAGTAGGAATTATGGCCAGCCAATGATTTGCTCACGCCGCTCTGGCCTGAAATTATAGCTTTTTCTCCAATGGTGATTCCACTTGTAATGCCAACTTGCCCCCAAATGGTTACGAAATCTTCAATTATTACACAGCCGGCTATACCCACTTGTGAGGCAATAAGGCAGCGCTTACCAATAACCGTATCGTGCCCAACATGTACCTGATTGTCCAATTTGGAACCTTCACCAATAGTGGTTGAGGCCGATACGCCTTTGTCTATTGTACAAAGCGCACCAAGATCTACATTGTCTTCAATTACAACATTTCCGCCACTTAATAATTTATCAAATTTTTCCGGTCGGTTTTTGTAATAGAAAGCGTCACTTCCCAAAACAGTTCCTGCGTGAATGGTAACGTTATTTCCGATAACCGTATTGTCGTAAATACAAACGTTGGAATGGATAACGCAATCGTTCCCAATCTTCACATTGTTTCCTATAAAAACGTTGGGCTGAATTATCGTATTTTTTCCTATGCTAGCGGTTTCGGAAATGGCGCTATTTGAAGTATTGAAAGGTTTGAAATAATGGGTAAGTTTATTAAAATCCCGAAAAGGATCCTCCGAAATTAAAAGTGCCTTCCCGGGAGGGCAATCCACTTCTTTATT
>JBBQQN010000100.1:0-11323 GCA_038215845.1 Flavobacteriales bacterium | reverse complement strand
GTATCCTATGGTAATTCCAAATTTTCCATCATAAATTTTATCTATCATCTTGCTATTTTTTCTGCCACGCAGTCCAACCGACTTACTTATTATATCCTGAGCATTTTCCTTTTTTTGATTTTTTTGTCCCCTTGCCCTTTTTTGTATGTTGTTCGATTTCATGATGTTAGATTTTGACTTACTTCCCATAGAGCCATCACATTACCTTTTTTGATGCCAATTACCACACAACATACGTGCTTGGTAAGGCGTATAAAAAGTGGAGCCCGCGCAACGGCTTTATGCCGCCGTCCAAGAACGGATGTTGTTTTTTCGCATTCCCAAAAAGGTATGGGGGACTATGGCCGGGAGGCCAAAGCCCATTATGGAGAGACCCAGAATACTGGGCAAGGGGACAAAATGGAAAGACAATCCATATATACGTGATCTAATGTTCAATAGGGTACAATACTTTCCCTGTCCATGGGACCAATGATACTGACCAATGGATAAAAGTTGGCAATATTCTGGGTAGTTAGCCCAAAGACTAAGCGGAACTATCTATGTCAAGAGGCATATTTCATCGTATTTACATAAGGTGTACCCCTGTTGACTACTGCAAATGCCCTTGCGACCAATTTATTTCTAATGATATTGAGCGTGCTCATCTTGCTCTTGCCCATCTCGAGCCTTCTTTCATAGTAGGCCTTCATCTCTGGACTCGATTTCACCGCGCTCAGGGCACATTGGTGCAGCAGCGATTTCCCTTCCAGGTTTGCAAGACGGCTTATCCTTGTCCTTCCTCTCACACTGGTTCCCGAAGTGTGCGGAAAAGGGGCTATACCGCAATAGGAGGCAAATTTTCTCCAAGAGCCGAACGATGTGAACCCTGAGGTATATACAATTAAAAAACGGGCGGTGACCTTGCCTATTCCCTTGATCCCCATCAACAATCTTAGCATTTCCCGTAACTCTGGGTCTTCCTGCATGAGATTGTCCATCTCACGTTCGAGGTCATTTATCCTCCAGGTCAAAAGGTTGATGATGTCCTCCTGTACCCAAAACAATAGTGCATCCTCGTCCAGCACCTTTTTCTGCTCCCGGAGCGTCGCCATGTGGCCAGCCCTTTGAGCGACGAGCTTTCGACGCAGGGACATCAACCGTTTCAACCTTACCAATGTTGCACTTGGTAACGTGCTCGGCCTGCCCTCTTCCTTGGTACGATACCCGTACAGCGCAATACGCCGGGCATCCGCCCTGTCATCCTTGCCACGGGTTATTCCCAGCGAACGCTTGATCTCTAGACCGGATACTACTTTCATCACGCAGTCATCTGCTGCGAGCATTTGGACAAGCCTGTCTGAATAGAGTCCTGTGTGTTCAAGTATGAACAGCAGGTTTTCCCTGTCCCCGTTACTTTTGGTCAAGCTCCACTTGATCATCTTCGCTATCCCTTTCGGATGGTTTGCGAACCTTCTCTGCAATCCATTGCTATGGACGCAACAATCCAATGTCAGTTTGCTGACATCAATACCGATAACATCAATAATTTCCATATTTTTACTTTGCTTTTAATAGATTGCTTAAACTAAGACCTTTAAAAACAAGGGCTAATATCCTATATGGTTCTGGCAATCTGGTTATAAAGGGCGGGGACTGTTACGCTATATAGGTCATAAACCTGGCCGTCGCGGAAGTTCACCCCGTCCTTTTCCTGTTCAACTATAAATTTAATATTACGATCCTTCTAAAAAAAGGGTAGGTACCGTTACACTATATAGGTCTTTTCCCTGGCCGTCGCGAAAGTTCACCTACCCGATATTCAATTTATCAACAATTCCGTGAGTTATGAGTCTCCCCCGGACCCCCTCTTTTCAACACCATCATCATAATAGATTTCATCTATAGAACAAATCTAAAGGCCATCGCGTTACCTTTCCGATACTGCTCCATTTTAAAATTTAAAATTAGAAAAGGACTTATAAAAGGGAGCTTGCGACCGATTATGCAGCGCTCTAATTTTAAATTTTATACCTTTTATCGGAAAGGTAATGGGATGGTGGAATTTATAAATTTGATTGGGAACGTTTTACAATGTTACTTTGGAAGCCTGCACACTAAACCCATCGGTTTCGAGCGGACTCAATTTCAAAATTTTATATTCCAAAGTTTATACTTAGAAGAATATTAAAATAAAATTTTGGGATTGTGTCCAAGACGATGTAGTGAAGCGCATTTTCCGAAATGCAATGAAGTGGGAATGGGCAGGAACGGTGTTTTATTATAAACATTTATTCCACCTCCAAGACTAATTCATAACGAGTACTCCTACCACCGCCAGTTGGAATGAATATACCCTTTGCAACTAAATCTTGAAGATCTCTAGTAGCCGTAGCTTTAGAAGTTTTTGTGATTCCTAAATATTTACGAGCATTCATACCACCTTCAAAACCCTTTGGTCCTTCCTCCAACATTCGTTGAACAGCACGGAGTTGTCTTTCATTCAATAAATTATTGAAGCAATCAAAAAAGCGAGCTTTTTTTAGGGTAAAAGCAACTTCTTGTGTGGTTTGTTCTTGAGCAAAAAGAACGGTTTTGGTAAAGTAAGTTATCCAATCCGTTATATTATTTGATTTTTGTGCTTTTTCAAGATGTTGATAATAGGCTTTTTTATCAGCTTCAAGGCCTCTCGAAAGGCTCATCAATATGGGTCTGTTTATATATTGGGAAAGTGCTTTTTCAGAAATACATCTTCCCAAACGGCCGTTCCCATCTTCAAATGGGTGAATGCTCTCGAAATATAAATGCGCAATTGCAGACCTTACGATAGGTTTCTTGATAGGGTGATTTCCCGTTGGACTAGTTTCATTGAACCAATGAAAAAACCGTTTCATTTCATTGGGAATATTACTTGACGGAGGTGCTTCAAAATGTACTTTTTGTTTACCCAGTGCTCCCGAAATAACTTGCATCGGTTCTTTATGTGTTCTCCAACTTCCAACCAGGACATCTTTTGCTCCCATCATTAAGGAGGAATGCCAATCAAAAAGTTTTTCTTCGGTAAGTGGCTCTGAAAAAGTTTCTCGAACATCTGTAAGCAACGCTGCCATCCCAGTTGCCCGCTGATCTGATACAACTTCCTTTATTATATTAAGCCCCAAATTATTTCTTACAGATGATTTTACATCCTCACGCTCCAGATACTCCCCTTCAATTTCTGAGGACTTGATTGCTTCAGCGACCATGATTTGAATGATCGTTTCTATCTGTTCATTTCGATCCAAGCCTTTTAAATATCCATCCAATTGACCAACGTGGGACATATATTCAAAGAATGAGTCTTCTACTTGATCTAATGAATAAGTAAAATTGGGCCACTCAGGTTTTTGCCAATTATAAATCATTATGAGCCGATTAGAATGTTTATTCGGCTCAAATATAGTTATTTTATGAGTTGATTAGTTTAATTAATCAGCTCAATTTTATATATTCCAATTAAAATAAATAATACGTTTAGCTAAATTAACCTAATACTAGAATATTAGTAAGCTTTTTATCGAAGTAGAATGTTTTACAAAATGCCTGGAAAAGTGCTGAAAAGATATAATATTAGTATGTTATCTTAGTAGAATATTTAAAGCGAACTTATCTCTATAGTTGGAGGTGGATTAGAGTTTAAGCACTACCAGACTTTTTTGAACTAGTAGACAAGTAGGCGGGAAATCGGAAGATTTGGAATCAGGTTAAAGACCGACTCATTAAGGGTGCTTTTGGTGAATGGGGCTTTTTCGCGGAATGCTGAAAGGTTATGAAAACAGTTTTGTATTGATAATTATGATGCAAAGGGGATGGAAATTCAAACCTGTCATTCTTTAGATAGTGTTAAAATAATGTGAAATCTAAGTTCTGAAGTTTTTTCCAAGACCTTTGTAATAAAACACTCTTTCAGGAATATAGATTTTGTATAAATGAAGGGATGGTCTAAATGGACATTTAAAAAAATATTTGAAATTATCAATTTATTTTAGCTGATTTTTTTGAATCCATTACTAATAATATTACTATTATTCATTAAAATGCATTTCCATAGGCGACTAATTTATTTCATTAATCCACGCAAATTGTTCATTAATTATCCTTTCTTTTTCGACATCTAAAAAATTAAGATAAGCTTTCGCCGCTGGCGATTGTTTCTTTGACTTTAACCAAATCATATTCCATTCAGTTTTAATTGGCAACCCTTTGACAGGAATCACCTGTAATTCTTCAAATCTTAATTCATTTCTAATCCCAATAAGGGGCATAATGTAGCAGCCTAAACCAGAAATAACAGCCTGTTTTACAGCTTCATTAGATGTTAGCTCGATTTTTTTTGTCACTGAAAAGTTATTTTTGGAAATAAACGTTTCCATGGCATTTCTAGTGGCAGACCCTTGCTCTCTATAGATTAGAGGGTAGGTCTCAAACAGTTTTTTCTTGGTTATACCCTTTTTTAAATTTAATGCCGTGCTTCCAACAAAGAACAGTTTGTTCTGCATAAGCGATATTTTATCGACTTTCAATTTTTTCGGCATTATCGAAACTAAAGCAAAATCAACTTCGTTAAGCTCCAAACTTTCCACCACTCTCGATTTATTGGTAACGTCCATTATAAGTTCTACCCCTTTATTCTCACTCATAAAATCGGATAAAAAATAGGGCATTACGTATTTTCCAGTTGAAACAATGGAGATTTTAAGACGACCAGCAAGCTGACCTTGATAAGAATGTGTTTTATAATGGATTTCGCGTGCTTCAATTAAAATTTTCTCTGCAGCAGCGGCGATTTCCATTCCAAAATCTGTTACATAAAGTTGCCTGCCTACAACTTCTGTTAAGGGAATTGGAAACTGATCCTGAAAATTTTTTAGTTGGATAGAAACGGCAGGTTGCGTTAAATGCAAGGTTTCCGCAGCCTTTGTAATACTCTTTAATTCAGATATTCGAAGGAATATATTGAGTTGGTGAAGCGTGTAATTCATAAATAATATTTATACATAACATAGCAAATATAAATAAAAATTAATGGGTTATATATTTAATCTTTGCGCCATCAAATAAATAAATAATCTGAAAAACAAGTAAAATGGAAGCAAAAAAAGTAACACAATTTGAAAAAACAACTCAAAAAATCCAACTAGTTAAAGGTGAATTTACCCCCACTGAAGCCTCAAATGTTATTATGGCTCTCATCAATGAAAAAATTAATTTCCATAAGATAGAAAGATTGCAAATGTGGGAACGCAGCCACAAAAGTAAAACCGACCAACTTGATAGTCGTATTAAAGAACTTGAAAAAGAAAGGGAAATTGCTCGTGAGTTCATTAATAGTATGCGAGGGTCAGATCAGAATTTAAAAATTAACGGCGTCCTTGAAATATCTGTTGGATAATGAAAATGAAACGAAAGCTTAAAAAACTGATTCCATTTACAAAGTCCAATTTTAATTTATGTTTTACACTGGTAATCTTAGTATTATTTATCGGCCTGGCGTATCTAAATAGCAGCGTGTTTTTGGAAAGGATAGTTCTTTGCAGTCTCATTTTAGGAATGATTCTGTTTTTTAAGTTGCTAGGTGAAAACAATAGGAATGAATTTTATTAATCTAACTCAAAAAACTAAAAATTCAACAATGAATCTTGAACATCAAATGAATTTAAATGCATCCCAAAAAGTTGAAATCCAGAGGGTGGATGCAAAGAATCCAATACTTTCAAAACTTGTAATTGTCTTTTTATGGCTTCTCTTTCTTGGAAACGCCACGTATCTAGTCCTTAACTTTTTCACGATGCCAGATTGGAGTTGGCAGGGTGTATTTAAAATCGATGGATTTACCATATTGATTTGGACAACGGTTACATTTTTCAGCGCGATCGTGAGCAGTTATGCAGGTAAATATCTATTAGGATCGCGATATCATTCTCGGTTTATGATGCTTTGTTTAGGCTTCACGCTCTCGGTTATGCTCTTAGTACTATCAAATCATGTGGCACTATTAATTTTCAGTTGGTTGGTTATGGGCATTTTTATGTCGCAATTGATTGGTATTGATAAGTCGTGGGGAGAAGCAAAGGAAGCTTTAAAATTCACTCAAAAATACTTTTTAATAGGCACTTTTTTCTTGACAGTAGGTGTGCTATTGTTAGCATTTTATAGCGGTGAATTTACAATAACTGGATTGTCATTAGTTGTGGCCGACTTACCAAATTACATTCTAATGCCAGCTGCACTTTGCATTATTGCAGCAGCCATTGTGCAATCTGCAATGTATCCGTTTCATCGTTGGTTGCTGTCGGCAATGACAGCTCCTACACCTGCCTCAGCATTAATGCACGCAGGTTTTGTGAATGGGGCGGGAATTTTATTGGCAATATTTGCAACGCTTTTATTTACTTCCAATACATTGACCATATTGTTTATTATCGGTGGCTTTACAGCGATTATAGCACAGTTTACCAAGTTGCTGCAAGTAAATGTTAAACAAAAACTTGGATGTTCTACGATTGCCCAAATGGGCTTTATGATTATGCAATGCGGATTGGGCTTTTTCAATGCAGCTGTAGTTCATTTAATTCTACACGGATTTTATAAAGCATATTTATTTTTATCTTCTGGGGAAGAAATTGCACAAACAACCCCTGAAAAGCTGAAACCACTCAAAATAAAACCCCTTCAAGCAATTGTAGTACTTATTTTTGGAGGACTTGGCGCTTATCTGTTCGCGATTTGGACAGGAAAGGGAATAGTGATGGATAGCGCCATATTCCTAATACTGATTGTCGCCATCACAGTTGGCCAGGCTACCTACAATTTAATAAAGGAACAAAGTCTTTCAACAATACAGAAAATCATTGTCCCTCCCATACTTTTTATCGCCGGTATCGGAATTTATGCCTTGATTTACAACGGAGTAACCGTTTTAATGTCCAGTTTGCCAATGATTGCTCATCCAATACCCTTGACTTGGGTCCAAGTCATATTTGGAATTATCTTTTTGCTTGGTTTCTTCATAATGAAATTGGGAGTTTATAAAAAATTGCCCTGGCTTTATGTGAAATTGATGAATATTTCCCAACCCTACAAAAAAACAGTATTAATGTATAAATCAAAATCAGTATGAGCTTAAACATTGTAAACAGTATTGAAGAAGCTTCAAAAATAATTGGTAAAACTTGGCCTTTGTACACGTTTGTGGCATCCAATCCACTATCTGGTTATGAAAATTCATCTTTTCAAGAAGCCGTAGAATTAGCTCAAAAACACTTCCAAGCCAATGCATTTCCAGCGGCTAAACTTTATAGGCAGGCTTGGGAGAATCAGGAAATCAATGAAGGTATTCTATCCTCTCTTTTGAAAGAAAACGGTTTGACCAAATCGTCAGAATTTTATTTAAAACTAATGGAATCCCAAAAATCCACAGCCTATTTAAACGATAGTCGTGCTTTGGACCGCATAATGGCAAAATGGTTATCAGCATTTATGGATGAAGGTCTTGCGGAATGGGAAATGCCTTTTAAAAGCGAAGGATTCTACACCGCTTGGAGATTTTTGGCGGTTTATGATTCTGAAATTGGAACAACCTCTTTAAAAGAAATCCCGAAGACGAGCGCTGAAGCTTTAGAACATTTATTAATTGAATATTCAGAAACTGATTACACAAAGATTTTTATCCACCATTTGGCTTCCCTCCCAGGATGGACTGGGTATATTAACCATCGCACACAATCAAATTCAGAATGGCAACAAGAATATCCAATAGATTTAATGGATTATTTAGCCGCACGTTTATGGACGGCAAGAAAGTTGAAAGTGACAATACATCCAGAAAATAAGCAAGAAACAACAGATGAATTGATACCACAGCTCCAGTTCATCTGGTTGCAGGCTTGGGAGAAAACGTGGCAAAAACAACTGCTCTACAACTTGAAAAGTGATTCCATCAATTCGCTCGTAACAGATGAAACAACCGTTCCTGATGCACAGATGGTTTTCTGTATAGATACACGCTCTGAACTTATTAGACGCCACGTAGAATCTAAAGGAAATTATGAAACATTTGGTTATGCAGGTTTCTTCGGAATTGTAATGGACTATCGAAGTTTAAATGATAATATAACCCGCAAATCGTGCCCTCCGATTGTAAATTCTTCCTATATAGTTTCGGAAACAGCACAAATCAACAACAAAGAACAATTTCTAGCATACAAAAGGAAAAATGATATTAAAGTATTCGGAGATTACTTCTTAAAACGAATGAAAAATATGCTTCCTTCCGCTTTTGGATATGTAGAAGGTTCGGGATTATTTTATGGTTTGTCATTAATACGGCGAACGTTATTTCCTGGATCTATCTATAGAAAAAGCCAACGGAACGCTTCCCATATGGAATCCACTTGCCAACCTGAAATCAATAAAATAGAATGTACAGAACACAATTCACTTGGAATTCCATTAGATGAAAAAGTAGGCATTGTTAAATCGGCCTTCGACCTAATGGGGTGGACAGAATTTGCACCATTGATATTGTTTGTAGGACACGGAAGCCATTCTGCCAACAATCCATTCGGTTCTAGTTTGGATTGTGGGGCTTGTGCTGCAAGTCCTGGACGGCACAACGCACGAATGTTGGCGAAACTTGCCAATCTGCCGGAAGTGCGACTTGCTTTAACAGAAACTTATTCCATAAATATTCCGGAATCCACACTTTTTATTGGAGCGGAACACAACACCACAACAGACGAAATTGTGCTTTTTGATTCGGAAGCACCGGAATCGCATAAACAGTTTATTAAAAATCTGAAGCTAAATCTTGCAAAAGCGCAAATAACTGCCACTGAAAACAGATTCGGGTTGAATGGAAAGAGTGTAACCAAATCACAGCAAAAAGCAAATAATTGGGCCGAAACCAGACCCGAATGGGGACTTGCCAAGAACGCAGGCTTTATAGTGGGACCAAGAAATTTAACCAAACACTCCAATCTCGATAGTCGTTGTTTTCTTCATAGTTATGATTGGGCAATGGACACAGAGGGAAAAGGCTTGGAAGGTATTATGCAAGGACCAATGGTTGTTACCCAATGGATTAACAACCATTATTATTTTTCAACAGTTGATAATAACTGTTACGGAGGTGGCACTAAAATTACCCACAATATTACCGGTAAATTCGGGGTCGTACAAGGAAACGGCGGTGACCTCAAAATGGGCTTACCACTACAATCCTTATACGGTACGGATGAAGAAATGCACCATCAACCTTTACGATTGACTGTAATGATTCAAGCTCCCATTACGCGGGTGGCAGATATTTTAGTTAGAAATGAACATTTAAAAACCTTGCTCGACAATCAATGGATTTATTTGATGGTTATGGATCCCAATCAAAAGAATAACGTTTTTAAATACAAGAAAGAGTTGCAATGGGATTCAATTTTGTGTGTAAAAGAAATTAGTGATACCCCATTACAAAGCAAGTTAAAACTAGCTAAGGCAGAAATTTCGCTCTAAGTTTATGATTATTGACGAAAAGTTCAAAGGCCATAAACTATTTGAAGGTCGAAGTGTTTTGATTGCAACCATGCATAAAAAGGAAGCGGTAATCGCGCCACTTTTAGAAAATGAATTGGGCGTAAAATGTATTGCAAACACTGGCTTAAACACTGATAAATTCGGAACGTTTTCTGGTGAAATTGAACGGAAGTATCCCCCATTAGAGACCGTTAGGATAAAAGCTCTGGCAGCGTTGGGTTTATCTAATGAAACCTTGGTGATTGCAAGTGAGGGTTCTTTTGGGTCACACCCCTCGAGCCCATTTATTCCTGCAAATGAAGAGTTTATTATCTTAATAGACACTTTAAACAAGTTGGAATTTGTTGGTAGGCACTTTACCGTTAACACCAATTTCAGCCAAAGGGATGTAAAAAGTTTAATGGATTTAGAGGAGTTTAAAAAAAACATAGGATATCCCGAACACGGTCTTATTCTAAAAATAAAAAATGACAACATTACGAATTCAATATATAAAGATTTTGCAAATGATATTGAACTGGTGTCACAGATAAACACGGCATTGAAAAAAGGTTTTACAATTTCTGCTGAAACCGATATGCGAGCCATCTACAACCCTACCCGTATGCTCTCGATTGAGCAGGCTGTTATAGACCTCATAAAAAATATTAAGTCCCTTTGTCCTGAATGTAACACTCCAGGATTTGTAATTCGAGAAGTCAATGCGGGATTACGATGTGGAATATGCCATTCCCCAACAAAATCTGCAAAAAGCTTTATGTATCGATGTCAAAAATGTGAATATTCAACAGTACTTTCAAGGGAGGATAAAAAATTTGAAGACCCAACTTATTGTGATTTTTGTAATCCGTAAATTTTAAAATACTGATAAAAATATTAATAATAACAAACTGCTTGCAATCAAAAATAATTTATTATGATTGATTTACTTTCAAAAATTAAAATTTTAGTTCCTGAAAACATTTATATAAAAAACCCCAAGTCGTCCGAATTGGAAATGCGGATTGTGGAACATAGTATTTTGCTAATCGAGTCTATAGGAATCTACAACTCTACATTTAGAAAACTAGGAGTTAAAATTGGGAGCAATGAAAATTCTATATATCGTTTTTTGAAAGTAAGCTGTTGTTGTATTTAATTTCGTGGTATTGTCCGGGGATTAAATATCAACAGGTTTTCACCACACAGAAGATTTTAAACAAAGAGGAAAAGATGAAAAAGCCTTTGATATGTTTTTGCGAATTGTGATTGAGGATTCTACATTTTATATTTAAGGGAAGTAGATCTAAAAAGAATTATTATCAATGAAAGCTCAAATATTGGAATTATTGAAAATCAAACTTGAACTATCCAATTTTCTTTGGTTGGAAATTAATGTTCCAGTTGAATTGGAAGATGGTATCATACCGGATGTTATGATCCATCACTCTCTTTCATTGAAGTTTAGAATTTCTTGAGTGGGCATGTAATTAAAATTGATACAGGTGATAATACGATAATGTCATTAGAACACTTAACTTTTGGATTTTACATTATAAAAATTTTCTTGGAAAACATAATAATAGTTTCACAAAAAAAATTAAATAGAGCATATAATTTGTTGACACTAAATATTTAATCTTCAAAATTATTTATAGATAAAAATATACACAAATACTACTAATTGAATTTCTAAATGTTAAAAAGTCACCTATTCGGTGCGCAGTAAAATAGACCGGTTGAAAACCCATTATTTACAGTCTATTTAACAGCTAAGTTCTATTCCCTCCGGCTCCAC
>JBBQQN010000099.1:0-11354 GCA_038215845.1 Flavobacteriales bacterium | reverse complement strand
TGACACTACAAAAGCATACAGCACATCTTCAATAAAAAGATAGCGGACTACTGTTGTATTTTCCGGTATTTTTTGCTGAAGGTCACTAATCGGTTCTTCAACGGAGGCATAGCGCATCTTATAGTATTTTGGAAATTTTTGCCGTAACGAATCCAAGAAGACATTCCAATCATTTGAAGCTTTAAAAAATGGTTTGATGCTGCTGTTTTCGGAATCGTTCAGTGAAGAAACAATAGTTGCCTTGAGCTTGCTTTCACGATCTATTATTTTCTGTGGCACATTGTTGAAGGCTACATTATCCCGAAGGTTCAGTCGGGACCTAATCCTATTGTAGATACTGGATTCGTGCAGTGCGATTACTTTGTCCAAATAATCATCGTCTTTTGTAATTTGATAGAGTTCCAGCCGAAGTTTTTTTGCGAAATTTAAAAGTTCTTCGTTTTCTGAAATCAGTAAGCTTACATCTTCATGATTGTTAACCACTTTTTTTCGTTGGTCCAATATGCTAATCCCTTCATCCAGCTCTTCTAAAAGATCCTTCAAAAAAGCAGCATCCTTTTCTTGTTTTAAATAATATTTTGAAGAGGCATTTATCAACAGCGCCTGTGGTTTTCGGTATTGGCTAAGGATAGAATCTGTGGCGCCAATCTTTTCTGTATCGTTCAGTTCGTTGAATTTAAGCGCTTCTTCACTGTATTTTAAGGCTTTGGTGTAATCTTTAAGAAGGTAATGTACCTGTGCCAAATTTATAATGTGATAAAATTCCTGCAAGGTGTTTTTAAAATCGCCAGTATGGGTAAAATTATAGGTTTCCTCGGCAAGTGAAATAGCCTTTTCCCTTTTTTGGTTTTTTGCGGCAAATAGGGATTGTTCCAAAATATTATCCAGAAAATCCTTAGTGTAGTTGCCGTTCATGGTTTTTCTATAAACTGCTTCGCCCTTATCGTAAAAAATCTCGGCGTTTTCAACATCGCCCTGAAATTCGTAGATCGTAGCCCGGGTGGAAAGGGCCGCAGCTTCCCAGTATAAATCTGCCCCGGGACTTGTTTTTAGAAGTTCAAGGGCCTTGTCTGCATTTGCTGCAGCGCCTTCAAAATCGCGGCTGGCGGTTTTGGCTTCTGCCAAAATAATCTGGGAGATAATAAGGTTGATATCGTTGTTTTCAAAAATCTTTTTTTTCTGTTCCAAGGAATACTCAATAAGCTCTTGCGAGCGGGAATACTCTCCAAGGGTATTGTAAAAAGTGGCCATATTGTCCAGCGTTACGCACTGTTGCCCCTTTGCTTTATTTATTCGGGCTTCGTCTGTGGACCTGTTTATATATTCTTGAAATCCCGCAACTGCTTCTTCCGAAATGTTGATGGCTTCATTATTCTTTCCCAACGCGTTCCATAAAACGGCTAGGTTCATCTTTACTAGGGAAGGGCGGTAGTAGCGGTTCATTATATCGCTTTCATCCGTCTTTTCCAATACTTTCACGGCTTCCTGAAAATAGTATTTGGCGCTGTCCAGTTTAGATTCTTGCCACATCATCCCGCCAAGGGCGTTGTAAACTTGATTGTAAAAAACATAATCTTGCTGCCCACTTTTTTTAAGAAGGCGCAATGCATTTTGGTAATGGTTATTTGCCAAAGGGTAATTTCCCAGTTTTGATGAATAATAACCTAAACGGTATTGTATTGAGGCAACATCGGTGTTTTTTGAATCGTTTATTCTTTTGGCATATGGCGTGGCTTGGGTCAACAGATCATACGCTTTCTGGGTATGGCCCGCATCATCATAAACCCAGCCCAATTCAGTAATGGCTTCTACAACAAAATGTGGAGTGGCATTTTTTTTAATTTCCTCGGTAAGTTTTTCTGCTTTTGTGATTGCAAGCTTTTTGTTGCCATTATTCAATTTAAAGCTTCCCTCAAACTGAATATAATTGAAGAGACTATCGTATTTTTTTTGTGAACGGTAAAGAGCGATGTTTTTAGCCACTTCAATCTGAGCCTTTGCAAGAGAGTCCTGTTCAATTAAGGTTTGAATATATTTTACGGTTGAAATTTTTCCTTTTTGTGCTGAAGTTTTATATACCGAAAACAGCAGCAGTATGGTAATTAGGAAGAAAAATCTCCGGTATCTATAATCCATATATTTAGAAAAGATTCAAAAAAATGATTGCTTTTTTACCGGGGATATCTGAAAGAAAGATACAAATTATTTTTATTCTTGGCATTGCTGTTGCCCCTATTCCTTCACTTTTAATTAGTTGGCCTTAGGCTTTTCAGGAAAGATCAAAAAAAGGAATTCCTACTTTTTACCCATAATGCAGGAAGTACAATCGTAAAAATTAAGAAAAATGCAGAAAGGTTTTTATGGTCCCTAAAAACAAATCACTCATTTATTTTTATAGGCGAGTGTTTTCCTAATTTGTTAAAAATCTGCCCATTGATTGCATTCAAAATTGATTTATTTATCATGTTTATCGGAATAAATAAATAGATACCCCGTATATTTGCACAATCAAAAGCCCCTTATTTCTTTTAAAAAACATATTTTTATAGTGCTAATTCAATTAATCCATTCATAAATGCGCGGACCCTTATTTTACTCAAAAATCCTACTTTTCGGTGAATATGGAATAATAAAAGACTCCAAAGGCCTTTCCATCCCGTATAATTTTTACAACGGTGCTTTGAAGATTGATGAGCACCATACAATTTCGACCCATAAATCCAACGCTGCACTAAAAAGGTTTTCGGAATATTTGGAGACGCTTCAAAGTGAAAAAAACGCCTTGGTCACTTTTCACTTGAAAGATT
This sequence comes from Flavobacteriales bacterium, assembly GCA_038215845.1. Taxonomy (GTDB): domain Bacteria; phylum Bacteroidota; class Bacteroidia; order Flavobacteriales; family Flavobacteriaceae; genus Aequorivita. The sequence goes on along the minus strand of JBBQQN010000099.1, from coordinate 8,547 downwards.
TAAAGGAAGATATTGAAAAAGGATTGTATTTTGATTCCAGCATTCCACAAGGATACGGCGTGGGTAGTAGCGGCGCTTTGGTAGCTGCTATTTATGATAAATACGCCAAGAATAAAATTACGGTTCTGGAAAACCTTACCCGCGAAAAACTACTTTCCCTAAAAAATATTTTTGCCGAAATGGAATCCTTTTTCCACGGTAAATCCTCGGGTCTGGACCCTTTGAACAGTTATTTAAGCCTTCCCATTTTAATAAACAGCAAGGATAATATTGAGCCTGCCGGCATCCCTTCGCAAACGGCAAACAGCAAAGGTGCCGTGTTTTTACTGGATAGCGGAAGCACTGGCGAAACCGCGCCAATGGTGCAGATTTTTATGGAAAACATGAAACAGGAAGGTTTCCGTAATATGCTGAAGGATCAATTTGTAAAACACACCGATGCTTGTGTTGAAGACTTTCTGCAGGGAGATGTAAAATCACTTTTCGGAAATATAAAGCAACTTTCCAAAGTGGTCCTTGATAATTTCAAGCCTATGATTCCCGCTCAATTCCACAAACTATGGAAAAAGGGAATTGATACCAATGCCTATTATCTTAAACTATGCGGTTCTGGCGGTGGCGGTTATATGCTCGGTTTTACTGAGGATATTGATAAAGCGCGCAAAGCTTTGAAAGATTATAAACTGGAAGTGGTTTATAGTTTTTAACAAAAACCAAAATCATTTTTTCCATTTCTTAACAAAGTAAAAATATTTCTTTACTTTGAACCCTCCCTAATTTCTATTTTAGAAAAATAATCTCAATTATTAGATTTTGAGCTCACCTCTTAAATTAAAATTATGAAAAAAACATTTTCCATACTACTGCTTTTTTTACTTTATACAACCACCTATGCGCAAATCAATTTCGAAGAGAAAATTGTAATTGGAAACGAAAATGCAACCAACAATCCAGTATCTGTATACGCAGCGGATATTGATGGTGACGGGGATATGGACATTGTTTCCGCTTCTTCCGATGATAGTAAAGTTGCTTGGTATGAAAACACTGATGGTCAAGGAAATTATAGCACGCAGAAATTAATTAGCGTGGAAGCGATGGGGGCTTCTTCGGTTTTTGCTATTGATATTGATGGAGATTTAGATATGGATATTTTATCCACTTCCTTTACCGACAACAAAATTGCCTGGTACGAAAATTTGGATGGGCTGGGTACTTTTGGAACTCAACAAGTTATTACTACAAATGCCACCAATGCGCAATCTGTATTTGCTGCGGATATTGATGGTGACGGGGATATGGATGTAATTTCTGCATCAGGAAATATCGATGAAGGCAAAATAGCATGGTATGAAAATATGGATGGATTGGGAAATTTTGGAACTCAAAATATAATAAACTCAAATTCCATGGGGGTATATTCAGTTTATGCTGCTGATATTGACAATGATGGTGATATGGATGTTTTATCCGCAGCTACATTAAGTACAGAGTTGGTTTGGTATGAAAACATAGATTCACAAGGACAATTTGGGTTGAAACAGAATGTTGGTTTTGGTGCTCATAAGTCTGTAAAGGTTGCGGACATTGATAACGATGGTAATAAGGATGTAATTTCTATCTCATCCAATGGGGGGAATAGCACTATAGTTTGGTATAAAAATATTGACGGACTTGGAAATTTTGGAGGAAAACAAACGATTTCATTAGCCCAATTAGATGCATATGCTGTTTTTGTGTCAGATATAGATAATGACGGAGACTTAGATATAATTTCTGGTCTTTATTCGAATCAAGGTCCCTCCATTGAATGGTATGAAAATCTTGATGGGGAAGGAAACTTTGGTTCAGCAAATCAAGTGAATACAACCTCAGGATTTACCTCTTCCATTTTTGTGGCGGATATTGATAACAATGGCAGTGCTGATATTATTTCAGCTTCCGAGGATAGAATAGGATTCAATAAAAATTTAGATGGTAATGGCAATTTCGGACTTCATCAATATTTTACCTATAATGTAGATATTCCACGTGCTGCTTATGCCGCAGATATTGATGGAGATGGAGATTTGGATATACTGTCAGCATCATATTCCGATGGAGAAATAGCATGGTATAGTAATGTGGATGGCCATGGCAATTTCAGTATACAAAAAACGATATCGCAAAAAAATTATGGTGCTGACGCCGTAGTTGCAAAAGATATTGATGGAGATGGAGATAGGGACGTAATATTCGCTTCTGATTTTCATGTGGCTTGGCAAGAAAACTTGGATGGAAATGGAACTTTCGGTGAAAGGAAAATAATTACTGATAGGATTTCTAGCACATTTTATGATGTTGCAGCTGAGGATATTGATGGAGATGGAGATATGGACGTGGTCACTGTTGCATTTATTGGAGGTAGATTGTCCTGGTTTGAAAATTTGGATGGGCAAGGAAATTTTGGAGTGGAACAAAACATTAACAATGAACCTCCATTTGCACCCGAACATATAGATGTAGGGGACATAAACAATGATGGAAAATTGGATATTATTTCTGCATCGTTGGCCAATGGGGAAGCAAATTGGCATGAAAATTTAGGGGGAGGCAATTTTGCTCCCCCCCATTTAATTACTTCGAGTTATAACAACAATATCGATTTTGTTCACGCCGCTGATTTGGACGGTGATAACGATTTAGATGTAATCGTAACGATTAGAAATGAGGACAAAATAGTTTGGTTTGAGAATACGGATGGGCAAGGCAATTTTGGTCCTGAAAATATCATTACTTCAAGTGTGAATTTACCATTTGCTTTATATGCTGCGGATATTGATAATGATGGAGATCTAGATGTGATATCGGGATCTATCTACGACAACAAAGTTGCTTGGTATGAAAACGTGGATGGTTTCGGAAATTTTGGAACGCAAAATATTATCTCAGCGGATGCGGGGGGAGCAAATTTCGTAATTGCCAAGGATATAGATGCAGATGGTGATATTGATATAGTAGCATCTTTGAGTAGTGCCAATGAAATAAGATGGTTTAAAAACTCATTAATTTTGGGTGTCAATGAATCTGCCACACTTAATTTTTCAATTTACCCGAATCCTTCCCAGAACATTTTAAATATTACCATTCAAAAAACAATAGAAAAGGTAGAAGTTTATAATAGCTTGGGGCAACTTGTTAAGAATGTGGGAACTTTAGATGGAGAAAATAATAGTATAAATATCACCAAATTAGCCACTGGAACCTATTTTGTGAAAATAAAAACAACAGATGGGGAAATTGGAGTTAGAAGATTTTTAAAAGTATAGGCGCTTCAATGGTTATGACTATTTTAGAATGTACTTTTACAGTAAAATTTAATTATTTATAAATGCTTAGTAGAAAACAAAAACACTTTCTTCTTAAGTTTTTTAGCCTGTTTTCCGTGGTGCGGGGCTATAATATTTTAATCATTGCCATTGCCCAATACCTTACTTCCATTTATATTTTGGCGCCGGACCTTCCGGCAAAACAAATTCTTTTTGATGTAAATCTTTTAATGCTGGTCCTTGCTTCCTCCTCGGCAATTGCAAGTGGGTACATTATCAACAGTTTTTACGATAGTGAAAAAGACCTTATAAACCGTCCCAGGAAAACGATGCTCGACAAGCTGGTAAGCCAGCGCACCAAGCTCTCGGCCTATTTTATCCTCAACTTTCTGTCTGTTGTTTTTGCGAGCTATGTTTCATTTAGAGCAGTAATTTTCTTTTCCATTTATATTTTTGCACTTTGGTTTTATTCACATAAATTAAAAAAATATCCCTTTATCGGAAACATTACCGCAGCCATCCTTGCGGTAGTTCCATTTTTTGCGGTTTTTGTGCATTACGCCAATTTTGATCTGGTAATTTTCGGCCATGCAACGTTTCTTTTTCTTATCATTTCTATGCGGGAGTTGGTCAAGGATTTGGAAAATATAACGGGCGATTTAACCCATGGCTACCACACAATTCCTGTAGTTTATGGCGAAAAAGTATCCAAAAGGATGCTGACAGTTTTAAGTATATTAACCCTTATCCCTATCATTTTATTAATAACGAAGTTTAAAGAGGAAATAGGCTACATGGACTATTATTTCTACGGAAGTATAGCCGCCCTGATAATCTTTCTTTTGGTTTTGTGGATTTCAGAAAAAAAACTGCATTATATACTTCTGCATAATATTCTTAAATTTATTATCGTAATTGGGGTTTTCAGTATCGTATTAATCCATGTGGATTTAGTATTGGACCGGTTTCGGTAAGCCATAGAGTTGTTGCGATTTGCGATTTGTTAATTTGGTGCTTGAAAGCACTTTGCTTTCTGTATCTTTGCAGAAATTATTAAAAAAGAATTCCGTTCTTAAGGAAAAATAAATTATGAGCAGACAAGACAATCAGGATAGAGGAAAATCTTCGGGGCGTGGCAGTAACAACCAACGCAACCGAAGCAGTGCAAGAGGGAATGCTCCTTTAAAATCTGAACAGGGGATGAAGAAAACTACAAAGCCAGTAGAGCCCAAAGCAAAACCAACTTTAAAATTCGACAAAACCGGAAAGGAAATTGGCAGAAGAGACGCACCTGTGCGCGAGGTGAAGAAAAGTAATCCTGAAGATGGAATCCGTCTTAATAAATATATAGCCAATAGTGGCATTTGCTCACGCCGTGAAGCAGATACTTATATTGCAACAGGTTTGGTAACGGTAAATGGCAAAACCGTAACAGAAATGGGCCATAAAGTTCAATTGAATGAGGATGTGCGTTTTGACGGCCGCCGCATCAATCCAGAGCCAAATACTTACGTGCTTCTTAATAAGCCTAAAGGTTTTGCAACTACAGACAGCGATAGCAAAGGGCAAACCGTTATGGATTTGGTAGCAAATTCCACCACCGCCAAAATAAAACCCTTTGGACGTTTGGGACGCAATGCTACAGGATTGCTATTGTTTACAAATGACGAAGAATTCAAACAAAAATTTTCAAAAAAGGGTATAACAAGACTATTTCACGTAGAGCTTGACAAAAACCTAAAGAGCGAACACCTTCAAAAAATCCGCGAGGGTTTGAAAATTGAGAACGATGAAATTGTGGTTGAGGATGTAAGTTATGTGGATAATGCTCCCAAAAACGAAATAGGCCTAAAAATAAAACACACAGGTAACAGTATTATACGCACAATTTTTGAACACTTAGGCTATGATGTTGTTCGCGTAGACTGCGTTACTCTTGGACCTTTGACTAAAAAAGATTTGCCTAGGGGCCGTTGGAGGCACCTAACTGAAAAGGAACTCACTATGTTTAGCATGATTTAATTGAGTCACTAAAAATTTCTAAAAAAACATCATAATTAAATTTTTTTTGGCACATTTGTACCTCAAACAATGATATTCAATTGGTTTGGTTCCTTTCGAAAGTATTACAACTTTCTGGAACAGCGTAAAATGAAAAAAATGCTTCCACAGCCCAACCTTGCACCGCTACTGCTTTTATGCAGGCATTTACTATACTCACCCATTAAAGCGTTGCCTATTAGCATTTAATCTTCTAAGTTAATTATATGTTATACTCCTCTATTTTCGAGGAATTATCAGCATTCATTTATAATTTTCCATTATTCAACAACATTTAAAGAATGAACACCAAATATATAGACCTCATAGATCAAACTTATTATTTTCCACAGGAAGAGTTTCGTTTAGGTGAAAATGGGCTCGAATTTCACGGCGTAGACCTTATGCACCTTGTTGAAAAATATGGGGCTCCACTTAAGTTCACTTACCTTCCAAAAATTTCGGAAAACATAAATCTGGCAAAAAAATGGTTTAAGGATGCCATTGAAAAAAATGATTATAAGGGCAGTTACAATTATTGTTACTGTACCAAAAGTTCGCACTTTAAGCATGTGTTGAACGAGGTACTAAAAAACGATGTCCATATTGAAACTTCTTCAGCTTTTGATATAGACATAGTGGAAAGTATGAAAGAGCTTGGCAAGCTTACCAATAAAACATATGTAATCTGTAACGGTTTTAAAAGGGACCAATACATTACAAACATTGCGCGCCTCATAAACAGTGGACACGAAAACTGTATTCCTATTATAGATAATTATGAGGAAATAGATCTGCTGTCAGACAGTATTGATAATCATTTCCACGTGGGAATACGTATCGCTTCGGAAGAAGAACCAAAGTTCGAATTTTATACTTCGCGTTTGGGAATAGGTTACAAAAATATCATTCCTTTTTATGAAGAACAGATAAAGAACAATGAACGGGTAGATTTAAAAATGCTCCATTTTTTCATTAATACCGGAATTCGCGATACTGCATATTACTGGAACGAATTGGTGAAGTGTCTGAAAGTCTATGTTCGCCTTAAAAAAATCTGTCCCTCATTGGATAGTTTGAACATCGGTGGAGGTTTTCCAATTAAAAATTCGTTACATTTTGAGTACGATTATCAGTACATGATAAACGAAATTTTAAACCAGATAAATATTACATGTGCAGAGGCCGATGTTCCGGTACCACACATATTTACTGAGTTTGGAAGTTTTACTGTGGGTGAAAGTGGCGGCGCCATTTATGAAATCCTATACCAAAAACAACAAAATGACCGTGAAAAATGGAATATGATAAATTCCTCATTCATTACAACCTTGCCAGACACTTGGGCTATTAGTAAGCGGTTTATAATGCTGGCCATCAATCGTTGGAATGATGAATATGAAAGGGTTTTGTTGGGCGGCTTAACCTGTGACAGCGATGATTATTATAACAGTGAACAAAATATGGCGGCCATTTACCTGCCAAAATTCAGAAAAGAAAAACCTTTGTATATTGGCTTCTTTAATACCGGAGCATATCAAGAAACTATCGGCGGATTTGGTGGTTTGCAACACTGCTTAATCCCTTCACCAAAACATATTTTGATTGACAGGGATAAAAACAATAAATTAACATATCAACTTTTTTCAAAACAACAAACTAGCGAGCAATTGCTAAATATTTTAGGTTATGAGCACTAAGACGTACGCAGGAATCCCGCAAAAATATGCGGCACTGGAAACATCAAAAATTGTATTAATTCCTGTTCCGTATGACGGAACTAGCACTTGGCAAAAAGGTGCAGACAAAGGCCCGGAGGCGTTTTTGGATGCTTCGGAAAATATGGAGCTTTACGATATTGAAACCCAAACCGAGGTATATAAACAAGGGGTCTATCTTGCCGATGCCATTACAGAAAATTCTTCGCCTGAAGAAATGGTTGCAGAAGTGCACAAAACCACAAAAGATTATATAAAACGAAACAAATTCGTAACCCTTTTTGGCGGGGAACACAGTATTTCCATTGGTTCCATTCGCGCTTTTAACGAGTGTTTTGATGATCTTACCGTGCTTCACATTGATGCCCATGCAGATTTGCGTAAGGATTTTCACGGCAGTACTTGCAACCACGCCTGTGCAGTTTACGAAGCCAGCCAAACTACCAATTTGGTGCAGGTTGGAATCCGCAGTATGGACATTGCCGAAACCCGCGTAATGGACGAAGAAAAAGTGTTTTTTGCGCACGATATGGCAAAAGATGAATATTGGGTTGACAAGGTTATTGAAACCTTGGGCGATAATGTTTTCATCACTTTCGATCTTGATGCATTGGACCCTTCAATACTTCCCTCTACTGGAACGCCTGAGCCGGGCGGACTTTTTTGGTATGAAACTCTCGATTTCCTAAAACAGGTTTTTGAAGAGCGAAATGTAGTAGGTTTCGACATTGTGGAACTTTGCCCAAATAAAGAAGAAAGAGCTTCAGACTTTTTGGCCGCAAAACTGTATTACAAAATGCTTACCTATAAATTTTCCGATGCGGAAGAAGGGGACGAATACGAAAGCAATTTTAACGAAGCCAAAAAAGGCGTTTCAAAATTTAATTCAGAAGAAGATGAGTACTAGCAAAGGATCTATTTCCCAGTTTATTGAAAAATATTACCTCCACTTCAACGCCGCCGCTTTGGTTGACGCCGCCAAAGGCTACGAAGCGCAGTTGAACAAAGGATCAAAAATGCTCGTATCGCTTGCCGGAGCTATGAGTACAGCAGAATTGGGAAAGATTTTTGCTGAAATGATTCGCCAAGATAAAGTTCAAATAATCTCCTGTACAGGCGCAAACCTTGAGGAAGATATTATGAACCTTGTGGCGCACAGCCATTACAAACGCGTTCCTAACTATAGGGATTTAACTCCACAGGATGAGTGGGAATTGCTCGAAAAAGGATTAAACCGGGTTACCGACACCTGTATTCCCGAGGAAGAAGCCTTCAGAAGAATCCAAAAGCACATCGTTAAAATTTGGCAAGATGCCGAAGCAAAGGGCGAACGCTACCTTCCGCACGAATATATGTATAAGCTTTTACTGAGCGGCGCTTTGGAAGAACATTATGAAATTGATTTAAAGGATTCATGGATGTATGCCGCGGCAGAAAAAAACCTTCCTATAGTTTGCCCAGGTTGGGAAGACAGCACCATG
>JBBQQN010000098.1:0-11717 GCA_038215845.1 Flavobacteriales bacterium | reverse complement strand
TCAAGTTTTTCGCCTTTATAGCGCATTTCCAAAACGTTATCGCTTATATGTGGCCGATAGCTTATTTTGCCAATGGTAAAGCCCATGGCCAATAGTGTGGGTTCTGCCTGTCTGCGCGTACGGCCCAGCACATCCGGCACTTCTATTTTTCTGTAGCCCGAAGGGTTAACCTTTAAGTATAGCCTGCGATCTTCCTTTACAAATTTCCCAGCTTTGGGTATTTGTTCAATTACCGAAAACTTAGGAAATTCTGGATTGTAATTGGCAGAGTCCAATACCTCGAAACGGAGGTCTAGCTCGTCCAATGTTTCCTCAACTTTGTCCAAGGACATTTTCGCGAGATTTGGCACTGCTATCTTTTCATTGTGATTGGTGCTATAACGCAGCCACCATAACATTAAAAATGACAATATAAGTAAGGCCAAAAAAGCAATTATCAATTGTTTTAAAAAGGTTTTGGTAAACAAAAACTGGAGAAAACTCATACGGTAGGGTTTTAGTCACAAAATTTAAAGTCCAAAGGTAGTATTTTTTGTTCTTGTATATTCTTAATGAAAGCTTGTTATTCAATCTAAAACTTTCTTTCAAAACAAAAAGAATCGGGACGTTAGTCGCCAACTGTTTGATTGTTGAATGGTTTGTTATTTAATGCACAAAAAAAGGGTCAACCTTTAAAAGTCAAACCCTCTTTTTAATTGAATATGGCAAAATTTAAACCTCTTACCGCTCGCTTAGTGATGAAATCAAATTGATTGTTTTCTTATAACCAATTTATGCATCCTTGTTTCTTACCCTAACATCTTTAAACCTACCATCCCAACCAGAAAACCAAAACATGCGCCCAGTGCCGGAATCCAATTTTTATTAATTTTTGATAAAGGTGCTATATCCTGAAAAATCAGATAGATAATTCCCCCGGCAGAAAAAATCATAAGCCCTCCTATAGTCATGGGCATGCCAGACAAAAAGTAATAACCTGCGAGCGCCGAAGCAACACCCGAAAAACTCAATAGAAAAAGAATGATCAAACATTTTTTGGCAGAATAGCGGGAATGTAGTTCCAGGTAGGCATTGAATGCCTCGGGAAAATTTTGTATTCCAATAATTATAGCCAACAGTATTCCCAGTGTAGGGTTTTGTGAAAACACAGCACCCATAGCAATGGATTCAGGTACAAAATCTGATAGCATCCCTAACAACTGTGCCATGGTACCGCCCTTTCTTTCAATATATCGGTCTATAAAAAAGAACGTTACGGCTCCTGCTAAAAAACATAAGACCATAGGAATTAATGAGAGGACCTGCATACCTTCCGGTATCAATACCAATGTTACTGCAGCCATTAAAATTCCACCGCCAAAGGCGGTGGAACTATGGACAATTTCAACTTTTACTAATCCAGACTTAAAATGTGCCCCAAAGTAATGGGATAACAAACCTCCTAAAAAAACAGTTGACCCAGAAAGCAATGAGAATATTATTATTAGCTGTAGTACGGTCAATTTTTATAGCTTTTGATGAACGTTTGTTATCCCTGAAATTTAAAGCTTATTAGAAGCTAATGGCTGCTTCTAGATTAAAGCCATCAAACTGTGCTCCTGCAAATCTGCCGGTCCAAGCATTCCCAGCATATTCTTGATTTACGTATTCTGCTTTTACAACTATGTTTTTTGAAAGAAACCAGCCACCACCTAGGTTAAATCGATTTATTTCCAAATCATCTGTAGCACTCTCAACAGTTTTTCCTTTTACGGTATTATACCTTCCGCCTACATAGAATCTCTCATCCTGTCCAAAACGGTAAATCAATTCTGCTGCGAGTTGTGTAAAAGACCCTTCTTTATCTGCTACCGGAGTAATGATTTCATTACTTCCTGAAGCCACTTCAAAGATTCCGAAGAATTCAAGGCCTTTAAATTTTACAAAAGGGTTGATTTGTACTGCAGTAAGTTTTTTGAATCGAGCATTGTATCTACCTTCAAATTCACCACCCTGAGTATTGCCATCAGCATCTGGTAAGGTGTGCAATACATTATAATATCTAGCACCTGAACGATCACCACCATATAACCACGTACCACTTGTTGTTCCTTGGTTGGTATAGATTGAGCCGGTTAACCGTACTCTTAAATCGTCTTTTAATTGTTTATCAATACCAACTTTTCCATAAAATGAAGGCTTATTATCTGTATTCTCGTTTTTCACTACGTTTTGATTAAGCTTACCATTGGTAACCCCAACTACTGCTAATAATCCACTTTTCTGAACTGTTACTTCCCCGAAAGCTTCGGTGGAAAAGGAATCCATAATATAATTTCCTACAAATGGATTAAAAATAGCTCGGGCATTATCTGTTCTGCGAAAGTGCGCATCTCCGTAATTGAATTCATCCAAACCAATTCTAATGGTTGTATAATTCATTATTTCCTCTAAAAACCCTGGGCTGATGAAATCCAGTTTGTCCATTTGAATATGGCCACCCTTTACCCATGTTTCTTCATGGTGTTGTGAGGAAAGGTAAGCTGTTAGGTGCATCCTTACACCATCGATCAATTGTACATCGAGATTAAGGTTAGCGGTTGGAAGATTAAAATCTGTTCCAAGATCCACCAAATTGTTGGCGTCATTTTCTTGGCTTAAGTTCTGAAACTGCATGGCAAAATCTCCACCTACCCTAACGCGCACACCTTCGAAGGTTACACTGTCTGTTTTGGAGGTTTCGAAAACATTTAGACCGTTCCGATCATTTGTTCTAAAATATTGAAGTTGTTTTTGTTGCGCCATTAATCCCATGGAGAAAAGGCAAATCGATACTAAGATTAGTTTTTTCATTGTGTGTGTTTTTATTGATTAGGAAAGGTTACCCTTAATTTATTTTATATATGTTACTTCAAAACTGAGTGTTGTAGCGTCGCCGGTTGACATGGCACCGAACATAAAGGACGGTGGCTCAACATTATAATCTGTCATGTTTAGTTGGTATGAACCTTTACAGATAATGGAATTATTTTCATTCACTGTCAGATGCATATTCATTGCTATATTCTTGGTAACACCCGCCACTGTAAGTTTGCCTTTAGTGGTTAGAAGATAGCCTCCTTTTTCAGGTGTTTGTTTGGAGGAGCTTAGTTTGTAACTTATGGTTTTATAAGTGTCAGCTTTTAAAGCTTTGTAGGCATTCTTGTCAAGTCCTTTACTGTCACTTTTTAAGTCCTTAACTTCTAAGCTGAACGTTAGCAATTTCAGTGAAGCCAGCTCACTGTCACTTCCTTCGTTAAAAACTAATTGTGCTTCTCCCTTGGCACGAGTGGCATCCATTTCCCAGTCATGCATAGTGGAGGTTCCTGATAGCTTCATAGCAACATTATTGTTGTCATGAATTTTGTATGTAGATTGTGCGTATCCAATGTTGGCAATTGCTATCAGGGCGATAAGTGCCAACCCTTTAATGTGTTTTGTTATTTTCATCTTATTTAATTTAATCTGTTTATATTAATATTAGTTGGTCAGGATTATTTTTAATGCCTTTTCTTTGGCAGCATTGCCAAACACTTCATAGGCCTTAATGATTTCGCTTAACTTAAAGTGATGGGTGATTAATTTTTCTGGTTGTATTTTTCCAGATGTAACTGTTTTCAAAAGCATTGGAGTAGTATTAGTGTTTACCAATCCCATAGTAATGGTGATATTTTGTATCCATAGATCCTGAATTTTCAGATCTACACTTTTTCCGTGCACTCCAATATTTGCAACATGCCCTCCAGGACGTACAATCTGCTGACAGATATCGAAAGTAGCAGGAGCGCCTACGGCTTCTATGGCTACATCTACCCCATCTGCTGTTTCGGCCATTATTTTTTTAACGGCATCCTCTGTCCCTGAATTAATAGTAGCTGTAGCGCCCCATTTTTTGGCCATTTTTAGACGATTTTCATCCAAATCAATCATATAGATTTTGGCAGGGGAATAAAATTGTGCGGTCAGTAGCGCAGCCATCCCAATGGGTCCGGCACCTACAATAGCAATAGTGTCGCCCGGTTTTACACACCCATTGATCACCCCTATTTCGTGGCCGGTTGGCAGAATGTCGCTTAACATTACCAAGGCTTCATCATCCACTCCTTCTGGAGCTTTATATAAACTATTATCGGCATGTGGAATGCGAACATATTCTGCTTGCGTACCATTAATTAGGTTACCTAATATCCAGCCACCATCTTTACAATGACCATACATTTGTTTTTTGCAATACTCACAGCTACCACATGCAGTGATGCAGGAAATAATTACACGATCGCCTTTCTTAAAATGACTTACGCCCGCACCAACTTCTTCTATTACCCCAATCCCTTCATGGCCCAAGGTGGTTCCTGGCTTTACACTGGGGGTTTTCCCGTGAAGTATTCCCAGATCAGTTCCACAAATAGTGGTTTTAACTATTTTTACAACTGCATCGGTTGGCTTTTCAATTCTAGGCTTTGGCACTTCTTTATAGGCTATATTACCCGGACCATTATAAACAAGACCTTTCATGATTGCTTTCTGCTGAGCAGAAGCATCTTTTGAATGGATTTTTTTAATTGGAACAATTGACTTTGACATTTTTTTATTTTTTGATATAACTCATAAGTAAGTTATATCTGGGTCAAAGTTAGAAGAAGGTTTAAAATCAAAATGTGACCAATATCAGCTTTGCCTTTTATTTGCAAAAAGGATGTGGAATGTGTATTTATTTATTTTTTTAACTGTAAGGGAACTGAGTGTAGGGTTGTATTCCCAGTATTTTATTGAATAAATATGAATAGAAAAAAAAAGGAAGAAATTGAAAAAACTTTTTACCGGACAGGATCCTTGAATGGGGAAAACTAAAATGTGAGGGAAATTGAACTCATTGGCCGATGTCCTTATTATATGGTAGTCTAAAATTGAAAAATAAAATTTATGCTCTTCACTACTAATTAAACGCTACTAAAACCCCCAGTTTTCCATTCCTCTCTGCTTAGAGAATAGAAATTAAGAAGCATTCCGTTATAAACAAACTCTTTCCTTTTAACCAAGCCTATTTTTTGCAAGATCGTATTGGATACAATATGGTCCACATCTGCCATACCACATATTTCCTTGAAATTCAGTTTTGCAAATCCATGATTTAATGATGCAATGGCTGTTTCAGTAGCATACCCTTTTCCCCAATATTCTTTTATAAAACGATATCCCAAATCGTAGAAATGTGATTTATCAGCAATAACATCGGTTATTAATTTAAATCCGCTCCAACCAATAAAATTGCCACTTTTCTTTTCAACAACAGCCCATCTGCCAATTCCGTTTTGAATATATTGAAGTTTTATGGCATCAACCATTTTTTGGGCTTCCTCCAAAGTAGCAATAGGTTTGTTTCCCAAAAAAGTATGCACCTCGGCATCGGAATCCATTGCATACATCCCGTGCACGTCTTTATCCGTTATATCGCGCATGATTAAGCGATCTGTTTCTATGTGGATTTTCATTTAATAATTAATTAAAAAGAATAAGCTTACGGCTTCAAGAATGAAACCGTAAGCTAATATAATAATTTACAGATCAAGAGTCAGCAACAACAAACAACCGACAACCGACAACCGACAACTGACAACTAAATCTTCTTCCCCAAAATTTCCTGCCCCCCTTGAAACAAGGTTAAGCTCTCCACAGCTCCATCGCTATTTTTATTAAAAGTGATTTGCGCAGGCACTACCTTCAAATAAAACTCAGTTTCAGACTTTGGGAAAATGGCAGCTTCCGGTTGCCCAGTGGCTTGGGCTTTTAATTGGCTCCCTTCTTTAGTAACGGTAAGAATAAACCCGGGTTTCAGTTCATATTTGCCCACATAACTTGCCAAAACGGCGTCCGGCACGGTTGCATCTTTTACAAGGCCTTCTATTTCCACTCCCAACTTTTTCAGCATATCAATACCATTTTGGTTGGCGGGATTTAGTTCAATTGATTTTTTATAATTGGCAATTGCCAATTCATTCTTTCCCTGTTCCATTAATGCTTCGCCGTAACTATCATAAACATTGGACGATTTTGGAAAGGCTTCCACATTCAGTTTAAAAACCGCTGCCGCTTCTTCTTTTTTGCCTTCTCTTAGCAGATCGTAACCCGCTCTGTTCATTTCGTTTTCGCTATAGGAGTATTCTTTTGAACCTTTATTCTTTTCATAAAACGCAAGTCCAGCCTTTAAATCTTTATCCATAATTTCATTGACAAGCGAATTGGCGAAAGATCGTTTCGGAAAATCATAGGTTGCACCATGCAAAATTCCGTTAATGGCAATGGTAATATCATCTAAGGGTGCGCCTCCAGTATTGTTCAGTAAAATAACGGTGGCGCGTTCTTTCGGCATTCGGGTAATAAATGTGTTGAATCCATTAATGCCGCCACTGTGCGCAATAATATCCACACTATCCTTGGTATTTCCTATGGGCATATTCCCCACTTCCCAACCATAGCCGTAATACTGCCCAAAAGCCGGAATGTATTTTTCATACATCATGTCCATATATTTCTTCGGCAGCAACTTTTCGGTGTACAAAGTCTGATCCCACAGAAATAAATCTTCCACGGTGGAATACAATGAGCCAGCTGCATAAGGTGTAGACATATCTATATATGGTGCATTTTCAGCTTTGCTACCTTTCATTTCGTAACCCGAAGCACGTTTCTTAAGTATGGTGCTATGGTGATCAAAACCGGTATTTTTCATATTCAGCGGATTGAATATTTTCTCTTGAAGAACTTGCTCATAGGTTTTCCCGGTAACTTTTTCAATAATGGCTCCCAACAAGATATAGCCAGAATTGCTATAGGCAAACTTTTCCCCCGGCGTAAAGGTCAATGTGGAATCAGCAAACATTTTTACCATCTCAGTTGGAGTGTATGGATTGCGGCTCAATTCCTTAAAGAAATTGGGAAAGGAAGTGTAATTGGGCGTCCCCGAAGTATGCGTCAGCAATTGATGGATTGTAATTTTGTCGCCATTAACCTTTGAATAATCCGGCAAGTACTTTGAAACAGTGGCCTGCAGATCCAGCTTTCCTTCGGCTACCAACTGCATAATGAGCATTGCCGTAAACTGTTTGGTAATACTGCCCAAACGGTGCTTGGTATCTGGGGTGTTGGCGATGTCCCATTCCATATTCGCCATCCCGAAGCCTTTTTTGTAGATAACCTGCCCTTTATCTACCACCAGCACCGACCCATTAAATTGGCCGTAGTCTGTATATTGGTTTAAAAGTGCATCCAGCTGGGCAGTTTTCGTTTGTGCAAAACTAATAGTGATGGTTGCCACAAAGGCAATGACCGCAACAAATGCTGTCCTGCGTAAAGAGTTTTTGTGTGATTTCATGTTTTTTGATTGATTTTGATTGATGTTTTTACTTTTAGATGGGACGCAGAATGAGGGGTGGTGTTACAAGATAGGAAATTTATAGATTCATGTTTTCAGTGTAGTTAAGTATAAAAAAGTGTTTTTGATCTTAATTTGCTATCCAAAAATAGTTATCTTCACTTAACTAACATTTAAACAATAAAACAATGGGAAACATTTTATGGTTAATAGTAGTTTTGCTTGTAATTGGATGGTTATTTGGTTTTTTCCTCTTTCCTGCAATAGGGGGTATAATCCATATACTTTTGGTAATAGCGGTAATAATGATAATCTACAAATTACTGACAGGAAGAAGATTATAAAATACAAGTGAATTAAAATTTAAAGGGCTTCCAAAATTTATTTTTTGGAAGTCCTTTCTTTTTTACAAGTAGTCAGATTATATTCAAACCCACTTACTCCTTATCCAAATTCTTGGTCATGTTAAAACCAAGAAACAAGCCAATACCCGCCATCAAGAAAATAGTTCCCGGATACGCAACACCTTCTTCAACTCCCATATTGTAATGTAATAAGGAAGCGATAAAGATACCTACACCAATTCCCATTAATAAAAGGGCTAAGTTTAAAATAAGAATTTTCCATATTGGTGCAGTACGTGTTTTTCCTTTTACAAAAATACTGGCATCCGCCCCTTTTTCTATAAGCGCCATGCGCTCCTTGTTACGTGTGGAATAATGTAGATAAAAGATTCCGAAAAAAGCTGCAATAAACAGTGGCATAATAATAAATTCTACTCCCATGATTGTTCGTTTTTAAATTGATTGATTGATTTTAATGCGTTCATAGCTTATGACGACACCTTTTCATTTTAGGTTACACCTTTTTACAAATATTTTTTTTACAAACATCTGTAACCTAAGTTCGGTTCCTGTCGTCTTATCACCAAATGACCACTGACCAAGAAACGACTATTATCAATCAAATAATTGGGGGAGATACCCAAGCCTTTGCCGTATTGGTAGACCGTTATAAGGACTTGGTCTTTACATTGGCAATACGAATGTTGAAGAACCGCGAAGAGGCCGAGGAAGTTTCACAGGACACCTTTGTAAAGGTTTTTAAAGCTTTGCCGAGATTTAAAGGCGATTCCAAACTGTCAACTTGGGTGTATAAAGTGGCATATAACAGCTGTTTGGACCGAATAAAAAAGAACAAGAATCGCTATAACGAAGTAGGCATAGATTCCTTTACGGAAAACCAAATTAAAACCGTAGACAATGCCTTGGATGCTCTCGAAGAAAAAGAACAGCAACAGACCATTCAGCATTGTTTGCAACAATTGGCAAGTAAGGATAGTTTTTTGCTCACACTTTTTTATTTTGAAGAACTATCTTTGGAAGAGATTTCACAGATTGTAAACAAGGAAGCGAACACGGTAAAAGTAAACATACACCGGGCCAGAAAAAGACTGGCAAGTATTCTAAAACAAAATCTGGAACCAGAAACAATACAGAGTTATGAAAGAGAACGAAGCTAAACAGATTGAAGACTTGGTAGCCAAGGCTATGCAAAAATCAACTTTGGAAACTCCCTCCTACCAATTTACCGATAAGGTAATGGCAGCTGTAAATGCACAACAGCACAGCGCTGTTACCCGCCATATCCCCTTGATCCCAAAATATATGTGGGTTGCCATAGCCGTTCTAACCATTGGTTTTACAGCTTATATCTGGTCTGTTGTTCAACCTACGCCCATAGCTTGGCCTACCCTATCGTTTGATTTTATGAAAAACAATTTACTTTCCAAAGAGGTTGGAGCTATTACCTTTTCAAAAATTACGGGCTATGCCGTTATGCTTTTGGCACTTATGCTTTGTGTACAGATTCCGATGCTTAAAAGGTATTTTGACAAGCAGAAGCTGGTTTAGATTACAATAAAAAATTATCTAATTTTTATACTCTCACTTACCTTTTGATAAACCTCACCGGTTGATAATTCAACAATTATCTTCACTTTATAGTTTTCATTTAGGGTCGGCTTTCTATCTACTTTTAGATTGATTCCTGGAAATGGAATATTTTCAGTGTGGTTTAACAAATAGTCCTGTAAATATTGATCTTCAAGTGAATAGGCCGTTGCCAAAATCAAATCATTAATGGTGTCATTTGCTTTATGGCTTTCATCAAAATCGTTAAGTGTGATTACGGTAATATTGGAAAGCTTTTCATTTTTAGAACCGCTATCGCCGTCAAAAATACACGAACAAGCGTAAGCACTTTGGATCAATGAAAAATTAGGCCATTGTGAACGTGATTCGCTTATATAATCCACAGTATATTGAACGCTCAAACCAGAATAATCGTTATAAGTAACAGCCTCGTTTTCCGTCATCAAAGCAGCAGAGTTTTCACCCGTCTTTTTATAACTATGCAACTCCATTCCTTTAATATCGAAAAATCTTCCGGTTACGGGTCCGCAATTGCAATCACCACCGTTTTCGGGACTGCACATTTGTAATGGAAGCCCAACCACTAAGGCTATTACTAAAATTTTTGTTCTTATACTCTTTATAAAAGTCAACATAACAAGTGTGTTTTATTTAAATAGTCATTTCGTCTTTTTGTCTTTTTTGTCTTTTCATCTTTTTGTCTTTTCATCTTTTCGTCTTTTCGTCTTTTCATCTTTTCGTCATTTCGTCTTTTCGTCATTTCGTCATTTCGTCTTTTTGTCTTTTTTGTCTTTTCATCTTTTCATCTTTTCGTCATTTCATCTTTTCGTCTTTTAGTCTTTTCGTCGTGCCGTCCTTTCGTCTTTTCCTAATCCACTTTAATTCCCCTTAACCACAGGCTTTTCAACAAACGGCTTTATACCAAACTCTGGATAAATTTCACTCGGGAAATAAATAACCCCGCCGCGAGATACCATCGTAATCTTTTTGATCGCCTTGATATCTTTTGTTGGGTCAGCAGGAATAAGAAAGAAATCGGCAAGCATTCCCGGTTCAATAGCGCCTCGGTCGTTTTGCCCAAGATATTGCGCCATATCATAACTGCCCAATTTCAATAATTCCGCGGGAGTATATCCCAATTCTTGGTAAAGTTCCAATTCGCGATGTAAGGTTAACGCCCCACCCAAATCAGTTCCAGGTACAATCAAAATGCCCCGCTCCTTCATTAGTTTTAGGGTTTCAACAATTTTATCATACGCCCCTCGGTAGGCTTTATCTTCCGTATCGTTTGCAATACTTGCCATCGCCATTTTTGCATCGCGCTGTTCGCTGGCTGGCATATTTTCTATATAGTCCAAAGTCCCGGCTTGCGTTTCTCCATTCCGCGAAAGCAATAACAGCTCGTGAATTGCCAACGTTGGGTCCATTGCTACTTTATTCTTCACCATTAAACCCAAGGTTTTTTGGACTGGCGCGCTGTTTAAATCCAAATCTGGCAAACGTTGCAACGCAGTCAATCGCAATAAAGTTCGTGTGTCTTCCCCTGGCTCCAGAACCCAACCCAACATTGTTTGATTAATGTGGGTCATTTCATCAAAACCAGCATTTATCATATCATTTGCAGTGGAAAAAGCAGGAACGTGCCCCATAACTGGCATATTCAATGCATGTGCTTTTTTAACAATGGCGGGTGCCCATTCCCCGTTCATGCTATTGTATAATTTTATACCGTAAAATCCCATATCAGCATAGGTTTGAACCGCCGCAAGCGCTTCTTCCTCGCTCGTCACAAGAATTCCATTGTTACTATTAAACGGACTTTTCCCTTCAATAAAACCCATACGTGTAATGCGTGGCCCAGCAAGAACGCCCGATTCTATTTTATGGATAAGACTGTCCAAAACTTCATTATTATTCCCCATATCGCGAACGGAAGTAACCCCAGCGGCAACATTCAAAAGGGCGGAATTTGCGCCCATATGTCCGTGCATATCGTAAAGTCCTGCCACCAAAGTTCCGCCAGCGCCATCTATTTCAATTTCGTTTTCGCCAGCAGCCACATTAGCGGCATCAATGCTTACTATTTTTTCGCCACTTATCAATACCGAAGATAATTCGGTAAGCGCCAACGTTTTTGGATTGAATATTTTCACATTCCTGATGCGGATATTCTTATTGTATTTATGCGCAAATTTCTTTTGCAAATCCTCATAACGCTGTGCCGAATATTTTTCCGCAAGCAGGCGCATTGCTTTTTCCTCTTTCTCAAAACCGGAGCGAATGATGA
Source organism: Flavobacteriales bacterium (assembly GCA_038215845.1). GTDB lineage: Bacteria > Bacteroidota > Bacteroidia > Flavobacteriales > Flavobacteriaceae > Aequorivita. The sequence goes on along the minus strand of JBBQQN010000098.1, from coordinate 106 downwards.
CAATCCTTGGAGTGATTAACGCAAAAAACTGCTTCTTTTCATCCAAAACAAAATAAGAAGGATTAAGGTCCAATCCAGATAAAGCATAGCTTTTCAAATTCACTGG
>JBBQQN010000097.1:0-11722 GCA_038215845.1 Flavobacteriales bacterium | reverse complement strand
ATGTTATCTTCGGTATATTGCGTTTCGGACATAAAGATTTGGTGTAGGGTTGCTAATATAAATATACGTTAGCACTTGTGAAACCAATACTTCGGAAAGTAATTAACAATAATCTATCCCGTATTGTTAAGAACAATTAATGTATACTAATTTTGATTTAATTGTATTCAATATATTGAACAAAAACCAATCTTTAAAATGAAAAAAATTCATCAAATTTTTAGCTTGTTAGCGATTTGTACATTATTTACTTCATGTAATTTTTTACAACCCAATAAGGAGGACCATCTTTCCTTGGAAGAGGATTTTGAAATAGTTAGAATTCAGAAGAAATATCAGATTGCAGTACCGAAATATATGAAGCAGACCAACCAACTAAATGACGAAGCTTCACTGCAATACAACAATCTTTTCAAAGAAAATTACATAATTGTAATTGATGAAAGTAAAGAAGCATTCATTTCAGCAATGGATGAAGCAGAAATAAATGACCCTTCTTATTCCGTAATAGAAAACTATAGGAATATTCAATTGCAACTTTTAAACAGCAACATAACAGTAAGTGAAGAAAAAAAGTCCGAAAAAATGACTATCAATAATTCGGACGCTGTGCAAGTTTCATTTGTTGGGAAAGTTCCCGGCGTAAATGATGAAATAGCATATATTCTGACTTTTATAGAGGGTGAAAGTGATTTGTATATGATTATGTCCTGGACGTTAAATAAATATTCGAAAAGATATACCGGCACTTATAAGCAAATGGCACAATCATTTAGGGAAATTTAAAAATTCATTCGGCAAGGTCAATAATTTTCAACTACTAAACTTTTGTGAAGAAATCTTCTTACAATTGATTGCTATCAATAGTTTTCATAATTTCATACCACAAACAAGAAACCTAAATGGAATTCATAGATTACTACAAAGTTCTCGGGCTTGACAAAAGTGCTACGGCTGCAGATATAAAGAAAGCATACCGAAAGCTTGCCCGAAAACTACATCCCGATTTAAACCCCAACGATAAAACCGCACAACAGAAATTTCAACAAATAAACGAGGCGAACGAAGTATTGAGTGACCCCGATAAACGCAAAAAATATGATCAATACGGAAAAGATTGGCAACACGCCGATGCCTTTGAACAAGCCAAACAGCAACAAGGATCGCAGGGCTTTGATGGAGGTTTTGGCGGGCAAAGAACCTATTCTGGCGGTGGACAGGGTTTTGATGAAAACCAATTTTCAGATTTTTTTGAATCAATGTTTGGCGGTGGCGGAGGCTTTAGCGGTGGAGGTGGCCGTAGGCAAACAGCACAGTTTAAGGGTCAGGATTTGAATGCCACGCTGCGCTTAAACCTTACCGATGTCTTGGAATCGCAAAAACAAACCATCAGTATTGGAGAGAAAAAAATTAGATTGACAATACCTGCTGGGGTTGAAGATGGACAGACAATCAAGATAAAAGGCTATGGTGGGGATGGAAGAAATGGCGGCCCGAAAGGCGATCTTTTTATCAACTTTCAAATCTTCAACAATACTCGTTTTAAAAGATTGGAAAGCGATCTATATGTAATGGAGGAAATTTCACTCTATACCGCGCTGTTGGGTGGGGAAATAACCCTGGAAACCTTAGACGGACAAGTAAAGTTGAAAGTAAAACCCGAAACCCAAAATGAGACTAAGGTAAAACTGAAAGGCAAGGGATTGCCCAAATACAAAAAAGAAGATCAACACGGCGATCTTTATATCACCTACAAAATTAAACTCCCCGCCAACCTTTCGGAAAAGGAAAAGGAATTGTTTACTGAACTTTCAAAACTAAGATGATGGGACGCGAAAAATATATATTGGTAAGCCACTATTGCAAGCAAGCAAACATTCAAGATGATTTTGTGTTAAGTCTTCACGAATATGGACTGGTTACTTTTGAAAAAAAGGAAAACGATTATTTCCTGCATGAAGATGACATTTCCGAAATTGAGCGGATGTTCCGGCTGCACCGCGATTTGGGGATTAACCTTGAAGGGCTGGACGCATTGATGCAGCTACTTAAGCGCATGCACAAAATTGAAAAGGAAATGGAAAAACTTCAAAAAAGACTTTATCTTTATGAGTGATTTTTTTTAATAAAAACACATAATCTTTCTTTAACAAAACGTTAAAATAAATTTGAAGGAATAACCATTCATATATCTTTATCGATATGAAAAAAACAACCTTTCTCTTCGTAGCCCTTATCTCCATTCAATTTTACGCACAACAGACCAACTCTATTCCAACAGATTCCATTCAAGAAACAGACAGCTTGGTGATAAATAATGAGTCTACAAATAGCTTCACAATAGCTCCTAAGCCCGTTATAACTAATAACACAAAGGACAATCTTGATAATATGTCAAATTCCTCGAAAAGCGTTTCTCCTTACGAATGGATATGGTTGCGCGATGGAATATGGACAGGTGTTGGCCTAGGCGCGAGTGCGGTGGGTTTGAGCCTTATAAAAAATAAGGACGATCTTCCCGTAGATGAAATTCCAGGTTTTACCGATCCGGAAAGTCTTCAAAAGAAAATTGACAATATTAACTTTTTGGACCGATGGGTTGCCGGTAATCATTCTGAAACCGCCAATAATTTAAGCGATATCCCTTTTGCGGCCTCGTTTATTGCTCCATTTGCAATTTTATTTGATGATGAAGTGAACGACCATACCGGACAATTTTTGGGAATGTATCTCGAAAGTCTTGCAACAACCGCGGGAATGTATACCATTACCGCAGGTTTGGTTGACCGAAGCAGGCCTTATGTTTACGATAACAGCGGCGATACGTCAGATGGAAGGCGATTTAGAAATAATGGTCAACGGGCTTTTTATTCAGGGCATGTGGCCGCCACAGCAACTGCCACTTTCTTTGCCGTAAAAGTTTTTAGTGATTTTAATCCCGACGCAAACGGAAAAGTTTTTATGTGGGCAGGTGCAGCGGCACTTCCCGCTGCGGTTGGTGTTTTGCGGATGGAAGCCGGACAGCACTTTTTTACCGATGTGCTTTTAGGATATGTTTTAGGTGCAGGAACAGGAATTTTGGTTCCGGAACTTCATAAAAGAAAAAATGACAACATTCAAGTTTACCCAAGTTCGGGCACAAGCTTTAATGGAGATATATACAAAGGAATGGCCCTTAGCTATACCTTTAAATAAAATACTTTTTGAAAATAAGAATCCCACTTTCGTGGGATTTTTTTTATACGTTAAAACGGAAGTGCATTACATCGCCATCTTTTACGATATACTCCTTTCCTTCAACTCCCATTTTTCCAGCTTCCTTTACTTTTGCTTCACTGCCGTAAGCTACAAAATCATCATATTTAATGACTTCTGCACGGATAAAACCTTTTTCAAAATCGGTATGGATAACGCCGGCAGCTTGTGGAGCAGTTGCACCGACAGGAACAGTCCAGGCACGTACTTCCTTCACCCCGGCCGTAAAATAGGTCTGAAGGTTTAAAAGTTTATAGGCACTGCGTATTAATTTTGCCGAACCCGCTTCTTTCAGCCCTAAATCTTCCAAAAACATTTGGCGTTCCTCAAAGGTTTCCAATTCGGTAATATCTGCTTCGGTGCCTACGGCCAAAACCAAAACCTCTGCATTTTCTCCGGCAACGGCTGCTTTTACCTTTTCAACATAAGCATTTCCGGTAGCTGCAGAATCTTCGTCCACATTACAAACATACATTACGGGCTTATCAGTGATGAATTGTGTATTCACAATAAATTCTTCCCTTTCACTGTCGGTTAAATCTATGGCACGAACCGAAATTCCTGCTTCCAATCCTGATTTCACTTTTAAGAGTGCTGTTTCTTCCTTTTGGGCTTCTTTATTACCAGTTCGGGAAGCTCGTTTTACCTTTTCAAGCTTTTTATCTACTGTTTCAAGATCTTTTAACTGAAGTTCTATATCGATTGTTTCTTTATCGCGGATTGGATTTACGCTACCATCAACATGAATTATATTGTCATTGTCAAAACAGCGCAAAACGTGAAGAATAGCATCGGTCTCGCGGATGTTGCTCAAAAACTGGTTGCCCAACCCTTCTCCTTTGCTTGCGCCTTTAACCAGACCTGCAATATCTACAATTTCAACTGTGGCAGGTAAAACACGTTCCGGTTTTACCAATTCTTCCAATTTCAACAAGCGCGAATCGGGTACATTCACAACCCCAATATTTGGCTCTATGGTACAAAATGGAAAATTGGCGCTTTGTGCCTTTGCATTTGATAAACAATTGAAAAGCGTTGATTTTCCAACGTTTGGCAACCCTACTATACCTGCTTTCATTTCTTTTTATTTTTAAGGGTGCAAATATACACCAACAAAACAAACTTTTACGAGAGAATTTAAAGGCTTTCAATTAAAAGTTTGGGTTTTATTTCACTAAAATTTTACAAGAACTTAACGATTATGGCCTTATGTTTACTCAATAAACCTTAATAACCAATATTATGAAACGTATTTTAATTAGTATTTCTATTGTGGCTCTTTCAATAACTGCAGCCCAAGCCCAAGTAAACAGAGATAAAAACGAAACAACCACCGTAAAAAAGGTGACACAAAAAGACACTGATGTAAAAACAAAAGTGATAAAAGAAACCAATACTGAAAATGAAGTAATTGAAGTAGAAGGAAATAATATGCAGGATCAGACTTCTAAAGTTATTTCCAATAAATCTGCCAATACTGAAGTTATTGCAGATGATGTATCTGTAGATATGGCCAACCAACAAGGAAGGATGGATATTAAAGATCGTCAAGAAATGGAGCTTCAAAAAGCTATTGCAGCACAAAAGGAAAAAGCTGCCATGGAAGCAGAAAAAGAGCGTCAGGCAAAATTAATGGAACAGCAAAAAGCACTTGATGCTAGAAGAGCTGCATTAATGTCTAGACCAGAAGGTATGGCCAAGTTGAAAAAAGATTAATTAAAATTCCTTAAAATTGAAAAGTCCGTTTCCTAACAGAAACGGACTTTTTTTATTCGTTATAATTTCCATTCATTTTAATTACTATTATACTTCTCCTATTATCTGGCGATGCCAATCTCAGAATTAGATTGCATCCCCTCTCGCCAATATTTATAAAAATTTCTTTTCCCCTTTCATTAATTATCGTCCTTACATCCCATCTCTTTATAAAACAATGAAGGGTAATCCACTTTATCAGAAAAACTAATTACAAAAGTTATTTGCAATGCCTGTTTATAATTTGGGAACAAAAACAAAAAATAATGTGGTTTAAAATACTAACTTTAACAAATAACTAACATAAAAACAACAAACCAATGAAAAAAATTACATTATTCGTATTCTTTATTTGTGGAATTTGTTTTTCACAGATTACCGTAACCGGAACAGTTACGGATGCCTCTGGAATCCCCCTTTCCTTTGTTAATGTCGTGGAAAAGGGAACGACAAACGGCACTACCACCTCTATGGATGGGGATTTCAGTATAGAAGTAAATGAAAACGCAACCCTAGCCTTTAGTTATGTAGGGTTCAATACCCAAGAAATTGAAGTGAATGGGCAAACCTCAATTAACGTTACGCTTTCCGAGGGAGAATCATTGGAAGATGTAATGCTGGTTGGGTCACGAAGCCCAAAAAGAACGTCAATCAACACTGCTGTGCCTATTGACGTAATTGATGTTGAAAACACAACGCTCCAAGTGGGAAAAGTGGAAATAAACGAACTTTTACAATATGCAGCACCTTCCTTTAATGCCAGCAAACAATCAGGATCTGATGGGGCCGACCATATTGATCCGGCTTCATTGCGAGGTTTGGGTCCCGATCAGACCTTGGTTTTGATCAATGGAAAAAGAAGGCACCAATCTTCATTGATAAATATTTTTGGAACCAGGGGTCGAGGCAATACAGGTACCGATCTAAACGCCATTCCCGCAACCGCAATCAAACGGATTGAAGTATTGCGCGATGGTGCATCGGCACAATACGGAAGTGATGCAATTGCCGGGGTAATAAACATTGTGCTGAAGGACGATGTGGACAAACTTACCGGAAGCCTTTCCTACGGAGCCTATGACACTAATGCCGATGTAGATACAAGTGATTTTACCGAAGACGCTTATGGGCTTTGGAACACCGATGGGTACCGACTGGACACCGAAAAAGATGGCAATGCTATTGGAAAGGACAAAAGTTTTGACGGAGGTTCTATGAAATTTGGCGCCAATTACGGATTTGGGATTGGTGAAAAAGGAGGTTTTGCCAACTTCACTACCGAATATATAAATAAGAACAAAACCTTGCGCCCTACTTTCGATTTCAGAAAAGGATTTGGGGAAGCCGCAATAGAAGGTTTCAATTTAATGGGAAATATTGCAATTCCCGTAAGTGAAAATACAGAAGTATATGCGTTCGGGGGAAGAAATTACAGAGACACCGATGCCTATGCCTTTACCAGAAATGGCGGAAACAGAGTGGTTACTGAAATTTACCCTAATGGCTACACTCCACGGATTACTTCAATAATTACAGATAATTCAGTTTCGGCTGGAGTTAAAACCAAAACGGATTCCGGTTGGAGGATAGATTTAAGCAACACTTACGGTATCAATAATTTTCATTATTACATTAAAGGTACCTTGAATGCCTCATTATTAGACCTATCCCCCCTTGAATTTGATGCTGGTGGGCACAGTCTTTCCCAAAATACTGTAAATGTGGATTTTTCAAAGTATTATGAGGATGTTTTGAGTGGCATGAATTTGGCCTTTGGAGCAGAATACAGAACCGAGAATTTTATAATTTTTGCAGGCGAAGAAGGCTCTTATGCAACTTATGATGTAAATGGGGTTGCGGTAAACGCTAATACCCCGGAGGAAAACATTGTAATCTATAGGGACGATGAAGGCAACCCTATTCTTGACGATGAGGGCAATCAAATTTTAAGGCCCGGTGGCTCACAAGGATTCCCTGGTTATGGTCCAGCAAACGAAGTTGACAGAAGCCGTTCCAATGTTTCGGTTTATGCCGATGGAGAATTTGATTTAAGTGAAGCCTTTTTAATAAGTGCTGCTGGACGCTTTGAAAACTACAGCGATTTTGGAAGCACCATAAACGGAAAATTGGCAATGCGCTTTAAAGCCACTGAAAGCATTAATATACGAGGTTCTGTAAGTACAGGTTTTAGGGCACCATCATTAGCGCAAAAATATTACAACCTTCGCTTTACCAATTTTATTGGTGGCGTTGCAAGCGATCAATTATTATCCCCAAACAATAGCCCGGTTACGGCTTCTTTTGGTATTGGGCAGTTAAAGGAAGAAACATCCACGAACGCCGGATTGGGAGTTACTGCAAACTTTTCAAAATTCACCGCAACTGCAGATCTTTACTATATAGATGTTCAGGATAGAATTGTTTTGACAGGGAATTTCCCAGCTCCAGAAATTGAAAATGTGGATTCTGCACAATTCTTCGTAAACGGGGTAGATACCGAAACAACCGGACTAGATCTAGTGCTTACCTATAAAGACAATATTGGCGACAATACTTTTGGGATTTCAGTGCTTGCAAATTTCAATAATATGGCTATTAAAGATGTAAAGAATGGCGATTTGGACGAGCAAACTTTCTTCGGGGAAAGGGATAAGGCATTTTTATTGGCCTCTGCCCCGGAAAGTAAAATACTTGGAAACCTTACTTTTGAGAGAAATTGGTTTAGCGCGGGCGCTTCCGTTACACGATTTAGCGAAATAAAACTCTTAGATTTCCAAGTATATGAAGATATCGCAGACTATGGCAGTTTTGAAAATCAAATCCTTGCCGCAACTGACACCTATACAGCAAAATATGTAACTGATCTTAATTTAGGTTTTGAACTTTCAGAAAATCTAAAACTGAATTTGGGCTCCAACAACCTTTTCAATGTCTATCCTGACCAACAGGATGACTGGACAGAAGGCGGAGGATATTGGGATTCTGTACAAATGGGTTTTGGAGGTTCATTTTATTACGCCCGCATAAATTATAACTTCTGATTTCCTAATTTGTAAAACAGTATGTTTTAAAAACCCTACCTTAAAATGGTAGGGTTTTTTAATAGAATGTTTTTAACATAATAGGCTTGAAATGCTGAATACTTTATGATATTCTTATAGTTTAAAAAACTGATTTTAACACTTGCAAGCGGTATATTTTAATAACTAAGAAACTTATAAACAAACCATTATGAAAAAAATATTGATTCTTGCACTTGCAGCTTTTACCGCTTCTTTTGCGCAAGAAAATAAAAATGAGAAGAAAGAAACTGTTTTAACTAATACGGCCGTGAAAAGCTACAAAGGAACAGAGGTTTCAACAAAAGCCGTAACCAAAACGGTTAAACAGGAAATTGCCTTAAATGATAGCCAAGCGAATCAGACCAATCAAAGCGTAGTTATGAAGCCCGCACAGGTAGATACGGATATTAGCTATAATTATGAGGGTAACCGCTTCAAATTTATAAGCCAAAAGGACAACAACGGTTACAGATTAATGACTGTAAAGGATAATGCCACACAAGAAGAGTATGCTATTCTAAAGCCTACCTCCCAAAATGGCTATTACATTCTATCGCAAAGTGGAAAGTCCTCTTTTGGATATTTTAATGCCGATGGAAATTTTGTAGTGGAACGTTATGACCCTAAAACGGATGCTGTAATTTCAGAAATATATAAAGTGGAAATGAACAAAGATGCAGTAAAGCCAAATAAAATGTAATTTTTTTTATTAACTATCCCCACAATGGAAATCGCCCTTCAAAGTAAATTTGAAGGGCGATTTTTTTATTTATTGCTAAATTTTAATACCAAAAAATATATGGCTATATAAAAGTTTTAACCTATAAAATTCCTATAACTCATTTTTTTTTTAACATTTGTTAAGAAAAAAATTTTCATAACAACAAAAGCTAACCTATTTTTTTTATTATGAAACAAACTAATCAAATTTTACGTATCACCTTCATTATTTTTTGGACCTTAATATTTTATTCCTGTCAACAAGATGATAAAACAAACTCTTCTTCCAGCCTAGTAAAAGAAAATTTTATTACTATAGAAAAGGCAATGGAAATGGGGAATCAATTAACTTTTGATATAAAGTCCAAAAATACTATATCGAGTATCGAAAAAAGGATTTCAGAAATTTCCCCAATCGTAAACGATAAAAATGAAACATTTTACTATGTTATTAATTATGAGGGTGGTGGTTTTGCATTACTTGCTGCGGATAATAGGTCTACTCCTATTTTATCCTACAACAATGAGGGCTATTTTGATATAAATAAAGAAAACCAACCAGAAGGCTTAATTTATTGACAAAATAATATTAAAAAGAATATTCAGTATATACGAGATAATAATGTTTTGCAAACAGCGGCTGTTAAATACCAGTGGGAAAATATAGATTTATCCAATTTTGCAGGGAAAAATCCGCCAGAAGACGGAGGCTGTGTGTCAGAAATGGAGATTGTTAATCCTTTACTCTCAACTATTTGGGGTCAAGAATGTGGATTTAATTCGTTACTACAGTTGTCAAGCTGCACTCCCTCATATTTATGTGGGCACGTTTATGCAGGTTGTGTACCCATTGCCATTGCACAAGTGATGAGATATTATCAATATCCCACTTATTATAACTGGTCAAATATGCCCATTAACACTGCAACAAACACAACTGCTCAATTTATAAAAAATATTCACAATGCTCTAGGTACTAATATTCATTATTATTGCACTGATACAGGAGTTTCCCAAACATACGATATAAGTGCATTAATTAGAAATTCTTTTGGTTATTCATCTGCAGGTTGGGACGATTACAACTCAAATACGGTGAAACTAAACTTACGTGCCAATAAACCTGTAATATTGACTGGCGGTGGACATGCGTGGGTTGCAGATGGCTTTAAAAACAGTAAAATCTGTTATGAAGAAGGGGCGGTATGGTATCTAAAATTTCATATGAATTGGGGCTGGAATGGTGATTATAATGGTTGGTATTCCTTCAATAATTTTAATCCTAATGGCAATAATTATAATAGTGATTTACAAATGATTTATAATATTAATCCTTAAAATATGAAAACAATAACAGCAACATTAGTGTTCGCTATTTTGACTTTATCTTCCTGTAGTAAGAGCAATGATGACGAACCACAGATTCAGCATTCAATTAATAGAGGAGTTGAAATATCCCTTAAGAATATTAACGGAGAAGATCTTTTGGATCCAAATAAACCAAATAGCTATAATGCCGAAAATATTAAATTATATTATTTAATAAATGGCGAAAAACAAGAAGTTTTTGACCAAAATATGGACTATCCTAGAAATTTTCTCATTTTCAAACATGAATCAGAATATAGAATACGTATTTTCCAAAACGATACGGAAACTGAAATAGAGCCACTTCCAATTACTTTTGTTGAATGGAATGCTACAGATACTGATACCCTACAAGCAGAATTCTATAAAGCAGACGGTTTAATTCAAGTAATAAAAACTTGGTTTAATGGCGAGTTAAAATGGGATGGAGAAAATGGACAGGAGAATTTTTTCACAATAATAAAATAGTTCAACCAAATTTAAAGCTATAAAAAAAGCAACCTTTTTTTGGTTGCTTTTTTTATAGCTTTATTTCAATTTTTATTCCTTATGCATAAAGGCCTGCTTCGCCAAAAGTTCTTCTTCTGTTTCAACATTATCCTCATCCGGCACACAACAATCCACCGGGCATACTGCCGCACATTGGGGCTCATCGTGAAAACCTTTGCATTCAGTACATTTATCGGGGACTATATAATAAATCTCGTCACTTACTGGTTCCTGGGCATCATTCGCATCTACCGCTTTTCCATCGGGGAGAACAACTTTTCCATTTAGGTCGGTGCCATCGGCATAGCGCCAATCATCGGCTCCTTCGTAGATCGCCGTATTGGGGCATTCCGGTTCGCATGCGCCGCAGTTTATACATTCATCGGTTATAATAATTGCCATAGCTAATCTTTTTCTAACTTTGCGCAAATTTAATGCCTATTAAGGGCAACTCCAAAATTAGTATGCAATTAAAACAAAGAATTAACGCTTTTGTAGAGTTGGGAAAATTCCTGAAACAAATGGCGGCGGAAAACAATGAAAATAAGTCCCAAAATGGTCTTTCAGAAAGTATTGAATATACCTTAGCAAAAGCAAAGGCCGAAAACGGTTGGTTTACTTTAGAAAATATAAAATTCGCTTTAAATAGTTGGGCCGAGGCACTTACTGAAGAAAATTTGACCCAATGGATTTCAAGTTATAAAATTGAAAAAACCACTCCCAAAACTGTCGCTATCATTATGGCCGGAAATATTCCGCTAGTTGGGCTGCACGATTTTGTTTCGGTTTTGATAACCGGAAATAAAGTTCTGGCAAAACTTTCCTCCAATGATAGAGTTTTGCTTCCGTTTCTTGCTGAATATCTCATTTCCGTTGAACCAGAATTTAAGGAATACATTGATTTCACAGAGGGAAGACTCACCGATTTTGATGCGGTTATTGCCACGGGGAGCAACAATACTTCGCGTTATTTTGATTATTATTTTGGGAAGTATCCCAATATAATCCGCAAAAACAGAAATTCGGTGGCAGTTTTGAATGGAAATGAAACAGAGGAAGAACTGCAGTATTTG
>JBBQQN010000096.1:0-11746 GCA_038215845.1 Flavobacteriales bacterium | reverse complement strand
AGGTATCTGTTTGATCATAATTGTACAGTGAGTTGTGTAAAAATAGCAAAGTATTTTCGTCTATATACTGTAAAACACAATATGTGCATAAATTTAAAGTTTAGTATTCTGTAAAATAGTGCCATATTTGTCCAAAATTTTCTAAACTTGAAAAAGAAATTTTTACTTTTCCTTACCTTAATTTCCTTAACGCTTAGCGCGCAGACAGTACGCAAGTACTCCAATGAATTTATGAATATTGGGGTAGATGCCGCAGCCTTTGGGATGGCAAATGCCGTGGTGGCATCTTCAGGAGATGTAAACTCGGGCTATTGGAATCCCGCCGGTTTGGTAAACTTAGAGGACAAACAGCTTTCGCTGATGCACTCTTCCTATTTTGCCAATATTGCAAATTACGATTATGCAGCTTTTGCAATGCCCTTGGACGATCGCAGTGCCGTGGGCCTTTCCGTTATTCGTTTTGGAGTGGATGATATTTTAAATACTACCCAATTGATAGATGACCAAGGCAATATTGACTACAATAGAATTAGTCTTTTTTCAACCGCCGACTATGGGGTTACTTTTTCCTACGCCCGAAAGTTGCCCTTGGATGGGTTGAATTTTGGGATGAATGCAAAAGTGATACGCAGGATTATTGGCGATTTTGCCTCCTCGTGGGGTTTTGGACTTGACGCAGGGATTCAATTCAGAAATGAGAAATGGATGTTTGGGGTTATGGCCCGAGATATTACAACTACCTTCAACGCATGGTCCATCGATGAAAAAAAGTTTGCAGAAATACAAGGCGCGGTAGCGGGACAAAATCAAGAATTGCCTGAAACTACTGAGATTACTATTCCAAAATTACAATTGGGGGTAGCCCGTAAATTTGTATATCACTACGATTTTTCACTCCTTACGGAAGTTGATTTAAACTTTCGCTTTGCGGAGACCAATGATGTTATCTCAACTTCCTTTGCCAGCATTACCCCTTCCTTGGGGCTTGAATTCGCTTATATAGATATGGTTTATGTAAGAGGCGGGGTTGGCAATTTTCAAAATATAAAACAATTGGACGGAAGTGACTCGGTCGGGTTTCAGCCAAATATTGGGGTAGGTTTCAGATATAAGGGAATTCAAGTGGATTATGCCCTTACCGATATTGGAGACCAAAGTGCGGCTTTGTATTCAAATGTATTTTCGTTGAAGCTTGACTGGGATATATTTAGATAAGATCTGAAAAGCGAAGAGGGAAATAGGAAAGAGCCAAGAGCCAAGACGCAAGACGCAAGATGATTTAAAAAAACTGAAACTCGTTAACGTGATAAAAAACTACATTCTTTTACTTCTTCTTTTTTTAAGTGCTTCAGGACAAGCTCAATTTGTCCCCCTTTCCGAAACAGCGGAAATAAGCATACTTACCATTGGGCCAGGGGCTGAACTTTACGATAAGTTTGGGCACAGTGCTTTTAGGATACATGATCAGGCAACGGGACAGGACGTTGTTTTCAATTACGGGGTTTATGATTTTGACACCCCCAATTTTTACACAAAATTTGCGCGCGGAAAACTGCTGTATGAATTGGGCGTTAGTTACTATCAGCCATTTTATGAAAGTTATGTGGCGCAGAACCGTTGGATAAAGGAACAGACTTTAAACCTTACTACTCCTGAAAAACAGGCAATTTCAAATTTTCTTTGGAACAACGCCAGACCCGAAAACAAACAATACAAATACGATTTCTTTTTTGACAACTGTGCTACAAAAATCCGCGATGTCCTTCAGGAAGTAATGGGCAACAAGCTGGAATACAAAGAAGATTATATTAAGGAAAAATTGACTTTCCGGCAGCTTATCCAACAAAACCTAGAAGCAAACAGTTGGGGCAGTTTGGGAATAGACGTGGCCTTGGGTGCCGTGATAGACCGAAACGCAAAACCCATAGAATATCAGTTTCTGCCGGAATATATTTATGAAGGTGCGGAAAATGCCGTTATCCACAGAGGAAATTCTACAGAGAATTTGGTAAAATCTGATGAGCTGATTTTTGAAAACACCCCTACCCCATCCGAAAACAATTTTCTCTTGAGTCCCCTATTTATTTTTGGATTATTGGGAGTGATTATCATTTTTGTAACCTATCGCGATAACCAAAGAAATACACGAAGCCGATATTTAGATCTGTCCCTTTTTCTTTTTACCGGTCTAGTTGGGGTTTTCCTTTTATTGCTTTGGTTTGCAACCGACCATACTGCTACCGCTTCTAATTATAATCTATTGTGGGCTTTTCCTATTTCCCTATTGCTAATAGTTGCAATAGGGAAAAAGAATGTTTCCGTTAAAATGAAAAGATACATTTTGCTACTGATTCTTTTATTGGCCTTATTGACCATTCATTGGATTAGTGGAGTACAGGTTTTTGCCATCGGTTTACTTCCCCTTTTGGTAGCTTTGGCTGTCCGCTATTTATATCTTTTTAAAGCTATAGGCCGTAAGCTTTAGGCTAAATGCTTTTTATAAATAAGAATAGTTTTTGTAGGAAAAATAATTCTTATTCTTACAAATCAATGACCTATCCATAGAGTATCCCATGGCTTATCCATAAAGCATTCATGAAGCATCCATGAAGTATATACGGGTGAACCTCAAGTTTTCTGGGTGAATTTGTGAATAGTGAATCTGTGAATCAGTGAATTTGTGAATCTGTGAATGGTGAATAGTGAAGGGTGATTGGTGATTAGTGATTGGTGATTGGTGATTGGTGATTAGTGATTAGTAGATGGTTTGAATTTTTTAATACTCAATACTAATTACTCAATACTCAATACCAAATTATTGTCCTCTAAAAAAGAGAATGGTGCTAAGGGTTTTTACGATGATGGTAACATCAAGAAAGAGGCTTCGGTGTTTGATATAATAGAGATCGTATTGGAGTTTTTCCAGCGAATCCTCTTCGGAAGAACCGTATTTGGCATTTACCTGTGCCCATCCCGTTACCCCAGGTTTTACAAGGTGGCGCACTTCATAGAAAGGGATTTTTTCAATTAAATTTTCAACAAAAACAGGACGTTCGGGACGGGGCCCAATTACGCTCATTTCACCTTTTATTACATTTATAAATTGGGGGATTTCATCAAAACGCGATCTTCTTAAAAAACGGCCGAATTTAGTAACCCGAACATCCTTTGAGTGGGCAAAACGCGCCCCATCTTTTTCGGCATTAAGAACCATGCTTCGTAGTTTTAAAATTTTAAAGACCTTGCCGTTTTTTCCTACTCTCTTTTGACTGTAAAACAAGGGACCTCTATTAGCCAAAAGGTTTCCGATGATAAAGAAGGGCAACAGGGCTATTCCAAAGAGCAATCCTATTATGGAAATGAAAAGGTCGAGAATTCGATTAAAGAAGAGGTATAGTTTATTTTGGTTACTTCTGCTAAAGGGGAAATATCTGTAAAAATCCTTCTCCACATGCTGTACCGGAATACGATGGGTCAGCTCTTCATAAACCTGGGTATATTCCCGAATAGGTATTCCGCTTTCCAAAAGCTTTATCAATTGGTTGTTTAAATCAACGGTCATTCCCTCTGAAAGTGGTGTGCCCACTACTATTTCAGAAATGATCATTTCTTTTGAAACGGTATGGATTTCTTCAATGTCGAATTCGTCAATTTCAGAATTTTTTATAACAGTATGGTCGTTAAGGCCTGTATTGTAATACCCCACCACTCTGTAATTGGGGTCAGATTTTTGAAGTGATGTAACAATAGAATCTACATCGGAAGCATTTGCAATAAGCAGCACCCTTTTAAAAAAACGCGGGGCCGAAACAAGCACAATATAGGCATAGCGCCAAGCCAAAAGGGCTATGTTAATGGATATGAAAAAATATACAATCTGCAACCTGTTAGAGGGCAACATGGGAGTGTAAAAAGGCGTGAGCAAATAGAACAACACCGTAACGGATGAAGTTATAATCACGTTTTTGACTACTACCTCAAACTTGCTGGCTTTTTGAAGATTATACAATTCGAATATAGTGGCAAAAATAGTAAGGTAAAGTGCCAATACTATAGACCACATCCAATGCTGGGAATTGATTTTGAAATAATCGAAATTAAAAATAGTGCCTACCACATACAATAAAGCCAGTACACATACAATATCAAATATCCGCAGTAGCACCTTACGTTCGGAAATATCAAAATGGATGCTGCTTTTGGACATGTTTTTAATAGCTACTTGTTATTTGATGCTATGGATACTGTGGATGCTGTTGTTATTATTATTTTGGCCGATGTAGATACTGTTGATACTATGGATACTGTTGATACTATGGATACTATGGATACTATTGTTCTCTTTTAAGTTGAAACTCGATACCTGATAAACCACAACCGACAACTAATGTTCAAATTTAGATAAATTTCAGCTGTCCAAAAGGGTAATCCAACTATGTTTCACTTGTTTCCAATCAAATTTTTCAATCTTGGCACGAGCTTGCAGGGCAAGGGTTTCGGCCATTAAAGGGTCCGAAAGTAGCTTTTTAATTGCCACTACAAGATTATCGGGGCTGTTTGGCGGCACCAATAGACCATCCTGTCCACTGGAAATTAAATATGGAAGGCCACCCACATGTGTAGAAACAACAGGAAGTCCGAGTGCCATGGCTTCCATTACACTCACCGGCATGTTATCAAAATTGGTGGTATTGATAAAAATATCGTAAGCTTTTGAAAGCTCAATCCATTCTTCCTTTTCAAGTTTTCCGGTAAACTTTATAGGGAGGTTTAAATCATGGGAAACTTTTTTGCATCGAGCAAGGGAGCCATCCTTTTCAGGACCAACCATACAGAGAGAAACGTTTAGTCCTTCATTTTTAAGTTGTTCCACTATTTGTAGCGCCAGTAAGGGATTGTAAATTTCAGAGAAAGAACGCACCCATAACAGTTTGGGCTGTATTTTCTTACGAGGCAGAAAAGGGTATTTTTCAATTTCTATAGTATTGGGGATATAGGTAATATTTTGAAAGCCATTCAATTTAAATTGATCCATGATATATTTAGAAGGAGCCACATTTGTTTTAGCTTTCCCAAAAAGAAAAAGGCTGAATTTTTTGTTTCTTTTTAATCGGTCTGGAAGATTGCCCCCATGCAAGATTGGTATATAGGGCAGTTTGAAAAAATTACATAAAGCAGCAATGATGAGGGCATAATAAAAATTTTGGGTGCTGTAGGTATCTATCAAAACCAGATCAATATTGCTGCGATTTTTTATAGTCGTAAACACCATATCCAAGAATCGTAGTATTCTGTTCTTTTTGGAAGAAGAGGTTAGGATTGTATACCCTTCCTCTTGCAACCATTTGGACAAAACATCTATGGAGGTTGGAGGTCTGCCGTGAACGGCTATTTTATTTCCTATGTAGAGCAGGTTTTTTTTTTGCATTAGTTAAAGATATTAAACATAATCCGTATATAAATGCAGGTGCCGCAATACGCATAGAGGAGTGATTGACGGTTATTAACCAAAATAACCAAAACGAAAACAAGTAAACATTCGTTCTATTCTGCATTCGAAAAATCAAAGGGGTGAACAATAAAATAACCAAGGCAAATATTCCCAATAAGCCATGTTCAGATAGCAAGCGGCTAATTTCATTATGGGTTGCGGAGAGGACTCCTGTTTGTTCGTACCTGTATTCTTCGATTTTCCCCACCCCTATTCCCGTAAAGGGATGTTTTAAAAAAGCATCCAATTCTGCCTCAATGAGATCTACCCTTCCTGTAGAAATATTTTCCTTTATTCTTCCCGATGCATCTTGGTTTGCATATCTTTTGTCTATCAAGCCAGAGGTAAAAACGGATGTAATCGTCCAAGTAGCGAATAACACCATTACAATTAATCCAATTTTTGGAATCAATCTTGCTCTACTTGTGTTTTTTGAATTTAGAAAATAAAATATTAAAAATACAAAGGCACATAACACTGCAGTAATAATTCCTCCTCGAGAAAAAGTAACAATACCTCTATAACTTAGCAATCCGAGTAAAATTAAGTCAATTATATTTACTGTTCTGTTTTTTATAACAAGTAATCTAGTAAATAAAATAAACATCCCCAAACCTAAAATAGTGGCCACTTGATTAGGGCCAAATCCTCCGGATGCCTCAAAATTTGATTGAGTCCCTGACAGTATATCACGAATATTGGGCGTATAAATATAAAGGTAGATTGTCATGGTAATTATGGGCAATAACAAAGCCAATAGAACCCCTTGTAATCTTTCCAGAGTCATTTTTCTATTATAACAATAGAGAGCTGCAATACCTAAACAAATTGGCCCGCTGAGGTTGAAACTTACTACTTTAAAAAAATCTGTGTTATAGTTAAGGTTAATTGCAGAAAAAATTAACGATGGAAGTAAAAAAAGAAGATAAAGAATATAAGGCCATGATTTGAGGGTAAACCCTCTATAAAACATCCCTATTAGCAAAAAACCTATTACTGTATATTTTGCAAATTCGTAGGATAGAAAAGTTCCTCCCGTCATTCGTGAAAAAACCTCAAAACCTGTTATATATGCCGCCGCAAGTAATACCTCATCCTTCCTGTTTCTATTTGATAGAATGCGATAAATAAAATATAAAACGATTGCATACAGAATATACTGTGCAGTGAATTCCGCTAGATAAATTACCAAGGCCAAAACACAATGCAGGACCAACAGCTGTAGGTAGGTTATTTTTTTTATGGCAGAAGGGTTTCTCAATTTTTATAGATGGTTAATAATTTTGGCAAAACAGTTGATAAGGAATATTTTTCAGCAATCTGATTTTTTAAGGCCTTTCCATCGGTAATTCTCTCTATATCACTTTCTATATAGTATTCCAAAGCATTTGCTAAGGCTTCGGGATCCTTGGGGGTAACAATTCTTCCAAAGGTACTGATTACGTGTTCACAATAACCCACTTTGGTGGATACAACAGCCAATCCAGCAGCTCCATATTCCAACAATGCCATGGGCAACCCTTCACTATCGGAAGAAATTACTCCTATAGAAGAATTTTGAAGAATCTTTTCAATTTCAGTTTCTAAACCCATTAATATTATAGCTTGTTGTAAGTTGTTTTCAAGAATATACTCTTTTAATTGATTTGAGTAATCATCCTCTTTATCCCGTCCCACTAAATAAAGCTTCCATTCTGGGAATTTTAAATTTATTTGTTTGAAAGCTTTCAGAAGATTAAGATGATTTTTGGGCTCTCTCAAGTTTGCCAAACAAACTATAATATTTTGTCTTTTTTTCGCCTCAAAAATAAACTGAGAGGTATCTACAAAATTGGGAAGGTATTCTACCTGTTTAGTCGCCAAATTATTTTTACACCAATCTTGCAACCCTACATTCACAGTAATAATTTTATTAAAAAAAAAGGAGCAGAAATAGAGCAATTTATTATTGAATATAGTATTATCCACACGACTTCCATTATGTTCATGCCAGATTAGGCAAATGGAGGGATAAAACAATTTTAATAGACAGGCAAAAAAGTAGGAGGTTGTATGTGCATGTATTATGTTAATCCTATTGGTCTTAACGAACTTCCTTAATTTTAATAATGCCTGCACATCCAAGGCATTTCTTTTTCTCAAAAAAAGATATGGGATTTCTGGAAGCAGCATTTTTTTCAAAACGCCTTCTTCCCTCGTACTACACAAGTATGAACCTTCAATATTTTCATGAAGTCCATTTGCGTAATTGATAGCAACACGTTCTGCCCCTCCAGGATTTAAAGAATCTATTAATTGAAGGACCCTCATGTCAGTAATTTATTTATTTCGGCCTCAAAGACGTCCAGGGAATATTGATGGGACCATTGTTGCGCCTTTATCGATTTATTTTGAAGTGCTTCTTTATTGGCCAGTTCCTTTAGAAGGTTTTTTAAATCTATTTCAAAATTACCATCCAATAAAATTCCTCTTTCTCCATTTCCAAGCATCCAAGGGACGCATGAAATACCGGAAACTATTGGCACAACACCCCACCACATGGCTTCCGCAACCACTTTGGGCCAGCCTTCCGATTTGGAAGGAAGCATTAAAAAATCACTGGTTTTATATGCCTTTTCCAAAAGCTCGGATGGCATATTTCCGTGCACGAAAACATACTCTTCAAGGCTATTTTGCTTTATATAGCTTTCCAAATTAATCCTTTCAATACCATCCCCGTATAAATCCATTGTGCATTTTATATCCTTTTTTAAAAGTCCCTCCATCAATTTAATCGCCATCAATGGTTGCTTTCCTGCTGAAAGGTTGCCCACAAAAAGAAAACGTAAAGGTTGTAGAAAATTTTTCGAAATATTTTGATCTATTTTAGCTTTAGGATAACTGGCTGTGAAAAATGGTTTGATATTATGGGTTTGCTTTGGCCAGTTGCCATATACTAAAACCTGCATATTTTTTGTCAAAAAAGTATTGCTCAATATCCATTTTTGAAACCGATAGCTCAAGGGCTGTTTGGATTTGGGGTCCCAATTGCCTGCATATTTGGCGGTTTTTGTTTTTTTGGGAAAAAAAATCTGGGTTAAACACCCCAAAAGAGCAATATTCCCGGGGCAACGCAAATGTATATGATCTGCCTTGTTCATGGCACTGAGCATTTTATAAAAAATTACTGGTGCAGACACCAACGATTTAAAAACATTTTCCACAGAATTGAATGACAATGAAGGAATGCTGACAACATTTATGTCTTCTCTTAAAAAAGGAGCTGTCAATAATTTTTTTGAATAGGTTGTAGGGGAAACGATCACAACATCATTTACTTGAGAAAACCATAAATCCATTTCCTTAACATAGGGGGCATAGGAATAGTAGGAGTTATCAATTGATAGTGTGGGAGCCAATGTTACAACCAAAAATTTCATTATATATAATCCGTTGAATCATTATTACTTATCACTACTGCCGGTACTCCCAAGACAGTTGTATTTGGGGGCACATCCTTTATTACCAGGGAATTCGCTCCAATAACCGCACCATCGCCCACATTTATCTTTCCCACAACGGTGGCATTGGCCCCCATATAAACATTATTTCCTATAATAGGAACGCCCCTGTTTTCTCCCCTTCCACTTACGCCTATGGTCACTCCTTGCGAAATATTGCAATTGTCGCCAATTATCGCATTTGCATTAATAATAATGTTTCCGAAATGTCCAATGTAAAAGGAATGGCCAATCCTTGCGGTATAAGGCAACGAAATCCCGGCCACTATTTCTATCCATTTTTGGTTGATAAGACAAAAAAACAATAAAATTCTTTTTATAGCTCTAGGAAAGCGACTTGTATAAATAGCATTATTGAATCTGTAAATACACAAGGCCCATAACCCTTGTTGGGTCAACAATAAGAGGAGAGTATTTTTACTGGAGTACTGTTTGTACTTACGTATATCTGCTGAAAACTTAGCCACGTGAAATGAGTTGGTTGTAAAAGTTTAAGTTCAGTTCCAAAATAGAGTTTTTATCATATTTCATTTTCGCTTCCTTCCTTGCATTCGCACCCAGTTTTTTACCTTTTTCAGGGTTTTCAATCATCCACAACATTTTTGAGGCAATATCATTGGGGTCATATACATCACAGAGCAGCCCCGTTTTACCGTGCTCAATAGTCTCCGGACCAGGACCATATTTAGAAAATATTACCGGCTTTCGCATTAACATAGCTTCCAAAGTTACCAATCCTTGGGTTTCCATATGCGAAGGAAATACACAGAAAGCCGCTTCCGCGTATCTAACGTTTAATTGATCCCTTGGAATGGTACTGTGAAAAACAACATTTCCAAAATAAGAAGCATCATAGGTATTTTTCAGCATTTCAATATAGGAGTCGCCATTGGGATAAAACCAGTCCCTTCCATATATATCAAGAATCTTTGAAGGGTATTTTTCCCTCAGGATTTTAAAGGCTTCAATCAATTGCCTTATCCCTTTTTTTTCACATACAGTACCCGCAAATAGAATATGGTTTTCCTCAATTGCAACTTCAGGGATTTGAGTAGCTGTATCCAATGGATGATGAATAACTTCCAAAGGCTGCTTATGGTAGCTTAAATATTTCTCGGTATGGTTTTTTACATATTGGGATACCGCTATAAAGCCATCAGCTTTCTGAAAGGATCTTTTTTCAAGTATGCCTTTTCGCCAGTTGATTCCCCTTTTTTCAGCTTCCGCAAAAAAATGATGCCCGCCATGTAGCCGAATCACTTTTTTAGCGCGATGATTTTTTGAAATAAATGCCATTCCCCCTTCTGGGGATTCCAATATATCTACCGGGTTCTCCTTATGGATTCTCCTTAATTCCCTGTTAAGCCGAAAAGATGCAACCATAAAATCCGGTAATTTGGTTTTGTTTTCGGGCAATCTTAGTATTTCGATCCCTTCATCTTCAAGATATTCGCAGGTATCCTTCTTCCCTACTCCCAGCACAGTAACAAAATGCCCATTTTGAACCAAGCTCCGGCCAAAAGTTTGTAAAAAACTGCCAATACCGCCGGGGGCCCACAATGGGTATTCATTGGAAAGAAAAACAATGTGCATTCTACAATAATTCTTTTAATATTTTTTTTGAAGCTGTATCAGGATTATCCACTACCACCTTAAACCACTTTGATATTTCAAAATCGGGTTTGTATAATGCGGCCTCCAAAACACGGGGTATTTCCGAAACGCTATTGAACCAATATACGGCATTCTTGGCTGGCATACTTCTAAAATGTTGAAATTTATAAATGGTTTCCACGGACCATGTTTTATCCTTTACGCAATCGTAATTGATAAAGATGCAAGGCTTATTGAACATACCAAAATCAAAAGCCATAGTAGATCCTACATTGATTACCACATCAGCATAAAAGGCGAGACTTACCAATAATTTTACATCTTCAAATGTGGGATAGACCGCTGACCAAATTTTTGAATTATAGTTCCATAGCGGAGGCATATTTACGATTAGATCAGGGAATTTTTCCAGCACCCAATTATACCTTCCGGAAACATCCACAGGACAGCGTCTAAAAATAAGTTGATATTCATGCTCTTTCCCACTATCAATAATAGCTGTGGCAATATCGTTTAAATATTGGGGGTCATTAGGAGAGGTTTTTATATCGTCCCCAGAAAAGCAAATCAGTTTTTTATTCGAATCCAATCCATAGGTTTTGAAAAAAGATTCCTTTTCAATAATATTTGAAGGGTCAGTAAAAAACTCAAACTGAGGGGTGCCAGTAATTTTAATGGATTTCGCCGGAATTTCCGGATAAAACAGTTGTAGTTCTTTTTTCATATAATCAGACCACACCAAATAATTGTCTGCTTTTAAGGCCAATCTGGCCTTTGGAAGATTGTCCCACGAATAGATAACAGTAGATGTTTTGATTCCCAAATCTTTTGCTGCGGCAAAAATTGTAGGTGCCTTTAATGCCCTCTGGTGGGTACAGAATAGTACATCGGGGCTTTCATTTTCCAAGATTCCTAAAACCATCTTATAAA
Organism: Flavobacteriales bacterium; assembly: GCA_038215845.1. Lineage (GTDB taxonomy): Bacteria > Bacteroidota > Bacteroidia > Flavobacteriales > Flavobacteriaceae > Aequorivita. Next base: position 211 of record JBBQQN010000096.1, on the reverse strand, counting down.
AAGAATTTTTTCGAATGGTAGTGTTGTAATTCCTTTCTAGCTTTAAAATGTCTCGATAGGAGTTTACCAATTTTGAGGCAATTATAACTGTGGCATAAAATACTTTAAGTTTAAGATTTTTATGGTCGCGTTTCCAAAAATTTAAAATAGTGGGATTGCCCACTTTTTTTGCATTGTGCCTTAAACGGGAAAGGTGTATAAGTTCCCTTAG
>JBBQQN010000095.1:0-12711 GCA_038215845.1 Flavobacteriales bacterium | reverse complement strand
CCGTAACTGCGGTTATACTAAACTATGTGCCTTAACGAACAGAAAAACTGAAAGGATGTGTAAGAGCACTCAATAAGGCCATTTACCAAGCAAAGGATACCAAAGGGCTAATCCACCACTCTGATAGGGGCATACAATATTGTAGCAATGTTTATACACATGTCCTAAAAAGAAAAAAGATAGCCATCAGCATGACTGAGGAAAACCATTGTTATGAAAATGCACTGGCGGAACGTGTCAATGGCATAATGAAAAGTGAATTTTATCTAGATCAGATCTTTACTGACGTGGCTCACGCCAAAAGAGCAACAAAAAATGCAATTAAACTGTATAATCAAATAAGATTACATTTATCTTTAAATTTCAAAACACCAAATATGGTATATTTAAAAACAGCGTAAATCAATTTTAACCTGTAGCCATATTCCAGGACAAGACATAAACAGGAAATCGATTTAGGAGCTATAAAAAAAATAAAATTTCATTCAAAATCAAATATTTTAAAAGACTTCCATTCAATAACTATTAAGTATAGTCAAGGAAATAATCTTGAGAGATTTGATATAAAAATCAAGGATGACCACACGTGGATTACAATTTTGGAACTACAAAAAACTATGCGCAACAAAGAAACTGAGGCAAAAAACAACTTAAACAGTATATAAGACATATATTTTCACCTTAAATAATTTCCACATCCCTATTCCCTCATCGCTAATCGCAAGTCGCTTTCAAAAAAATTGTAACAAATCCCCAACCCATTCGTCAAATTAATAACGAACTCCCAAAATAACCTCCGTGAATACAATTCTCACCATTACCAACCTTACCAAAAAATTTGGCTCCTTAACAGCAGTAAACAATCTTTCCTTCACTATTGAAAAAGGAAACGTATATGGAATTTTAGGCCCAAACGGAAGCGGTAAATCTACTACTTTAGGGATTGTACTGAATGTTGTGAACAAAACCTCAGGCAGCTTTGAGTGGTTTGACGGCAACACAACAACACACCAAGCATTAAAAAAAGTGGGAGCCATTATAGAACGCCCCAATTTTTATCCATATATGACGGCCGTCCAAAATTTGGAACTGGTCTGCAAAATAAAGGAAGTGCCCACCGACAAAATCGAAGAAAAATTAAAGCTTGTTGGGCTTTTGGATAGAAAAGACAGTAAGTTCAGCACTTTTTCTTTGGGAATGAAACAGCGCTTGGCAATTGCTTCGGCCTTGTTGAACGATCCTGAAATTTTAATACTTGATGAACCAACCAACGGGCTTGACCCACAGGGAATTCACCAAATTCGGGAAATCATTAAAACAATTGCTTCACAGGGAACTACTATTCTTTTGGCTTCGCATTTGCTCGATGAAGTTGAAAAAGTGTGTACCCATGTAGTTATTCTACGGAAAGGAGTAAGCCTCTATTCCGGCAGTGTGGATGGGATGAATGCCAGCCACGGTTTCCTAACTATGCAGAGCAACAATATGGAACTGCTTCAGAATGCTTTGGAAGGAAATCCCGCCTTTGGCACCGTAAAACGCGAAGGCGAATTTTTAATCGCTTATCTCACCAATCCAATGGACGCTGCGGAAGTAAACAAACTTCTTTTTGAAAAGGGAATCACCCTTTCGCATCTTGTGAAACGCAAGGAAAGCCTTGAAGAACAATTTCTAGAACTTACCAAACAAAACTAACCCAATGCTACGATTATTAAATATAGAACTACAGAAACTACGTTACAACCGTTCGGCGAAGGTTATTTCCATTATTTATTTTGTTCTTATCACTTTTATAGCATTGATAGCTTCAATTGAGTTTAATTTTGGAGATTTCCATTTTCGGGTGGCTGATCAAGGTATTTTCAACTTTCCATTTATCTGGCATTTTAACACTTATATAGCGGCGGTTTTAAAACTGTTTCTTGCCATTGTGATTGTCTCGATGATGTCCAACGAGTACAGTTACCGAACCCTTAAACAGAACCTGATTGATGGCCTGAGCAAAAAGGAATTTGTTCTTTCAAAATTTCTTACTGTCCTGCTGTTCGCTATTGTTTCAACCATTTTTATTTTTGTGGTTTCTCTTATTTTAGGACTTGTATTTTCCGATTATAATGAAATAGGAATTATTTTTAGTGGGTTGGAATACATTGCCGCCTACTTTTTAAAGTTGGTTGCATTTTTCTCCTTTTGCCTTTTCTTGGGGGTTTTGGTGAAACGTTCCGCCTTTGCGTTAGGATTTTTGATTGTTTGTCAAATTTTGGAATGGATTCTTTACGGATTAATGAAATGGCAATTTTTTAAGGATACCACCATTGCCGACAATGTATCACAATTCTTTCCCTTGAATTCCATGGCAAATCTTATAAAAGAACCCTTTAGCCGTCTTGGCGCCATTCAGTCTGCGGCCACTCAACTGGGCGAATCCTTTACCAAAACGTATGAGGTTGGATTTTTCAACATCTTAATAGTTATCGTTTGGACCGTACTTTTTATTTATTGGTCCTATGCCATTCTCAAAAAAAGAGATTTATAGAGAAAATATTAATAAATAAAACCATCATTTTCACATAGTTTTATGACCTATCCCTGTTAGTCTAAACCGTTTCCTTCGACTATTTTAAGTATTTTTGTTTCCCATTTTACAAAGATTATATGAAACCAGCAAAGTTGAATTTCTTACTGAAAAGTTGGAACATTCTTTGCTCGTTGCATCTGACCTATTTTTAAAAATATAAATGACAGATGAAATTTAAAATAGCCTCAGAATTTCAACCTACCGGAGACCAGCCACAAGCCATAAAAGCTTTGGTCAACGGGCTTAATACAGATGAAAAATACCAAACTCTACTGGGGGTTACAGGAAGCGGAAAAACATTTACCGTGGCAAATGTTGTGGAACAAGTTCAAAAACCGACGATCGTTTTGGCACACAACAAAACCCTCGCGGCCCAATTATACACGGAGTTTAAAAATCTTTTCCCCGAAAATGCTGTGGAATATTTTGTTTCATATTATGACTATTACCAGCCGGAAGCATTTATCCCGAGTAGTGGTACCTATATAGAAAAGGATCTTTCCATCAACGAGGAAATTGAAAAAATGAGATTGAGCACTACCTCTTCCCTACTTTCGGGAAGACGCGATGTGCTGGTGGTTTCCTCGGTTTCCTGTCTGTACGGGATTGGAAATCCTGTGGAATTTCAGAAAAACGTAATCAGTATTGAAAAGGGACAAATAATTTCCCGTACAAAATTGTTGCACCGATTGGTGCAAAGCCTTTATTCGCGAACCGAGGCGGAATTCAACCACGGACGATTCAGGATAAAGGGAGATACCGTAGATGTTTTTCCGGGATATGCCGATGATGCTTATAGAATTCATTTTTTTGGGGACGAAATTGAGGAAATCGAAGTTTTCAATCCCGTGAATAATGAAATTTATGAGAAGTATGAACGATTGAATATTTATCCCGCCAACATGTTCGTTACTTCCCCAGATGTCTTACAGGGCGCCATTCGCGCCATTCAGGATGATTTGGTTTTACAGATAGAATATTTTAAGGAAATCGGAAAACATTTGGAAGCAAAACGTTTGGAAGAACGAACCAATTTTGATCTCGAAATGATACGGGAACTGGGCTATTGCAGCGGAATTGAAAACTATTCGCGCTATCTGGATCAGCGTTTGCCCGACACGCGCCCATTCTGTTTGTTGGATTATTTTCCTAAGGATTATTTAATGATTGTTGATGAAAGCCACGTTTCCATCCCACAAGTTGGTGCTATGTACGGAGGCGATCGTTCCCGAAAGGAAAATCTGGTGGATTACGGTTTCCGACTCCCCGCTGCAATGGACAACCGCCCCTTGAAATTTGAGGAATTTGAAGCGCTTCAAAATCAAGTAATTTATGTAAGCGCAACCCCTGCGGATTATGAACTTGAAAAAAGTGGCGGCGTATATGTAGAACAAATAATCCGTCCCACAGGATTGCTGGATCCGCCCATTGAAGTACGCCCCAGTTTAAACCAAATTGATGATCTTCTCGAAGAAATTCATTTGCGTGTTGAAAAAGACGAACGGGTTTTAGTTACCACTTTGACGAAAAGAATGGCGGAGGAACTCACCAAATATTTGACTCGTGTGCAAGTTCGCTGTAGATATATTCACAGTGATGTGGATACATTGGAACGCGTGGAAATTATGCAGGATTTGCGTTTGGGGATTTTTGATGTTTTGGTGGGCGTGAATTTATTACGGGAAGGCCTGGATTTACCCGAAGTTTCACTAGTGGCCATTCTCGATGCTGATAAGGAAGGATTTTTGAGAAGCAATCGTTCGCTTACTCAAACAGTTGGGCGGGCAGCCCGAAACCTAAATGGAAAAGCAATAATGTATGCGGATAAAATTACAAAAAGCATGCAGCAAACCATTGACAATACTTCTTATAAACGGGAAAAACAGATTGCCTATAACCTGGAACACAATATTACACCCACGGCTATTAAAAAATCTTTTGAAAATTCATTGACAAAATCAAAGCAAACTGCTTATACTTTTGAAAATGCCGAAAGTCTTGCCGCAGAAGCGGAAACTGAATACTTGACTAAGGCACAGATTGAAAAGAAAATTAGAGATACAAGAAAAGCCATGGAAAAAGCTGCAAAAGATCTTGATTTTATGATGGCGGCAAAACTTCGCGATAAAATAAAAACCTTCCAAAAACAGTTGGAAGTGGTTTAGTTTCAATATTCAGTCAACAGTAAAAAGATAAAATTTTACAATGTTTTTAACGTCCCTCATAAAATCGATTTTGTATTTTACCCTTTCTATGACTCCAGTACAAAGCATTAATTTAGAAAATAAAATTATTCCCGAAAGCATTAAAAAGGAAGTAATGGAAGCCCTTTCATACTATCCTGAACTTTATGATACGGCTATTGAATTTAAATTTAAGGACAACATCAAAAAGTCTACGATGCAAGCGCAACCTAGGTTTTCAAGTTTTTTTAAAGCGAAGGAAAAAAGGGAGTATATAATTTTGATTAGCCGTAGAATACAGATTGAAGGCGAAAAATTCACAATGGAAGACATCCCTTCAGATGTAAAGGTAGGTTGGATTGGCCATGAACTTGGTCACGTTATGGATTACCGAGAAAGAACGAATGTGGGTATGATTATTTTTGGATTAAAATATATGTTTTCCTCCATGCACATCAAAGAAGTGGAGCGTGCAGCCGATACTTTCGCCATCGCCCACGGAATGGGAGATTATATTTTGAAAACAAAAAATTTCATTCTCGATAATGCCCATCTATCCGAAAACTATAAAAGAAGAATCCGCAATTTATATATTTCACCCGAAGAAGTAATGGAGCTAATTAATAAGAACAAGGTAGAAAAGGAACCGGAATTAATGAAAGCAGAATGATTTATTGTTGATTTACAAAGGCTTCCCAGTCCGCAAATTTTTCTTCATCCATTACCTTTTCCATTTTTACCTGCCCCCCTTTTTTCTTGTTTTTGGCATTCCATTCAGCAAAAACATTCGGATTAACAGTAGTAACCTTCACCCCCTTTAACGCCTTTGAACGTGCCACCGCATAGTTATTGTTTGCTTCTTTTAGCGCATTATCCAATGCCTCGGCAATTTCTTCAGCATTTATTTGGGTCTTCGTACCCAAGTACCAATGGTGATAAAATTCATCATTTATCTTGACGGCAGCCAAAGTAAATTCTGGAATTTCAATATCAAATTTCTCCTCCATTTCTCGGAGAGCCACTTCCATTTTATTCACAGAAAGTTGAGACCCCACTACATTCAAAAAGAATTTGGTTCGACCTGTAATCTTAATTTCGGCCCTTTCAACATTTGTAAAGGCAATGGTATCGCCAATTAGATAACGCCAAGCTCCCGAAACCGTACTGATAATCAATACATAATCCGTATTGGGTTCAACTTGATCCAAAGTAAGCGCAGGCGCGTTCTGTACCAGGGAACCGTCTTCATTTATGTACTCAGGAAGAAAAGGAACGAATTCAAAATAAATTCCGTTGTCCGTAACCAATTTCATGGAAGTGGTGCCGGGTCGATCCTGAAAAGCTAGAAATCCTTCCGAAGCCAAATAGGTATCAATTACAATTATAGGTTTGGAAAGCAATTGGTTAAAACTCTTTTCATAGGGCTGAAAGGCAACACCCCCCGTGGTATAAATCTGCAAATTCGGCCAAACATCATGTATGGTTTTAGCCCCGTGGAATTCAATTACTTTTTTCATCATCAATTCCATCCAAGAAGGAATTCCGCTCAAAGCGCCAATGTCCCACTCTTTGGCGCGTTCCGCAATAGTCTGCACCTTTTTGTCCCAATCTTCCATCAATGCAATTTCTTGGCCCGGTTTATAGAATCCACGAAACCAAAAGGGAATATTGCTAGCACTAATGCCACTGATTTCACCTTCCAAAAATTGGTCTTGCTCTTCAAGATTGGTGGAACTGCCGAGCATCATAATTTCCTTTTCGTATAAATCTGCGGGAATATCAAAATTGGTCAATGCCCCTACTTGCTTGATTCCTGTGCTACGAATAGCCTCAATCATGTCATTGGTTACAGGAATTCTCTTTGATTCCTTTCCGGTAGTGCCACTGCTTCGGGCAAAATAATCTGGCTTTCCCGGCCAACTAATATCTTCCATTCCCTTTTTTACCTGACCCCACCATTGCTTTTCCATTTGGTGATAATCAAAATATGGAACATTTTGGGCAAATGCTTTTTGTATATTTTTTTCCTCAAGAATTTTTCCGAAGCCGTAATATTTGCCAAAAGCAGTATTTTTGGCGCGATCCAACATACTCTTCAATACTTCTTTTTGAGATTCAATAGGAGATTTTTCTGAAACGAGTGCTCCGCGGACATCAATTGCCGTTTTAATTATGGAACCTAATATTGCCATTTTTCGCATAAATTTTAGCCGAAGCTACTACTTTTGAAAATTATAGAATGAATGTTTAAAGGAATTTTAACCATTGTTTATTTTCGCTTTTGTAAATAGTATCTTTACCAAAAAAAAATGCACCATCCAGATTCAGTTAGGTTAAACAAAGCAATCAGCGACAGTGGTTACTGCTCCCGTCGTGCCGCAGATACTCTTATTGAACAGGGAAGGGTAACCGTTAATGGTGAAAAAAGTGGATTGGGTGATCGTGTTATGCCCGGCGATGTGGTTAAAGTGAACGGCAAACCCATTTCCGAAAATGAAAATTTAGTTCATATAATCCTTAATAAACCCGCAGGAATCACCTGTACCACAGACACTCGTTTTGATGACAATGTGGTAGATTTCGTAAATCACACGGAACGTATCTTTCCCATTGGGAGATTGGACAAACCGAGTGAAGGATTGCTCTTGCTCACCAACGAAGGCGATATTGTGAATAAAATTCTTCGCGCTGGAAATAAGCACGAAAAGGAATATATTGTAAAGGTTGACAGACACGTTACGGATGAATTTGTAAAAAGGATGGGTTCGGGAATTCCTATTTTGGAGACCGTTACAAAACGCTGCAAGGTAGAGCGCATAAGTAGGTTTGAGTTTCGAATTATTTTGGTTCAAGGGCTTAACAGGCAAATTAGGCGTATGTGTGAATATTTGGGTTACGAGGTTGTTGCCTTAAGACGCATCCGTATCATGAATCTGGAACTGGGCGATCTTCCCATAGGGCAATGGAGAAACCTGACAGAAGAGGAATTGAAAACTTTAAAGGAAGCGGTTGAAAGCAGCGATAATACACCTCTACAACATTCACCCAAAAAAGAGGAGCCTGCAGAAAAAACAAAAAACACTGGCCTACGGAGAAGACAGCAATAGAGTTTTTTAAAAATTGGGCATAAAAAAACCGCGTACCGATTGAGTAGCACGCGGTCATTTTCAACTAACTAACCAAATTAAATTTCAATTATGAAATCTCAACCATTTTCTTAAATGCTTTTTTCTTTTCCATTTTAGGAAGCGTAATTCGCAAAATACCATTTTCGTAATCTGCTTTTATTTCTTCACTTTTTAAATTCTTTGGTAGTTTAAATGAGCGTTTAAAATCGCCAAAATTAAATTCTTTACGAGTATATTTTGAATTTTCCGGTATATTTGAGTCTTGATCTTTTTTAGGAATTGTTGAAGAAATTTTTAATGTATCTTCCTCAACTTCAATTGTAAAAAATTCTTTTTTTAATCCTGGGACTGCAAGTTCAACTACAAAATTCGGTAAATTTTCAATGATATTTATCTTCGGAATGCTAAATGTTTCATAATTATTTAGGGAATCCATTTTTGATTCCAGAATCATGTTTTCCAAAATATTGGGTAACCAATTTGTGTGATTATTAACTGTTTTCATAACTATGTTTGTATTAAATTTTTATATTATTTACTCTTTCAACAATAATTCCAAGACATTTTTTCGGACAATATGTCAATTTTGCAATATAATTAGATGACTTTTTGTCCTTTTGTGTTAGGATTGATAATTTTTTTATGGGGTAATTGGAAATAATAAATATATCCCCAACCTTTAGAGAAAAATTTTCCGATGAAAAAATCTCTCACCCGTCTTTTCGATTTCTTTAACACCATTAGAAATAAAATTGCATTCTACCCCACGCTCATTGGGCTCTTTGGTTTTTTCCTCGCGCTATTGATGATAATACTTGAAAAGCAAGGCATTTCAAGGCATATTATCAAAATTTTCCCCCTATTGATGGTTGAAGATGGTGATACCGCACTCAATGTTTTAAGCACCTGTATTGGCGGCCTTATTTCTATGATGGTTTTCAGCTTTTCAATGGTTATGCTTTTATTGAGCCAAGCATCGAGCAATTTTTCACCACGATTACTTCCCGGTTTAATCTCCAATAAAAGGCATCAAATAATCTTGGGCATTTTTATGGCCACGATTGTTTATAATATTTTCACATTGTTTTCTATTGAATCCAGTGAGGAAAAATATACTTTACCTGGATTTTCTGTTTTGCTCGGGGTGGTTTTTACCATTTTCTGTTTATCTGCATTTATATTTTTTATACATAATATTTCACAAAGTATTCAGATTAGTAATATTATGGAAGGCATTTATGCCACGGCCGAAAAAAGGTTAACGGAAGTTATTGATACGGAATCGAAAGAATCTGCTTCGGTCGTTCAAAATTTTCCAGACACCTCCCAATGGAATACATACACTTCCCCAAAAACAGGATATTTTCAAAATGTCTCTGTCCAAAACGTCATTGATATTTGCAAAGAAAAAAAAATAAAGATCTATTTAACCGTACCCAAAGGACGTTTTGTTTTAAAAAACAATTTTATCCTAAAATCTGAAAGACCTTTGGAAGACGATGTTTTGAAGGATATACTTGCCAATATAAATTTTGCCCGGGGTGAATATATTGAGGATAATTATGTGCTCGCTTTTAAACAGATAACTGAAATTGCCGTTAAAGCAATGTCTCCTGGAATTAACGACCCCGGCACAGCTATCAATGCCATTGATTATTTGACCGAGCTTTTTGCGCTGCGGATGAAAAAAACCAATTCGGGGGTCATGGTTGAGGACGGTATAGCTCACATCAAAATAGCAATTGTGCAGTTTGATGAATTATTGTACAATGTTATGGCATCTTTACGCACCTATTGTAAACACGATCCAATTGTTGTTCAGAAATTAATTTGGATGTTAAGCTACCTAAAAAATCAAGACGCCGTTGACGAAAAATATAATGTAGTAGTAGCGGAAGAGTTAAAGGTTTTGTTGGGGGAAATTGATTTTGGCTCTGAAAAAGATCGCATAAAACTTAAATCCCTTGCTTCCAATTATCAATTATAATAGGTTTTAAAAATTTCAAGAAGTTTTTCAGCTGGAATAATTCTGTCCTCATATTTCTCCATAGTGACGAGTATTTGGTCCACCACATCGTGGCGGATGCCCATCTTAAGACCAAAACTCCTTAAGGTAGCTACTTCATTTGCATGTGCAGTTTGATCCAAATTCATAACCAAAACCAATCTGTAAAAATGTGTTATACGTTCCAGTTCTGAATTTAACTGCTGAAAAGGTTGTGGATTTTTAAAAAGGGAGTCCAATTCTTTGGAAGAAACCTGCATACGTGTAGCAAGTGTCTGAATAAAATCATATTCAGCATCACTCAGCTTTCCATCTGCCTTTGCTATATTTATCAAATCACTAATAAGAGCATGTGGATTTTTACTTTTCATTCCACAATACTAAAATAATTATGGCTAGTAAAAAATGTATTTGTAAAAAAATCGGAAGTATTTATTAGGGAAACTAGACAGGTGCGTCTATTAAATCCTTGGTTTTAATTTTAATAGGGTAGAAGAAGAAATATTGAGGTTTTACAAAAATGATATTACATAAACCAACAACATTAAAAAAACGGTCGAAAATTTTAAGAGTTTCATCATGACTTTATAAATAATTATAAATTTATTATTCAAAAGTACATGATAGCCACGTTAAGTGCATCTGTAAAAATCCTGTTTTTCATAGGGGAAAAACCCCTTTTTATTGAAAAGGCCTTTTGAAGATTTTTCAAAAGGCCCCTAAATACTCTTTAATTATTTTTTAGGAAAGCTCCGAAAGCACCTGTTGTACTTTGTCGGCAGCTTCCTGAAATTCAATGGCACTCTGAACATCGAGACCACTATTGTCAATTAATTTTTTGGCAATGTCTGCATTGGTTCCCTGAAGCCTAACTATAATAGGCACATTGATAGTTCCCATGTTTTTGTATGCGTCAACGATTCCTTGTGCAACACGATCACAGCGTACAATTCCTCCAAAGATATTTACCAAAATTGCCTTCACATTTGGATCCTTTAAGATAAGTTTAAAAGCTGCTTCTACGCGTTCTGCATCTGCTGTACCTCCTACATCCAAAAAGTTAGCTGGCTCCCCTCCTGCTTGTTTTATCAAATCCATGGTTGCCATGGCAAGACCTGCGCCATTTACCATACAACCTACATTTCCGTCAAGATCCACATAGTTCAAACCTTTTTGACGGGCTTCAACTTCTACGGGGTTTTCTTCACGTAAATCGCGCATTTCTTCATAATTCTTATGGCGGAAAAGTGAATTGTCATCAATCGATACTTTAGCATCAACAGCTAAAATTCTATCGTCACTGGTTTTTAAAACCGGGTTTATTTCAAATAAAGAAGAATCTGAATCCTTATATGCTTTGTAAAGAGAAGTAACGAATTTGGTCATTTCCTTAAAACCTTTTCCACTTAGTCCAAGGTTAAAAGCAATTCGCCTTGCCTGAAAGCCCAAAAGGCCAACGGCTGGATCAATTTCTTCCGTAAAAATTAAATGGGGTGTGTTTTCGGCAACGGTTTCAATATCCATTCCCCCTTCTGTAGAATACATAATCATATTTCTTCCCGAAGAACGGTTCAACAATACACTCATGTAGTATTCTTTAGGTTCGCTATCGCCAGGATAATACACATCCTCAGCAACCAAAACTTGGCGCACCTTCTTTCCTTCTGCAGAAGTTTGTGGCGTCACCAAATTCATTCCTATAATTTGACCTGAAATATCTTCAACTTCCTTTAAATTTTTTGCAAGTTTTACTCCGCCACCCTTACCACGGCCACCGGCATGAACCTGCGCCTTTATAACGTGCCAGCCCGTTCCAGTATCCTCGGTAAGTTTTTTTGCAGCAGCAACTGCCTCTTGTGGAGTTGTTGCAACAATACCGCGCTGTATTTCAACGCCAAAACTGTTTAATATTTCTTTTCCCTGATATTCATGTAAATTCATAATAGCGGTTTTGTAACTTGTTTATGGATGGCAAAAATAACAAATGTTACAGGAATGCACTAATCTTTTTTGAGGCATTCGCACTTAGATTTAAGGAGGAATTTTATAAAATGAAAAAAAATAAGTATTTATTAATAAAGTATTTCTGAAGACATCCCTATTTTTACGCTTCAAAAAAATAATTCACTCTTTTAAAAAATGAAAAATCAAGATCTTTTAGCCATTGCGCAGGAATTCGGAAGTCCAGTTTATGTTTATGATGCCTCTAAAATTGAAAAGCAATATAAACGCTTGTCAAATGCTTTTGAAAAGGTAGAAAAGCTAAAGATCAACTACGCCGTAAAGGCGCTGTCGAATATTTCGGTTTTAAAATTTCTTATAAAACTGGGCAGTGGTCTGGACACTGTTTCTATCCAAGAAGTAAAACTTGGACTTGAAGCAGGCGCCAAACCCGAAAATATTATTTACACCCCCAACGGCATTTCTATGGACGAAATAGAAAATGCGGCAAAACTTGGGGTACAGATAAACATTGACAATCTTTCCATTTTGGAACAATTTGGGACCAAACACCCAGAAATACCAGTTTGTATTAGGATCAATCCACACGTAATGGCAGGTGGCAACACCAACATTTCAGTGGGACATATCGACAGTAAATTCGGGATTTCAATCCACCAAATGCCTTTATTGAAAAGAATTGTTGAAAATACGGGCATGAACATTAACGGAATCCACATGCACACAGGAAGCGATATTTTGGATATAGACGTATTTCTCTATGCTTCGGAAATCCTTTTTAACGCTGCAGAAAATTTTGATAATCTGGAATTTATTGATTTCGGAAGTGGTTTTAATGTTCATTATAATGAGGGC
>JBBQQN010000094.1:0-12784 GCA_038215845.1 Flavobacteriales bacterium | reverse complement strand
AAGAATCGCAATATTAATAATTAAAGCTAAGATATAAAAAATAATTAATAATTCGGATTTCAGTCCGAAATTTATTATTTCATAACCGCTTTATTTGTTTTAAATGAATCAAGCAAATCGAAAAATAGTAGAATTTATAAGGGATAAATGGGTGATTCCGTTGGACAACAATAACTTGTTTGCCAAAGAACATTTCATTGACGAAAAGACTGTTCGACGGATTAGGGAAGATGATGAGTATCAAATAAGTTTAATTACTATTATGAGAATTTGCGAAGCAAAAAACTTTAAACTTAATGAGTTCTTTAAAATGGTTGGAATATAGAGATGTTTGCTCCATTCCAAGCTCCCTTGATTAAGCGAAGTCCCTTTCTTTTTTTGCCTAATAATCATTATATTTGGTATTCTCCCCGAATAAAGAGCCCCTGATTACGGTTTTCCGCAATTAATAGACTTGGGTTTGTAGTATATTTGAAATTATACTTTCGCACATTTTTAGTCTATACGAAACAATTATGTTTAATATATCCATGTTGTAAATAATGGAAAAAATGAAATATCAAATAAACTTCAAGCCAACAAAAAATCATTTAGAGCAAATAGAAAAATGGTTAATAACGGAAATGGAAATTGATGGAGAAGGATTTTATAACAATTGGGAGCTTATTAGATCTGCTTATGAAAAAAAGAACCTCATTACTTTCACAGAAAATGATTTCGCAATTGGATTTTTAGTCTATGACATTAACGAACTAATAATCGAAATAAAGATTGCAAATATTAAACAGAATTATAGAAAAAAAGGTTTTGGGAGAAAACTTGTAGAAGACACGTTAGATGAATTCCAAAAGCAAGGAATAATGGTCTGCGAATTGTTTTGTTCACCGGGAAATTCAGAACCAATTTGGAAGAGTTTAGGTTTTCGAAATTTCCCTTATTTTCCATATCATAACGAAATTAGAATGTTTAAAGAGCTTGTTTCAACTAACGAGGCGTTTGAGACTAAGAAAGAAAGCGAACAAATTTTACTTTGGAATTCAGAACCTCATATTGCGAATAACAAAAATCCCGAATGGACTTGGAATTTAATTTATAAAGAAAATACTAACGAACTATTAAAACCTATAATTTATCCAGCTCATTCTAATTGGCAAATATGTTGGCAAAAGGAAAATGAAATTAGATACAAAGGGCAAGTGAAAAAATTTGAAAATGAACGAATTCAATATGGAGATTTTATTATTATAACATCACTCATGTAATAAGCACCAAGTAAAAAACGAGTATAAACGCAAAATTGGAGTTAGTTTTTTAAAAAATGGAATTTTTTAAATTTTAAGCTATTTATAAACGAAAAATTCATGAGCCAATACACTAACCGCGCTTATTTTAAACGGTGGTGAAAATGTAACAAAATCCGATATATAATAAAATCTGATGAAAGAAACAATTGGGGATTTGACCTCACTATTTGATGAAGCTAAAGCTAATATAGAATTTGAATTTGTACAGACTCTCATAAACTATAATGGAATGGGAACAAAGGAACTCTCTACTAATTTACATGAGTGGTTTGACGCGATTGAATTTTACAAAGAAATTTATTATTCCAAAAAACAAAAAGAGAAAACAAGAATCGGAACATTACTATATTCAACCTTTTTTGAAAATAGTGATTTCTACAATATTCTCGGAAGCCTATGCAAAATTAAACTGGGATATAGAGGCTCTTCCTTTCTTTTCTGGAAAACCAAAAAGTATGAAAGGCTTTTAGGTATTGGCGAGAAAAAGGATTTTTTGCTTGAACTATTGGAAGACGCCGGAAAACAAAATATTATTTCATTTTTTATTGAAAATCATTTTAAAGAAATAAGAAACTCATTCTTTCATTCGGCATATTCATTGAGTGAAGAGGATTATGTTTTGCACGATTCCGAACCAATTGTAATAAATGGAGTTGGTAGATCTTATTTTAACGTAGAAGAGTTTTTATATCCAAAAATTGAAAAGGTAATTCAATTCTTTGACGCATTTAAAAAAACCTATTTAGATAGTTTTTCATCTTATAAGTCAAATAAAGAAGTAGATGGGCTATACCCAAATCCATGTAAAGTGACTATTTTAGGATCAAAAGAAGGATTAAAAGGATTTGTAATAAAAAACTCTGTTCAATTATTTGGAGATTGGCATGATTCAGGAGTATGGTATGATGAAAAATATGGTATGTGGGCTGGACATAACATTAGGATGAATTTTTCCACTATTGAAACAATAGAAATTAATGATTCACTTACAAGATATGAGAAGAAAGATGATATTCAAAGAAGTGATTTGGAATTTCAAAATTTAGTCGACAAAATTGTTGAAAGAAACAATCCTGAAGAAATTTATAGAGCTACTCGTTTACTTGTTAATTTTGGAGATGTTCGTCTTAAAAAAATGATAGCAGAACAAAATGGTTACAAACAAAAAAGTTATCCAAAAAGAATTCTTCCATTTTATAATCAAGCAGTGGAAATTGGTTCTAAAATTATGAATATGGAACAAGTGAATAAAAGGATTAAGACACTTGAGGAATTTATGGCACCATAATATACATTAAAAAAAATAAACCGCAGACACCTTGTTTAGGCATTGCGGGATCTGTGATCTTCTGGAAAATTCTGGGAAATATTTCAGGGGAATTTTGTGCTTTTAATGGTTAAGGGTCTGGGATACGCAATGGCTCATATTCGAAGAAGGTTGGCAACAAGCAAAAAAATACACACACCAAATTTAAACTTTAGAATGAATCAAATTTACATAATAGTCAATCCTAAATTCAATAAAAATTCGTTAATAAATATAACTAACCTATCACCAAAAGAAATAAACTCTGGATTAAATGCTAAGTATGCAAATCAAAAAATTGAAAATGATTTTTATAAACTTACTTACGTAAAAGAAATTGACGGAGATATTTCGAATCTTACACCTCAAGTAGAACTTTTATTCAAAAATTATAAAATACCTAATAGTAAATTTTATAATATCAAAGCTAATTTAGCCATAGAACTATTAGAAAGTAAATTTTTTAAAAAAGAAATTTCTGAAAGCGAACTTATTAATTGGTGGAATTGCCTGAATGATAGTTGGAAACATACTTTTGAAAAAAAAATTTTTCCGCAAACCAGATCACACGAAGAAGGTACAAACCTACACAAAATAACTTTGAAGGAGCTTCGGGAACTACTACTTATTGATAAAATCAATGTGTATAAAGTACAAACAATGACATTAGAACCTCTTAGGATATTTAAAGAATTAAAAATACTAAACTTTTTTATTGAAGAAATACCCGATTTAAAACCAATATCAGAACTTTACAAATTAGAAGAATTAAATGTTGTTGATACAAATACTGAATCATTAAAACCATTATCCACTCTTTTAAACTTAAAGAGATTATATTGCTTTGGAACTAATATAAAATCTATTAAAGAGATTCTACATTTAACAAATTTAGAAATAATTAAAACTGATTATTCTATTCCCCAAAATGAATTACGCATAATAAGAGAAAACAATCCTAATTGTAAGATAAATTAGAATGCCTGTTGCTAACTATGCATAAAAATAATAGGGCAATTAATTCCTAAATAAAAGGTGATTGCATATTTACATAGTCGCCAAATTCTTTGATTTGTCTTTTAGAAAAATTAGATAAAACAAAGCGCAAGAGATTTGGCTTGTTGATAATCCAAAAGATAATCACCTATTTATAACCCGACTTCATTTATACTAAACCTTGGCAGTAATTGTAATCAACATCCAATAAGATGAACGCAAGAGAGAAAAAAGAACTATTAAATAGTGTTAGCGAGAAGGAATTTCGACAAGACCTTATTATTCCATTATTAAGCAAAATGGGATACTTAGCGCCAATTGAATATCACGGCACTGCTGAGAAAGGCAAGGATATAATATGTTTTGAATATGATAGATTAAATGAGCAACGCTTTTTATCAGTAGTTGCAAAAACAGGTGAATTGACAGGTAATGCGGCCACTAATTCGGGATTGATGAATGTTGTAAATCAAGTCCAACAAGCCTTTGATAATCCATATGAAGACCTATACAATATGAGACAAGTTTTCATAAACGAAGTTTGGGTTATGACAACAGGGAAAATTGTTAGTGGTGCTCAAGAGTCCGTAATTAATACATTAAGAAAAAATAATCTAGATAAACAAATTAGAATAATTGGTGATGACCGCCTGATTTATTTGATTGACAGACATTTTAGTACTTATTGGAATTCGAATTCGGAGACAAAAGAAAGTGTAATAATTCAAAGAGATAGATTAATCTCCTTTATTGAATCTTTGTTAACTGTCAATAACATTGACAAATCGACAATTGAATCAGTTAAGTCATCAATTTTATATTCTGACTTTAATCCTCGAATAACAAAAAATATTGAAGGCCTACATATTTCAAGAGTGTCACCATACTCAATTGAACTCGGTAAAATTGATTTGGAGTTTGACGACTTCATTGTTTCCAAAACTTATGGGATTACAAGTAGGATCTTCCAAGAAGCGAAAAAGCAACTTTCTTATAGCTTCTTTGATATTGAAGAGGTAATTGATAACGCAAATAAAATTTCAAAACTTACAAACCCTTGGGAATTTGTAGTTGAAACACAGTCATACTTAGCTAGAGAAGATCCTTTTCATAGACCATATGGAGATGCTTCAAAATTTATGGACAATATAAGTTATCTCGAAGAAGGGTTAACTGAACTTAAATACTTCAAGGCTTTTTTAAAATATATAAACAAATTAGATTGGGCAAAAGAATTAGCAAAATCCATACCTGATTTATTAGAAGGAATAGAAAATATCTTGGACAACAATAAAGAAGATGAGATAATTATTGATTATAAAATCAATCATGAAAATAGTAAGGTGGTAATTGAATATAGTAATCAAAATGATTCTGTTTGTTTTACGACAGCCTTTAAACGAATTGATTTAAAAGGGTTTGACAGAAATAAAGATGGCACATTGAATCCTATTGAGGTTATAGAATCGGCATTATTTAGATTCCGAGAGTTTATTGAAAAGAAATTTGAATATGATGAAGACAAATGGCTTTCTGAATTTGAAGAATGACAAAACAACTACTGCCAACATCACCTACAAAACATAATTTGTAAGCGAAAAAAAGTCCTGCTTAATGAAAAACATCTTTCTTTTAATTATAATTTTCTTTTCCTTTTTTGCAAATGGGCAGTCGGATATTAGACAAATATCTTGCCTCGGCGAAATAGTGAAAAATACAGGTAATGAACAAATTTTGAGTAACAGTCATGATACCGGAACTGTTTTTACAATAAATGAAAACGACAAAACGATAACTGTTAAAACAGCTACCAGATTTCAAGGAGCGTTTATGGATGAATTTTATTATCAAGATTTTATAGAAAGTCCATATGCTAGAATTTATACTTGTTATAGAAATGGCGACCGAGAGAAATCAAAATATTTTATTTCAGTTTTATCTGATAAAATGACATTAATGACTGGAGATAAAATCATTGAAAGTAAAATCATATCTGACAGAATTTTAAAACATGAAAATTACGAGGACTTATCGACAGAAATACCATCTGAAAGAATTGGTAAAATCAATGGAACAAATGTGATTTTTAGAAAGGACCATACAACTAAATCTGACATAATTGGCTCATTCAAAAATTCCGGAGAAGAAATTAAGATTTTAGGTACCTATATTGAGGAAAAAGGTCAAGCATTAATTTCAGAAAATTTTACTTTCTCAATAAATAGTACTGATTACGAATTTAAAAAAGGTAAGGCTGTTGACCTTATAGACGAAAACAACGGATATTATACTGTCTCATTTAAAGACAAAGATTTAAATGAGCAACGAGTAAAATTAAAAGCTGATTATGTTTCTGTGTCTGATTATAGTAAATGGTATAAAGTCAAGCGAACAAACGGACTTATAGGATGGGTTTTTGGCAAATACATAGCTGAATAAAATGAAACAGAATGCTTACCCATAAATGATATAAAAAATTAAAAATTCGGATTATAATCGACCGAATGGATAGCGCACTTTTTAAGCGTTACTTTTCATGGTCAAAACCGTTCAAGAAAATTCGGTTAAAGATGCCCAAAATTTTTATGCCGATGGCGTTCTCCCCCTCCGTTGGAGTTTTGTTCCAACGCAATGAGCAGCAGAAAGTGTTAGCAAATATAAATTAACCACCTTGTAATAAGAAAAATGTCAACCCATTCTATTGAGGATTTAAAACGTTTTCACAAGCTCGCTACGCTATTTTTTGAGGCAGAGCTTACACTTTTAAAAGAAGTATTGCCCAAAATTGTAGATGACAGATTAGGAAAATGTGCTGTGGTAATATCAAGTTCCTTACAGACTGGTGCAGCACTACTCCAATTGACAAATAAAGTAGATTATTATACTAATGAATCAGTAATGATTGCTCGTGCATTTATAGAAAAAGTAACAAATTTTTGTTATGCAAGTATTTGTGATGAAAAAGAATATCGCGCATTCATATTACATCCAATTTATAAAAACTACCACAGTGCTGGTACAACAACACGAGAAGACAATTTAGATGATATATCTAAAATTAGAACAGAACGAAAAGAAAAACAAGAGAAGCTAAAAGAATTTGATATAGTAAAGGAGGCATTAATGATTTTTTCTGAAAAAAATCCCAATTTGAATTGGACAAAAAAAACTCTGAGTCAAAGAATTGAGGTTATTCGTGAAAAAGGTAAAATATTAGATGTGTTTTTTTCATTGAGTAAGTTTCAATATTACTCCGATGCTTCAGAAATTCTCCATGGTTCATTATATGGTTGCACATATAATTTTGGGATCTTTGATCCAGATTTTGATAAGAATAAAATAGAAGAATTAGATGTAAAATTGTATAAAGACAGTACGTGCATGTTAATTGATTTAGGAACGTTGATACATGAATCACTTACGCTCATTTCATATTCAACTAAAATTGAAGAAATTTGGGAACATTCCTATCATAATAGAGGAAAAGCGTTGAATTTAAAGTTTCATGTTCTAGAAAGGATGATCGAATAGATTACCAGACTATAATAGCCCGTTAGACGAAAATGCCCGATTTTGAAAATCAGAACATTTTTCTTCATGAAAAAACTTCTATTTTTAAGAGAGACATCTTGTTCCGCTTGAATCGCTTCGAGCAATTTGATGAGGTTTAGCTTTATTAAAAAAACCTGTCATAAATTCATTATTTTTAATATCCAAAACTACACTGCGCAAAGCGAATTGTAACAATACAAGAAAAACCGTGAAGGCTAACGAAAATCAATCTAAAAATTTATAACACTATCCAACGCTTCGTCTGCATCTTTATGAATAAAATTTGATTGATATAATATAGTGGTTGTTAAAGATGAATGCCTGTAAAGTTTTTGGAGCATTTTAATTGGAATTTTATCTTCTGAAATATGACCAAAGCTATGTCTGGCAATATGCATAGTAAGTTTCTTAGTAATTTTTGCTTTCTTCGCCACCTCTACTAAATACTTATTAAATTTTTTAGTAGCTGTTCTGGTCTTGGCATAAACATCTTTAGGATTTTTTAAATCAGCTTTTTTTAATTCGGGAAAAACAAAATCATTTTCATTCAGTTTTTCTGACTTATAATAATCAAGTATTGGTAAAACTTTATCTGGTATTTTGAGAGATAGAAGTTTTGAATTTTTGTTCATGCGGTAGTGAAGTCTATCGTCATATATGTCAGACCACCTAATTTTAAGAATGTCAGCGGCTCTTATTCCAGCAAAGTAAAAACTGAATAGCCAAACATTACGTGCATGTATTTCGCTGGGTTTGAGATTTTTTAACAGCTCAATACTTTTAACTTCATCTTTAGTTAATCCTATTTTCTCAGTCTCTGGAAATTTTATTCGGATCTTTTTCGCTCCAAAAGGGTAAAGTTTACTATCAACAATATTAGCTTTAATAGCTCTATTATAAATTGTTCGAATGACAATCAGAGTATTTACAATTGATCTCTCGGACATAGGTCGCTTCCTTAAATAAAGAATAAATTTTTTAAGAAAACTTTCATCTATTTCTTGAAACGTAAGTTGTTTAGATTTTGAGAATTCCAATACATGTTTCACACGTGGTTTATCTGATGATAGCCGAGCTAGTTTATTATTGTCTTTCATTTCATCAAGATAAACTTCTGCAAGCGCAAAAAAATTTGCGTTCGCATTAGAAGAATATATCTCATTTTTAATTTGATTAGCAGAAAAGTCCTTTTTCCGGGATTGTAATTCAATAAGAGTTTGGTTCGCTATGGACAACTCTGATAATAAAAGATTATTAAGTTTAAGCGCATTAGGATGCGTATTCTTAACTCGACAATTTTTAAGGTCCCAAAACTTGTCATTTATATAATGACCAATGTAATGATAGTTCGAACGTCTATTTTTGGTGATGCGAATTGCCAATGGAAACTCTCCCTCTTTATTCGCTTTTTTTCTCAAAACTATTTTTGTATTTGAAGACATAATGCATTGATTTTACAATATAAAGATAATTAAATTTGGTACAACATAGGTACAACAAATTGTGATTTTATATGATATTAAGCAAAATCAAAAAAAATTAAAAGTATGCTAATCAATTGATTATAAGAATAATTAGCTAAATTTGATGTTAAATTCGCTGGATTCAAAATCCAGTGTTTTAGGACGTGCGGGTTCGATTCCCGCCTCGAGTACGATTAAACCCTGTAAAGCTGCTGTTTTACAGGGTTTTCTTTTTAATGAAAAGATTTCAAAGGTTTGGTGTATTTTTACATCTCTATTATAGTATCACCAATCCAACAATGACTGCAGAAATTTCAATAGTAAACACCGGTTTTAAAGAGCTTTCTTTTTCGAAAGAAGAAAGTTTGCTATTGGAAAGCAGTTTTAAAAAACTTCACTTACCCAAACACAATTTGCTTTTGGAAGCTGGGCAACAGGTTAACGATCAGTACTATGTAGTGGATGGCTGTCTACGGACTTATTATGTAGATCCGCACGGGAAAGAACATACCGTGCAATTCGCCATTGCAGATTGGTGGATTAGTGATTACACTGCGTTTTTCAACAGTTCTACAGCGGTAATGAATATTGAATGCATCCAAGAGGCAACCCTCTACAAAATTTCCAAAAAAGACATGGATCAGCTTTACATAGCTATTCCACGCCTCGAATCGTACTTCAGGAAAAAAATGGAACGCGCTTTTGCTTCCTTTCAGAAAAGAATAATCTCGAGCTTGGCACAGTCCGCGCCAGAACGCTATTTAGATTTTATAAAAACCTACCCCAACATAGAGCAGAGCGTAAAAAACTACCACATTGCTTCCTATTTGGGCATCACTACCCAAAGCTTGAGCAGGGTTCGTAAAGAGCTGGTTCAAGGCTAGTTTATTACCATAGGTCAATTTTTTTGTCAGTTATCAAAGCTACCTTTGTATCAGTAAATTACCGACGGTTAATATAAAAAGCGAAAACTACTCCTTACTATAACACTAAAAATTGGTAGTGAATGATATTGAAAATTACAGCCCAGCGACTAAAAACAAATATAAAACAAAAAATGATATTGCTAGCGGTAGTTCTTGCCGCGGTTGTTACCGCTTGCGGAAACCCAACAGAAAAGAGAACAGAAACTGAAGAAACAACTTTAAAAACACAAAAAATGAAAAAGATATTATTTGTACTAACAAGTCACGAGGAACTAGGAAATACTGGAGAAAAAACAGGATTTTGGATAGAAGAATTTGCCGCTCCCTATTATTTATTAAAAGATAAAGGAGTAGAAATTACAATTGCTTCGCCTAAGGGTGGCCAACCTCCAATAGACCCTAAAAGTGAAGCGCCCGATGCACAAACCCCAGCTACCGTTCGTTTTAATAAAGACAAAGAAACACAAGCGATTTTAGCAAATACGGTAAAGTTAGAAACCGTAAGCCAAAAAGATTATGACGCTGTGTTTTATCCAGGAGGCCACGGTCCATTGTGGGATTTATCGGAAGACAAAAACTCAATTGCACTGATTGAATCATTTTACAATAACAATAAGACCGTAGCAGCAGTTTGCCATGCTCCTGCCATTTTTAAAAATACAAAAAACGCCGATGGCTCACCTTTGGTAAAAGGTAAAAAAGTTACTGGTTTTACCAATACCGAAGAAGCTGCAGTAAAATTAACAGATGTAGTTCCCTTTTTGGTTGAGGATATGCTAAAGGAAAATGGCGGTATTTATTCCAAAGGTGAAGATTGGGCTGAGTATGCCCTTGTTGATGGTTTATTGATAACGGGTCAGAACCCAGCATCTTCAGAATTGGTTGCCGAGAAATTATGGGAAAAATTGAACAATTAACCACTTAGAATCAACGATGAATTTAGTAGAAGATTTACAGTGGCGTTACGCCACCAAGAAGATGAATGGCAAAACCATTCCCCAGGAAAAACTGGATTATATATTGGAAGCGGCACGATTGGCTCCTTCCTCCTCGGGGCTTCAGCCCTATAAAATATTTGTAATTTCAAACAAGGAGTTATTACAAAAAATAAAACCTGTAGCATGGGATCAAAGCCAGATTGTTGATGCTTCGCACGTATTGGTTTTTGCAGCTTGGGATGGATATTCCTTAGAAAAAATAGAATCTGTTTTCAACTATACATTAGACCAACGCGGTTTGCCAAGTAGCACGATGGATGCCTATAAAGAAAAACTCTGGGGAATGTACGAACCAAAAAGCCAGGACTGGCAGGCAGATCACGCTTCAAAGCAATCCTATATTTCTTTCGGATTGGCCATTGCGGCCGCAGCCGAACAAAAAGTAGATGCCACACCTATGGAGGGTTTTACACCGGAAGCGGTAGATGAACTTTTAGGCTTGAAGGAACAAGGTTTAAAAAGCACATTGATCTTAACGCTGGGCTACAGGGATGAAGCTGAAGATTGGTTAGTAAATATGAAAAAGGTACGTACTCCAAAAGAGGAATTTATTACAGAAATAAAGTAGATTCCTGGTTTAATTTTTCAATCAAATAATTTGTAAAAGGTTTCCTTTGATAGATCTCCGTTATTTCTTAATAAAATAGCGGGGATCTTGTTTTTAAGAAGTTCGTATTCAATTTCTTCTTTAAAGCTTCAACTACCGTTGAGGCTTTTTTTATTCAATTTTTTTTAAAGGATTTATTTTAAGATTAAAATTTTAACAGAATCTTTTGGCTAAAATTTTCGGTCTTACCTACCTTTAATTGTAGAAAAAGATTAAATGCCCAAAAAATTAAACCAATTGGAAGCCACCGCTATCTGTGGCAACGACATAAGTTCTTCCTGTTTATATGTTTCGGCATTAGCTATTTTTTATGCAGGCCAATACGCTTGGATCTCCCTTTTAATGGTGGCCGGGGTACTTTTTTTATTTCGAAAAATTTATGGTGAAGTTGTTGGTGCGTTACCTTTAAACGGAGGCGCCTACAATGCACTTTTAAATACCACTAAAAAATCCACAGCTTCTGTTGCGGCTGCCCTAACGGTGCTTTCTTATATGGCTACTGCGGTAATTTCTGCCAGTGAAGCTGTTAAATACGCGCATAGCATTTGGACGGTTATTCCCATTCTTCCAGTAACTATTGGTTTGTTGATCGTGTTTATGGGGCTTGTAATTCTGGGAATTGGCGAATCCTCAAAAGTGGCCGTTTTTATATTTATTTTTCACTTGGCATCCTTGACTATTTTATGCAGTTTCTGTATTTATCATTTTTTTAGTTATGGTTTCGAAACCTTAATTGCCAATTTCAAAATGCCTGTGGGAGGAAGTATTACCATGGCCCTGTTTTTTGGTTTTTCAGCTGCCATGCTAGGGATTAGTGGGTTTGAAAGTTCCGCTAATTATGTGGAAGAACAAAAAGCGGGGGTATTCCCGAAAACCTTGCGAAATATGTGGATTGTGGTCAGCATCTTTAACCCATTGATTGCTTTTTTGGCCTTGGCACTGATTCCTCAGGAAGTTGTAAATAATAATCAAGATGCACTATTGTCATTTTTAGGACAAACCTCTGGGGGAAATTGGCTTTCTTTATTAATAGGCGTAGATGCCGCTTTGGTTTTAAGTGGTGCGGTTTTAACTTCCTATGTAGGCGTGGGGGGATTGATGGAACGCATGGCCTTGGACAGAATATTACCAAGCTTTTTGCTGAAAAGGAACAAACGGAGAAGCCCTTATTTTATTTTCATATTGTTTTTTGCCCTTTGTACTTCTATTTTATTTGTAACGGGTGGCGATCTTGCGGAACTTGCCGGAGTCTATACCATAGCCTTTCTTTTGGTAATGGTGCTTTTCGGTGTTGGTAACTTGCTTTTAAAACTGAATAGAGAAAATTTACCACGGCCCGAAAGGGCTACCTACGCTGCGGTTATTATTGCCATTTTAGCCGTTATTGCAGCAATTTTGGGAAATATAATATTAAACCCCGAATTTCTTCTTACGTTTTTCGAATACCTGATTCCAACATTGTTTGTGGTGTTTTTCATGCTTTATCATCACTATATCCTCAAAATGGCACTGCGCTTTATAGATTACATTGCACCTGATGATAGTAAATTTTTTAGAACCTGGAACCGCATTACCAAAAACAAGTTGGAGGAGTTGACAGGCAAACAGTTTGTCTTTTTCACCAATAATGAC
>JBBQQN010000093.1:0-12955 GCA_038215845.1 Flavobacteriales bacterium | reverse complement strand
AATCTGCTTGTCTTTGTAGAGCGTGCCGATAGCTTTTTTAAAGCTCTTTTTACTCATCCCCAACTGATTTTTTATGGTATCTGGGTCAGATTTGTCGTGTAAGGGTAAAAATCCTCCGGCAGCTTCCAATTCCTCGCGGATAAAGTTGGCATTTGGCTCTATACTTCTATAGCCAGGCGTTTGAAGCACCACGTCAATTTTGTTATCCTCACGAATATTTTTTATATAAGCTTTCATTCTATCGCCACTGCGAATGTCCTCAAATATATCCTCAATATAAATCAAGCCTTTGTGAACACCGTTGATGATTACGTTGGCACCTTTTTCGGTCAAGTGGGTAACCAATATTTCTATCTCCTCAAAAGGAGCTACGGTAAGCGTTTCGTTTTGTAAAAATCGGTTTGTTTTACTGGAACCGACCAATCGGTTGGTTTTATCATCCAAATATAAATATATAATATACCAGCTTCCTTTTTTCATTGGCCTTGCCTGCTCACTAAACGGAACAAACAACTGTTTCTCAAGTCCCCAATCCATAAAGGCTCCATATTCGGTAACATCACTACAGTGCAGGTAGCCAAAGGTATTAAGTAATAAAAAAGGTTCCAAGGTGGTGGCAATGGGCCGTTCCTCGTTATCAAGATAAACGAAGACAGAAATTTCGTCATCTATGTCATACTCTTCCGGTTTGTACTTGTGCGGAAGCAGCACCACATTTTCTTCATCATCCCCCAAATATAGCCCCGGATCAGTTTCCCGGAGTATGGTAAGCGTATTGTATTCCCCTATTTTTATCATACTACAAATGTACTGTATTCTACATTAAAAAAAATAATAGGAACACGTAGTTACGGCACAAATTTTCTCAGTAATTTAACATTGAGATGCTCGAAAAGTTACCACATAATATTCCCGCTGAATTTGTTCTGAAACATGTTTTGGAAACAGAAATAGGAACCTTGTTTTTTTATGGAAATATTGTGGTTATGGAAGCTCGCGAAGGAGTAGTGCTTTCCCATAAAAATGGGTTCTCCATATTATTAAAGGCTTTGAAGTTATTGGGTACCCAAAAATGGGTTTATATTTCAAACAGGATAAACTCCTATTCCGTGAAACCCATAGATTATAAATATTTGAACAAAATCCCCACTTTAAAGGCGGTAGCTATAGTTAACTATTTTGAAGTGGGTTATTTAAACGCGGAATTGGAATCCAAGTTCTGCAAAAAACCATTTCAGGTATTCCACAATCTCAACAACGCTTTTATGTGGAGCCAAGGATTTCTATGAAATAAATTTGAAATAATTAAGCAATATTTTATCGTTTATTTCAGAAGGTGTAAAAACTTCGAGCAAGGACGGTCCTTCAGTATCATTCAGTAGAAATTGGTTCAATTTTTCTTTAAAACCAACTTCATTTTCTGCAGAAGTATAGCTGAAACCGTACATTTCGCATAATTGCTTTGCACTCATTTTGTGTTTAGTTTCAAAATAGGTATCAAAAACATCAGTGTCCTTTTCCCCCGGAAGTATTCGGAATATCCCTCCGCCCCCATTATTGATAACGATGATCTTAAAGTTCTTCGGAATGTAATTGTTCCAAAGGGCATTGCTATCATAGAAGAAACTTAAATCTCCCGTTAAGAAAACGGTGGGCAATTTAGAGGCAAGGGCCGCGCCAATGGCCGTACTTGTGCTTCCGTCGATGCCGCTGGTGCCGCGGTTACAAAAGACTTCGATGGAAGTTGGAATATCAAAGAGTTGTGCATAGCGTACCGTAGCGCTATTGCTAAGCTGCAGTTGTATTTTCTGTGGAAGTTCTTTAAATATTTCAGAAAAGACTTTAAAATCTGAAAAGGGAATACCGCCTTCATATTCATTATGTTTTAAAGCACGGTGTTGCCTTATGGCGAACCATTCGTTTTTATAATCACTATTTAATGGCTTCGGGGACGGTAGAAATTCATCCAAAAAATTATTGATGCTGACTTTAAAATGATGATCGAGAACAAAATAAGTGTCAAACGCCTTTTTTGGATCTACATGCCAATGTGCTTTGGGTGGATAATTTCTTAAAAATGCCTTTATTTTTTTTGAAACAACCATCCCTCCAAAAGTGAGAAGTATTTCTGGCTGTAGCCTTTTAAATTCTTCCTCTTCCAAAGGAGCAATAAGTTGATCTATTGCCGGAAAAAAATTAGGGTGATGTAGGTTTGAAGTGGTTTCCGTAAATACTATCACACTTTCATCTTCGGCAAGGAAACGTATATATTTTTCTTCAATACTGCCGGGAGCCAAAACGCCAACAAGTATCATTTTTTTTGAGCTGTTGTTCCAAGTTTGGACGTAATCCTCCAAAGATTCTTCCAATTCCATAATCTCAGTTCTGGCCGGAACATTTTGGGGCCAAACCAATTGATTATCGATTTTTTGGTATAAAGGCTCAGAAAAAGGGAGGTTAATGTGCACCGGCCCATTCATCTCCATAGCTGTATTTAGGGCTATGTTTATTTCGGTTTCGTTTTTCACTTGAAATTCTTCCCCTTCTTTACAATTAGCGCTGTAAAGAATGTGATTTTCAAAAGCATTTTCCTGCCGGATGGTTTGCCCGTCGCCAATATCTATAAAATTAACGGGCCTATCAGCAGAAATCACCACCAAAGGAATATCACTGTAGTATGCTTCAGCAATAGCGGGATAATAATTGAGCATTGCCGAGCCTGAAGTACAAACTATGGCTATCGGTTTTTTAAATTGTTGTGCCATTCCCAATGCAAAAAAAGCTGCACAACGTTCGTCCACTATACTAAAACATTTAAAATCGGGATTTTCACTAAAACCAATAATCAATGGTGCATTTCTGGAGCCAGGTGATATTACTATTTGGTTGATACCCTTATCGGAACAAAGTTGCGTTAGGGTTTGTGAGAGGGGTTTGTTTGAAAATTTCATGGATTGCAAATGTACAAATACATTAAAACATTATAGCATTGGATGAAGTACTTGTAGCATTGTTTGCATTTTATTTTGCGTTTCCTGCCACTCTTCTTCTGGGTTTGATCCAATGGTTATTCCACCGCCCGCATAAATACGCGCTATATTTTCTTCAATTTTCATGCAGCGGAGGTTGACCATCAACCAGGATGGATCGTGTTTTGTTTTTATTGGGCCTAAAAAACCAGTGTAAAACTCACGCGGATAGCCTTCATTTTGTTTAATAAATTCTTTTGCGAATTTCTGTGGGGTACCACATACAGCGGGTGTAGGGTGAAGTGCCGCAGCAATAGTGGTTATGGTTGTCTTGCCGCTTTTTAAAATTCCTGTAATATTTGTCTTCAAATGAAGCAGGGAGCCCGCGCGGTGCGTATGCGAGTTTGAAACCTTTAATACAGATGTCACTTTTTGAAGGCTATTGGTAATGGAATCGGTGACCAATTGCTGTTCATCAATTTCCTTTGGCGACCACAATACATGCATACTTCCATTATATTGCTGAGTAGCTGCCAAGGCCATGGTTGTAAACGAATGTTCATTTGTATAAACGAGAATTTCTGGGGTAGCCCCGCACCACAGACCGGTTTCGGGATGGTACCAAATGTACCTAAAAACAGCTTGGTTAAGAGAAAACAATTGCTTTATAAGCTCTTCTAAATTGAAATTTGTTACTTTAATATCCTTAAAACGGGAGATCACTATTTTTGTCGCTTTTCTTTGCTTAATGGCTTCATGGGTTTTATTAAAAAGCTTGAGGTATTTATTTTTTTCAGAAACTGACCTTGCGAGTTTTTTAACCTTACTTCCAAACTTTTGTTTTTCTATTGTTGTTTGAAATATTTCGCAATTTTCCTCTGGAATGCAGAAGGCGGTTTCACTAAAATCAAAGGGAGCAAAAACAAAAACCTGTTTGGAAAATTCTTCTATAGTATGTAAAGTGTTATCCTTCTGAAGATAAATGTGCAGTTCATCATTCTCCGGTAAGGCATACATTACAAAGGGTAGTTTCTTGCGGTAATGATCTGAAATTTTTTCGATTATGGGGTTATGTTCCATCAACTCTTTTTAGGTAAGGTAAGGGTTGTAAGTTTTACAAGAGAAACTAAGGCTCCTTCATCATTGGTAATCCTTATTTGCCATAATTGTGTGGTCCTTCCTTTGTGCAGTATTGAGGCGTTTGCGTAAACATATCCTTCTTTTACACTTTTTACATGGTTTGCGGCAATCTCAATACCACGGATAATAATATCTTTTGAATTCAGAAAAACAAAAGCACCCGCGCTACCAACACTTTCGGCCAACGCAACAGAGGCGCCGCCGTGTAAAACACCATCTGGTTGGTGTACGCGTGGAGTAACCGGCATACGAGCCACCAAAAAATCATCGCCAATTTCTATAAATTCTATTCCCAAGGTTTCCATTAGGGTATTTTTGCACATCTTGTTGCAAGCAGAAAGAATTTCTTCTTTGGTGTTCTTCATCATATATATTTACATTTGTAAAAATACAAAATTGAACTAAACAAAATGGTTTTAGAAAAGCAGGTTTCTTACCCCGCCACGAATTCTTACTCAACCTTAAATACACTTTCGGAAAAAACTAGAAATGTTTGGGTAGTTTTTCACGGAATGGGCTATTTAAGCAAATATTTCATTAAATATTTTTCTGAATTGAATTCGGAAGAAAATTTTATAATTGCCCCACAAGCTCCTTCAAAATACTATCAAGATAAAAATTTCAAACATGTGGGAGCTTCTTGGCTCACCAGGGAAAATACTGTACAGGAAACCCAAAATGTGTTGGCTTTTGTGGATGCTGTTTTCAAAGAAGAAGTTACTGGCAAGGTTCCGAAACTAATTGTTTTGGGTTATTCTCAAGGGGTTTCAATAGCCATGCGCTGGGTAGCAAGCAGAAAGATAGATTGCAATCATTTAATTCTGCACTCTGGGGGAATACCAAACGAACTGAAGCCGGAAGATTTTTTGTTTTTGAAGGATTCCACAAGAGTAACCTACCTCTATGGCGATAACGACCCATACATTACCGAAGCACGAAAAACAGAAGAGCACTTAAAAGGAACAAAAATTTTTAAAAACCACTTAGAAATAGAGGTTTTTAAAGGAGCTCATGAAGTAAATAAGTCCTTTTTATTAAAGATATCAAAAGAAAACTAATTTTTTTTATGCATTTCATCGAATAATTTTGCTTTTTAGCTTTTAAATGTCTTCATTTACTTTGGTTTTAGAACATTAATAGCCCCAAACTATGAAAAAAGCATTTCTTACCTACACATTTCTGCTATTGGCCATATGTATGTTTGGTCATGTTCCCGCAAATGAAAAGCAAATTCTCCTAGATTTTTATACCGCTACCAATGGTTCACAGTGGAATAGCCAATGGAACTTGGACGAGCCTGTGGAAAACTGGAAAGGCATTACGGTGGAAAATAACACTGTAACCGGAATTAGCTTATTGTTCAATAATGTTTCAGGTGTTTTACCAGCCTCTTTGGGCGAATTAAAAAACCTAAAAGTATTGGAGTTGAGCTTTAACCCTATTACAGGTAATATTCCTTCAGAAATTGGAAACCTTAAAAATCTTGAAGTTTTAGCCCTTAACGGTACGGCCCTAGAAGGTACTATTCCCAGCACACTGGGAGATCTTTCAAACCTAAAGCAATTGCACTTAAGCAGTAACAAATTAAGTGGAGAAGTGCCGGAAAGCTTAGGTAATTTAAAAAATATTGAAGTATTTAATATTTTTGACAACAACCTTACTGGGAAGTTACCCATAGGATTGACCCATTGCGACCATTTGCGCGAGCTGATGGTTGCTGAAAATAATTTTAATAACGCCGATAATTTTTCAGTGGTGTTACTGTCAAATTCCGGAGCATCAATAAACTTAGACAATAAATCCCCACAACCAGAATTGAATAATTCCATTATTGCAGTGGAAAGAGACGATTCACAAGATTAACACTAATTCTTTAATCATTTTTTATAAGCGGTTCCCAGGAGCCGCTTATTTTGAAAATCATGTTAAAAAACACACCTAATTTAGTTAAAATTTACAACCTCTTTGTATTTATTTAGTAAATTGTAGTTGGTTACCACTAAGTGTCCCCCACACATTTATATAACCATAAAGCTTAATATTTGGTTAAAGAAAAAAGCTTTTAAACTAAGCGATCCTTTTAGGGTCGCTTTTTTTATGCATTTCTTAATATTTATTATAATACGGAAACCGTAATTTTATAGAAAAAAGAAAAACCATTTAAATTTTGCTATGAAAAGTATAATATATGCCCTATTGCTTCTTTTTCCATTTTTAGTTACTTCACAAAAAGAGCAAGTAAAAAATCTAGACATTAATCTTGAAAACTACACCTACCCTTTTCCAGTTTCATTTTTAAAAGTTGAAAACCAAAAGCAAGCCCTTAAAATGGCTTATATGGATATAACCCCTAAAAACTATAATGGGAAAAACGTACTCC
The DNA here is from genome assembly GCA_038215845.1 of Flavobacteriales bacterium. GTDB lineage: Bacteria > Bacteroidota > Bacteroidia > Flavobacteriales > Flavobacteriaceae > Aequorivita. The sequence continues at coordinate 6,466 of JBBQQN010000093.1, read as the reverse complement.
TGCTTCACGGTAAAAATTTTAATGGTGCCTATTGGCAGACCACTATCAATCAGCTCACCAAAGAAGGTTTTCGAGTGGTTGTGCCGGACCAAATAGGTTTTGGAAAATCTTCAAAACCGGAACATTTTCAGTATACTTTTCAGCAGTTGGCAGAAAATACCAAAGCACTACTAGACACCTTGGGAATTAAAAAAATTGCAGTGCTGGGGCATTCTATGGGCGGAATGGTTGCTACACGTTTTGCTTTAATGTATCCCGAAACAACTGAAAAATTAATTCTCGAAAATCCAATTGGATTAGAAGATTGGAAACTGAAAGTGCCTTACAAAAATGTGGATTGGTGGTATAAAAATGAATTGGAAAAGGATTACGATAAACTAAAAGCGTATCAAAAAGAAAGTTATTATGACGGTAACTGGAAACCCGAATACGAACCTTGGGTTCAATTGCTTGGAGGTTGGACGCTTAATGAAAACTATCCATTAATAGCTTGGAATGCGGCGCTAACCTACGAAATGATTTTTACACAGCCCGTAGTATATGAATTTCCAAATATAAAAGCTCCCACTCTATTGATTATTGGTACCCGAGACAGAACCGCTTTAGGAAAACCGTTGGTTTCGGATGAAGTTCGCAAAACTATGGGCCTTTATAATGAACTGGGCAAAAAAACTCGTGATGCCATTCCCAATGCGAAATTGGTGGAAATAACAAATGTTGGACATTTGCCCCACATTGAAGCATTTAAAGAATTTATAAGTCCGCTTATTCAGTTCTTGAAAGAGTAAAATTTCAAATTTATTTCAGTAGTTTTAAAGGATATTATTTGTAAAATCTTTTTATGAAGAATGTCCTTTTTCTTTGCTTTCTCTTTTTATCAGTTTTTGTTTTTGGACAGCAAACAGATTTAACGCAATTTGTAAACCCACTTGTTGGAACAGATTCAAAATACGAACTTTCAAACGGTAATACCTACCCTGCCATTGCACTTCCTTGGGGAATGAATTTTTGGACGCCACAGACCAATAAAATGGGTAATGGCTGGGGCTATCAATATGCAGCAAATAAAATCCGTGGTTTCAAACAAACGCACCAACCTTCACCGTGGATCAATGATTACGGCGCTTTTTCAATTTTCACCACCACTGATTCCCTGGTTTTTAATGAAGACAAACGTGAATCGTGGTTTTCGCATAAGGCTGAAACTTCACTTCCACATTACTATAAAGTATATTTGGCCGATTACAATACCACGGTGGAGATTACGCCAACAGAGCGCACTGCCCGTTTCAGAATAACCTATCCCGAAACTGATAAAGCCTATTTGATTGTGGATGGTTTTTTCAAAAATAGTTATGTAAAGGTGTTTCCGAAAGAGCGAAAAATAGTCGGTTACGCCCGAAATAACCGTGGTGGCGTGCCCGATAATTTCAAGAATTATTTTGTTATTTATGTCGACAAGGATTTTGAAGCTGTTTACGGAGTTCAAAATGATACCATTACAAAAGGAAAACTTGAAATGGAAAGCGAGCACAGTGGTGCAATTCTTCAGTTTAAAACTAAAAATGGGGAACAGGTTAATTTGAAAGTTGCTTCATCTTTTATAAGTCCGGAACAAGCTGAATTAAATCTTCAGCGGGAAATTGGCAACAAAACTTTTGATGAAATCAAAAATGAAGGCCAAGCTATTTGGAACAAAAGCCTAAACCGAATTTCGGTTGAAGGTGGCACGGTTGTACAGATGACCACTTTTTATACCGCGCTTTACAGAACCATGCTTTTCCCCAGAAAATTTTATGAATTCGATTCTGAAAATAAAATAGTTCATTACAGTCCATACAACGGAAAAGTGGAAAAAGGCTATATGTTTACCGATAACGGGTTTTGGGATACTTTCCGCGCCGTTTTTCCTTTCTTCAATTTAATGTTCCCCGAAATGAATTCGAATATTATGGAAGGGCTTGCCAACACTTATAAGGAAAGCGGTTGGTTGCCGGAATGGGCAAGTCCCGGGCATCGGGATTGTATGGTTGGGAGTAATTCGGCTTCCATCATTTCGGATGCATATTTGAAAAACAACAATATTGAAACCATAAATACGCTTTATGAAGCAATTCTGAAAAATTCTGAAAATGCCGGACCAATGTCTTCAGTCGGAAGATTTGGCGCTGATTATTACAACACACTCGGCTATATACCATATGATGTTGAAATCCCCGAAAACACTGCGCGAACACTGGAATACGCCTATGACGATTTTACTATTTGGAAACTTGCAAAAGCACTGAATCGTCCGCAATCAGAAATTGACACCTTCAAAAAACGGTCGCAGAATTACCGTAATGTCTTCGATAAATCCACCAATTTTATGCGGGGCAAAAATAAGGACGGTAGTTTTCAATCACCTTTTAGAGCTGATAAATGGGGCGATGCATTTACAGAAGGAAACTCTTGGCATTGGACGTGGTGCGTTTTTCACGATGTAGAAGGACTTAAAAATTTAATGGGTGGCAATGAAGCTTTTACCGCAAAACTGGATTCGGTTTTTACCGCTGCGCCTACTTTTGATTATTCATACTACGGCGTGCAAATTCACGAAATTACTGAAATGCTAATTGCAAATATGGGGCAGTATGCCCACGGAAATCAACCTATTCAGCATATGCCCTATTTGTATTGTTACGGCGCTCAGCCTTGGAAAACACAGTATCACGTACGTGAAATTATGGATAAACTCTATACCCCAAATCCTGACGGACTTTGTGGCGATGAGGATAATGGGCAAACTTCAGCTTGGTATGTTTTTTCGGCCATGGGAATGTATCCAGTAACGCCAGGAACCGATGAGTATGTTTTGGGATCGCCGCTTTTCAAAAAGGTTACTTTGAAATTGGAAAACGGCAAAACCTTTATCATTTCTGCACCAAATAATACTTTGGAAACGCGCTATATTCAAGAAGCTACGCTAAATGGAAAAGACTATTCCAAAACCTTTTTGAAATACAATACTATAATGGATGGCGGAAATTTGAATTTTAAAATGACTTCGAAACCAAATAAAAGTCGCGGAACAAACCCCGAGGATGCCCCCTATTCTATGAGTTCCGAATTAAAATAAATTCCTTCAAATAAAAAAATCTTAAATTATTTGCGCAACCAAAAAGTTGCGTTTATATTTGCAACTGATTGATTGCTAAAAATAAACACCAGAAATGAAACGAGATATATTTCAAGCCATTGCAGATCCTACGCGTAGAGCGATTTTAGTACTTATTGCAACTCACGCAATGACACCAAATGCGTTGGCGGAACAATTCCACACCACTCGACAGGCGGTTTCAAAACATATAAAAATCCTTAATGAATGTGAATTGCTTAACGAGGAAAAAGTGGGCAGGGAAATTTACTACCAGTTAAAAATCGACAAAATGAAAGAAATAGACCAATGGCTGGAACAGTTCCGCAAACAGTGGGAAGAACGTTTCAACCAATTGGATCAAATATTAATTAATTTAAAACCGAAAAACAATGAAGAATAATCTGTTAATGGATTTTTCCGTAGATCGGAAAACCAATACCGTAAACGTTATCCGCGAATTTGCAGCAGATCAGCCCACCGTTTGGGCTGCGTGGACCCAACCCGAAATCCTCGACCATTGGTGGGCACCAAAGCCATGGAAATCGCGTACAAAAAGCATGGAATTTAAAGAAGGTGGCCGCCGAATCTATGCTATGGTGGGACCTGAAGGGGAAGAACATTGGGCAATGGCAGATTATACTTCCATTTCACCAAAAGACAATTTTAAATTTTTGGATGCTTTTTGCGATAGCGATGGCAATATAAATAAGGAAATGCCCCGCTCTGACTGGAATGTAGATTTTTCTAAAAAAAATAAAACCACCACAGTGAAAATTTCAATAAAACACGATAAACTAGAAGACCTGGAAGCAATAATAGCAATGGGCTTTAAGGAAGGTTTTATTATGGCACTTGGCAATCTTGATGAAGTGTTACCAACTCGGAAATAATCTATGGAATGCCCATTACTTATTTTCAGACCAATGGAAATTATTAACTTAGACATTCCATCTTCCTAACCCTTAAATTTTAATAGTGATGAAAAACAAAATCCTATTTATCGTTTGTCTTTTATTCGGCTTAATGTTTATCAATGCCGGGCTCAATAAATTTTTAAATTATATGCCGCCGCCCGATGATATGCCCGAGGAATTGGTGAAACTTTTCGGTGCCTTTATGACAATTGGTTGGTTAATACCATTGGTGGGTTTTGCGGAAATATTGGGCGGCATTCTTTTTATCATTCCAAAAACACGTGCTCTCGGCGCTGTGGTTATTTTTCCTGTGATGATCGGGATTATTTTAACCAACACCGCAGTGCCTTCCGGAATGTATATTGCCTTGCCTTTATTTGCTATAAACCTTTGGGTTATTTATGAAAACAGGCACAAATACGCGCCAATGATAACTAAGTAAATTCTTAAATTTATCTTTAAAAACTTGATTGTTATGAGTACAAAAATCACCGTAGAAAGCACGATAAACGCAGATACCAAAAATGTTTGGGACTACTGGAACAAACCCAAGCACATTACCAAATGGAACTTTGCCAATGACGACTGGCATTGCTCAAAAGCTACCAATGATTTAAAAGTCGGCGGCAAGCTTTCCTCGCGAATGGAAGCTAAAGATGGCAGTTTTGGGTTTGACTTCAATGTTATGTATGACGAAGTAGTGCCCCAAAAGAAAATCAGTTATACTATGGAAGATGGAAGGAAGGCCACAACCACTTTTGAAGATTTGGGCGGCAAGACCAAAGTCACAACTACCTTTGACGCTGAAACCGAAAACTCCGAAGAAATGCAGCGCGACGGTTGGCAGGCTATCATGGATAATTTTAAAATGTACACAGAGAATAATTGAAAGAACAGTTTCTTAAAATTCTAATTAATATGAAAACAGCAGATTATACCTCAACCCTTTTGGTGGACGAATCGCCAAAAACTGCCTTTAAAGCTATCACCAATATGCGCGGCTGGTGGTCTGAAGAAATTGAAGGAAATACGGACAAACTCAATGAAGAATTTTTCTACCATTATAAAGACATTCATTTGTGCAAAATGAAATTGATTGAATTGGTTCCCAAGAAAAAAGTGGTGTGGCTGGTTTTGGACAACAGTTTCAATTTTATTGAAGATAAAACCGAATGGGTTGGAAGCAAGTTGGTTTTTGAGATTTCAAAAGAAGGAGACAAGACAAAGGTAAAATTTACCCACCAAGGTTTGGTGCCGCAGGACGAGTGTTTTGAAGTTTGCAATGAGGCTTGGACCAATTATATACAAAACAGTCTACAAAAGCTAATAACCACCGGCAAAGGCGAGCCCAACCCCAAGGAAGGTGATGGTTTTAATGCGGAGATTGCTAAAAAGTGGAAACTTAATTAAAAACTCAAATTTTGTATGTTTATTAATTTTAACCGCCGCTAAATACAGTTGCGGTTTTTGCTTTTATAACTTTTCCTTTACCAAACCATTTTTTGGCTATATTTATATTCCCTCTATATTTCTGAATCTATATTATTTTGAGGATTAAATGGGTTTCATATAATTGAAATAAACAGCAGCTTGTGTTTAACTATATGTTGGCTGGAATATAAAAAATCCAAAATTGAAACAACCCAAGCTAATATTACCAATAATCGTATTTTCCCAATTCTGTTGCACCTCCCTATGGTTTGCAGGGAATGGGGTGATGAGCGATCTCGTCAAAAATTTTGATCTGCAAAATACTGCGATTGGTCACTTAACTTCAGCAGTACAACTTGGTTTTATAGCTGGTACACTAATCTTTGCCGTTTTAACTATTTCAGACCGCTTTTCACCATCAAAAGTATTCTTGATCAGCTCTTTAGTCGGGTCAATATTCAATATCGGTATAATATGGGAAGGGAACAGTTTTATTAGTATCCTTATACTGCGTTTTCTTACAGGCTTTTTTCTTGCGGGTATTTATCCCGTAGGGATGAAAATAGCAGCTGATTATTATGAAAAAGGACTGGGTAAGTCGCTTGGGTTTTTAGTTGGGGCGTTAGTGGTAGGTACTGCCCTTCCCCATTTACTGAAAGATATTACCCATGCATTTCCTTGGAAATCTGTAATCATCACCACTTCCTCTCTTTCCCTATTGGGCGGTACTTTAATGGCAATTATGGTTCCGAACGGTCCTTACCGAAAACCTGGTCAACGGCCAGACTTATTGGCATTTTTTAAAGTATTTCGAAATAAGCATCTTCGCGCTGCGGCTTTCGGGTATTTTGGCCACATGTGGGAGTTGTATGCCTTTTGGGCGTTTGTCCCAATTATGCTGAAATCATATTATATGGAGCACCCTCAAGTTGCATTCAATATTCCACTTTTATCATTTCTAATCATCGGAATTGGTGGATTG
>JBBQQN010000092.1:0-13031 GCA_038215845.1 Flavobacteriales bacterium | reverse complement strand
ATCCCCGATGCGGTGGACCAAATTATCCATCATTTGCTTCAACATAATTTTCTAAACGAAACCCGGTTTGCACAAGCCTTTGCGCGAGGGAAATTCCGGGCAAAAAAATGGGGCAGGAAAAGAATCGTCAATGAACTGAAGTTGCGCGAAATTTCAAAATACAATATTCAAATTGCTTTAAAGGAAATTCCCGATTCGGAATATTACTTAACATTTGAAACATTGGCAAAAAAAAGATTGGCTCAATTGAGCGAGGAAAAAAATCTTCAGAAAAAAAGGAAAAAATTTGCAGATTACCTTTTTTACCGCGGTTGGGAAAGTGATTTGGTTTATGGGAAAATTAATGAAATCATGATTTAAACTTCTTGGAGAGATTGGCAGCCTAAAAAAGTTATAATTCATCATTATCACTTTTTCCTAATTATTCACTCCTATATTTCCTTAACAGTGTAAAAAATCCGTTTTAAACGTTTAAAAACACTTTTTATCGATTAAATGTTTATTTTTACAAAAAAAAGTTTTCTTTAATCCCCAGAACTGCTATGAATTTTTTTAACGCAAAATCTTCTCTATGGAGGAGGTTACTATTATCTTCTACCCTATTTTTAGGCATAACTGTATATTCACAAGTAGGTATTGGCACCACCAATCCTGCCGCCACTTCAATGTTGGATATTAGTTCAACCACAAAAGGTCTTTTGGCCCCACGGATGACTACAGTCCAAAGAACGGCTATTGCCACCCCGGCCAATAGTCTATTGGTATATGATACAGATTTGAAGGCATTTTATTATTACGAAATATCTTCCACGGTGTGGGTAAAAATAAATTCATCTGCCGAAAAACGTAATAATCACGTTTTGGTTAAATCGGCAGCAGATTTTCCAGCTCCAGCATCAGGAAAAATTACTCTTGTGTCCAATACTTATTATGAAATTAACGGAACAATTATGTTACCTGCACCCATAGATTTGAATGATGCATATGTATCTGGGCTTGATGCAAATGAGGATATACTTTTTAGAGCGACAGGTCCAGTATTTGAAGGAATAACGGGTGGAAGTATTCGAAATATTACAATAACTGGTGGAGCTGGTGCAAGTGCTTTCAACATTACGGGAGGCGGTTCTCTATTAGTTCAAGGTACTATCATTGCAAATTTGGGCAGTGTTGGCACAATTTCAAACCTTTTTCTTTATTTTGCGAACATTGTACAGTTCTCTAATAATACGACGGGAATAACCTATTCCGGTATTACAAATCTACTTTTAAGCAACCAAGCTTGGTTAGGAGATAATGGTGGGACTTATGAGAAATTTACTGGCACTTTTGGGTTGGTTGAAAAGGCGAGCGGCTTTACAACAGTAAAATCCGGCGCATTCGGATTGGATGTTAGCTCAAACCCTACCGTTGCCAATGGGGTTTTATTAGGCACAGTATTTTCTGGCGTTGGTACTTATGTAAAACCGTATGCAGCGGCAAATACTTATCTTGGGTATAATTTTAGCAATACTTGGACGGTAAACTGTCCGGGGATTCCAAAGGAAAGTGATGATCTGGCCACAGCCAATTTATATTTTGATACCTCAAGTGTAGTGAATGTAAGCAGTACCACCGCTTTTAAACTCCCCGTCAACACCAAATCAATTCGTCTTTTTCGAAGTAAGCTTAGAGCAAGTCCTAACGAAAACAATAGTATAATTTATCAGGGCAATAAAAGTAGGGCGGTAAACATTTTCGCCAATTTTTCATTTACAGCTACCGGAGGTTCGCGTTATAGTTTTACCATATATAAAAATGGAGCGGTCGTTGACGGAACTGAGGCCATTTTTGATGTTTTATCCACCAACCAACGCCAAACGGCCTCCGTAATAGGAACCGTAAATGTTGCTCCGGGGGATTTTGTTGAAATATACGTACAGAAAACAACCAATGGAAATGAGCAATTTTTAGTAACTTCTTACAACCTTATTATGAATTAAGATATTTGCTCACTAAACTTTTCTCCTCGATAAACCACAAAACCTTCGGCAACACATACCGAAGGTTTTTTTCTGCCTTTAAGCTATCATGGAAAACAACAATGCTACCCGCTTTCATATTTTCCAAAACATTCTGAAGACATTTTTCTTCGGAAACACTTGCATAAAAATCATAGCTCAGCACATCCCACATAATTATTTTAAAGTCTTTTTTATGAAGAATTTTAGCCTGTTTTGAAGTTATTCTCCCGTAAGGAGGCCTGAATAGTTTGCGATTGCCGATTGCCGATTGCCGATTAATGAATTCAGCATTGATAATGTTTTCACACTTTAAAACATTATCTATATATTCCGAAGTTTCAGTCTTCCAACCATTCAAATGGTTAAAAGTATGGTTGCCCACGGAGTGCCCTTCAGCCAGGATTCTTCTAAAAATTTCAGGGTGTTTTTGAATGTTTTCGCCTATGCAGAAAAAGGTGGCCTTGGCGTTGTATTTTTTTAATTCGTCCAAAATCCAAGGTGTAACTTCTGGGATGGGGCCATCGTCAAAGGTGAGGTAAATTGACTTCTCTTTATGTGAAAATGCCCAGATCCGCTCAGGATATAACCGCTGAATGAATCTGGGCATTTTTATAAGATGAAGTTTCACAAAACTAATTTACGGGTGTTTCGCCTTCCACATTATTGGTAGGCTCTTCCTGCATTTTTTTCAAAAGGTTTGAATCCAAAGGAATATCCATGGTAGAATCCTTTTCCAAATCTTTATCTACGTCCATTTGTTCGTCCTCAGAATAGAAATGGCGGAACATTTTCAAATAATCATTGAATTTTTGGGCTTCGGCACGGGCATATTCTTCCTTGTCATACATCACCACAATTTGAACCAGACTTCGGTAGCGTTCCATATCACTTATAATTTCATCGGCAATAGCGCGTTGATTGCTAAACTTCAAACCATTGTAATAGGTTAAGTGTTCCTGATATTTTTTAGAAACATCTTCAAATACCTTTCGGGCCTTTGGCGTGTTGTTCAATTCGTAATATCCCAGCACATAAGGTTCCAGCAATGAGTAATATTCAAAATAATCAATCGGCATTTTTTCCATAGCCAGATCCAGAATTTTTTCAGCCTTGTCTTTTTTGCCTTCGTTTATTAACGCTTCGGCCAAACGGGCCAAGTTGCTTCTATAGGTAATACCATTACGTCTGGTTTCTGTATCGTGGTAAATATCTGGGCTACCGCTATTTCCCCAATCCCAGTCCATAACAATCTTGTACATTTTATCGGTGTCTATCCTTCCCATATCGAATGGATTTCGCTTATCTACAGCAGTTTTTATAGGCACCAGTTTGTAAACAACACCATCCAATTGTAGGTAATCCTTCATCCATAGATAATCATCGTCACCAAAACTTCCACCGCTAAAATAAATGGGGCGTTCCCAATTGTTGTTTGCCAAAACATCCAGCATCAACAAACGGTTTTTGTAAATGATATCTCCTTTTAGTTGAATATCTATATAAGGCACAATTTTATCTGCGTCTTTTGGATCCACAATTCCGTTGCGAAGCACAGCTTCCTTGTCCACAGGAATTCGAATTACTTTAGATGGAAAAGTATTAACGGCTTGCCCGCTGGGAAGTTCCATTTGGGTTGCGGGACTATCGTTGGCCACAAAATTCATCCATGTTTTAATGTCGATGGTGTCTTTTGTAGTTTTTTGATGAATTATAAAATCCCGGGTTCCCCATCTGTATTTGTCGTGGGTCAGTTGCGAAGGGATTGGATCGCTGCTGAAGGCTTTTTTCTTCATATCGTCAATATACCAGTCAGTCTGGAAAAGACTGGTGTTTACAATACGCACGTCCTGCCTGTAGCCTTCAACGTTTTGGGCATACCAAAGCGCAAAAGTATCGTTATCGCCAATGGTAAATAAAATTGCATTTTTATCGCAGGAATCCAAGTACATTTTACCCATGGACTGCGCAGTGTATCTATTACTGCGGTCATGGTCGTCCCAATTCTGGGAAGCCAAAAGCACCGGTCCCGCCAAAGCGGTGACAATTAAAACCAACGGCAGTGCGACCTTCGGTTTTAAATAATTTTTCATTAGGTCAAAGAGCGCATAGACCCCATAGCCGATCCAGACTGCAAAAACATAAAAACTTCCCACTAAGGCGTAGTCTCTTTCCCGTGGCTCAAATGGCCTTTCATTCAGATAAATTTTTAGCGCCAAACCTGTAAAAAGAAATAACACCAGCAGCACCCAAAAACTTTTTTGGTCGTTTTTAAAGTGAAATACCAGCCCAATAATCCCCAATATCAACGGAAGGAAAAAGTAGGTATTTCGGGCTTTGTTGCCTTTCACATCGCTTGGAAGATTGTCCTGTGAGCCAAGCCGAAGCTCATCCACAAACTTAATACCGCTCAGCCAGTTTCCGTGAAGGTCTGTATATTGACCCTGCACATCGTCCTGCCTGCCGGTAAAATTCCACATAAAATAGCGCCAGTACATATATCCAAACTGAAACTGGAACATAAATTTCATATTCTGAAGAAAGGATGGTTTTTGGATGTCTAGGTATTGCCCGAAATTTTTCAGGAATTTGTCGTAGTCATTTTTATCTACCAATCCGGAACTATAGGCCTGTTTGAATTTATTCACTTCCTCAACAAGTCGCGGTTCACTTAAATAATCACTTTTAATTGAAAAATCCAGTCCTCCGGTAAACTCCATATAATTGGCGTTGTGCTCCGTACTCCACATTCGTGGCAGAAATGCCTTTTGGGAATCTTCGGTATTTTGACTGGCGTTTTTAAAATTGTTTACAATTACATACTTGCCGGTTGTTTCGTCTTTTTCGTATTTCGGTTTGTCATCCTTGTATGGGTTGTCTTCATCAAGCCCAACATATGTTTCTGTGAAAAGTGGACCATAAAATAAATGTGTTTCTGGGTACTGTTCCCGGTTATAGTAAGCCAAAAGTTCGCGGGCATTGTTGGGGTTATTTTCGTTAATAACCGTACCGGCATTTGCGCGGATGGGAAGCATCAACCAACTGGAAAAACCAATAAAAATGAAAAGTACACAAAGCAAGAGCGTATTCAACTGTACATATCCTTTATTGCGGGTATAGCGCAGTCCATAAACAAAAATGACAATGAACAATAAGGCAGCAAAAATGGTTCCTGAGTTAAATGGCAGGCCAATACTGTTTACGAAAAATAATTCTGAACCGCTGAAAAACTTCATTGTCCACGGCAATAAAAGTTTAAATATCAAAAGAAGAATTGCCACGGTAACAATATTGGCAATTATGAAATTTTTTATGGTAATGGTTTTGTAATGCTTAAAGAAATAAAGAAAGCCAATAGCTGGAATGGTAAGCAAAGCCATAAAGTGGATCCCGAATGAAAGTCCAATAATAAAAGCAATGAGTATAACCCATCTATTGCCACGTGGATTCAACATATCCCGCTCCCAACGAAGGGCTGTGTAAAATAGAACAGCCATTAAAAAAGCTGCACTTGCATATACTTCGGCCTCAAGCGCATTGAACCAAAAACTATCGGTAAAGGCAAATGCCAAAGCGCCAACGGCGGCACTTCCAAGAATAGCTATTGAATGCGTTCTGTCTATTTCGTGTTGTTTTGAAATCAAATTGGTCAACAAAATTGTCAGTGACCAAAAAAGGAAAAGTATGGTAAAGGCACTTGCAAAAACCGACATCAGATTGATGGTAAGCGCTATATGTGAAGCATCTGGCGCAAAAATGGAGAAAAATGCCCCCAACAACTGAAAAAGGGGAGCTCCAGGTGGATGGCCAACTTCCAGATTGCTGGCAGTTGTTATATATTCACCAGCATCCCAAAAACTAACGGTTGGTTCTACGGTGAGCCAATAAGTAATAAGGGCGACTGCAAAAACAAACCAGCCGGTAACTTTGTTCCATTTTGTAAAGTTGAAAGAACCCATAAGTACATACAATTTTGAAGCTACGAATTTACTAATAATATAGATAGCCCCAAGTATTGAATTGGTGTAACGTACAATATGATATGATATTTTTGAGCTAACTCTTTTAAAGGGAAAAAATAAACGATTTTTTAAACAAAAATGTTTGTACAACACAAAGTTTATACTAAATTTGCCCTCTCAATATGGAATTGGCCCATGGTGTAACTGGCAACACGTCTGTTTTTGGTACAGAAGAGTCTAGGTTCGAGCCCTAGTGGGCCAACAAAAATTAAATCCCGATCTTGAAAAAGGTTGGGATTTTTTATTTCAGGATGAATTGTTTGCCTTATTGGCACACGTGACGGTGGCCGGAATTGCAAAGTTGGAAACTTTGCAATTCCGGACGTTTCCCTTTCCGTATATTTTAGATATTTAAAGCGTTAGATATTTTTTATTTTAAAAGAGATTTTTTTCACTACCAAACTTTTCCCCTTCCGTATATGCTGGATCTTCACCCATTTGGGGATTTTTTTATTACATTAAATTTTATATGTTTACTAAATGTAAACTCTAAAAATATAACTAATGAAAAAATTTTTCCTCTTAACTTTAAATCTTTCACTTATCCTTTTTGGGTTTGCAACCACTTCAACTGCACAAATGTCCATTTCAAATTCGGAAGATATAGAAGCTTTTAAAAAAGGCACAACCTATTTTGGGGTTGATGATCCAAATACTGAGAAGGCCCAGGAATACATTAAAATCTTAAAAGAAAATTGGACTTTTAATCCCATAGAAGTGATTCCTATTTCAGATTTGCCCAAATACTACGCTCCTGAAAATTCTTATTTCACTATTGGATTGATCGATAAAAATATGAGTTACACAAGAACAGTTACAACACCAGATTTTCGGGATGTAAAAATAACCAATCTCCCAATATATCATCAATACTTCGAACTTTGGAAATTCAATGATAAATATTTTGAAAAGGAGCCCTCAAAAAGAAGTAGAAAAGATAGATACGTTACACAATTGGCACGGCTTGAAATTTTTATGGATGATTATACATTAAGAAATCCGTACACAATTTTCCAAACAGACTATTCTGACGAAAACCACTTGAGAAACTGGGGCCCAGGAATTTTTAAAAATCAAATTCAGGAACTGCAAAAACTATTGGCTAAAGGCGAAAATGATGGCCTGTTCAGTAAAATATATGAAAAGGATAAAATACAGAAACTGAAAGAGGAAACCCTATACGTACCGGATTATATTTTTGTGAAAAGAAATAAATTTAAAGGCGATGAAACCGAACGATTTGAAGAAAAGGAATTGATGGAAAATTACAAATTGATATACCAGGTAATTTCCACAGAGAAACTGAATTCGAAAATATTGAACGGAGAGGAAATTTACTATCTATCATACATTAGAAGCAATACAGATAAATTTATTTCAATAATAAATTCAAAGACTGGCGAAGTAATTTATTCTCTTTACCGTCCCGTGTCCTACAACTTTAGTGATAAGGATATGAAAATACTTCAAGAAGATATTGAGGAATAAGTAGTTTAGTTTACTGCCTCATTTTCTATATCAATAACCTTTGCAACCGTCTTTACAAGGCGGTTGTGGTTTTTTACAAATGGATTGGTGTTATCCCAAACATAGCCTGCCAGCACTGCGCAAATCTGTTCCTTAATAATGGGGTTTTCTGGACGGTGGAAAAATATTTTCTGAAGATTTCCCGTGTACCACTCGGTTACATAGGTTCTAAAAACATCTACACCTTTCATAATATATTCAGTGTAATCTTGTTCCCAATCAACTTTTTCGCCATTTAATTCCTTGGTTATCAATTTGGCAGCTTTTACTCCAGATTCGGTTGCAAACGTAACGCCGGAAGAAAACACGGGATCCAAAAACTCAGCGCTGTTTCCAGTAAGAGCATACCCTTTTCCGTAAAGCTGTTTCACGGCTTTGGAATAATTTTTAATAATATGGGGTTCAAAAATGAATTCCAAATCTTTTAACCTCTCATAATAATAAGGGGAGGTTTTCAGCATCTCTCTTAATTTCTCAGCATTTGTACCTTGATAGGATTCTATAAATTCTGTTGGGCCCACAAAACCAATACTGGTATTGCCGTTTGAAAAAGGAATGACCCAAAGCCAAACTTCATCTTTCACCACATCAAATGTTATAATTGTTCCTTCCTCGCCTTCAGGCCGATCGGGCTCGCTAACATGGGTAAAAATGGCGGAATTTGCTTGGAGGGAAGAGGGTTTGTCCAAATCCAACAAACGTGGTAAAACTCTTCCGTAGCCACTACTATCTATAATAAATTTTGCCTTTATTTTATATTCGTTTCCTTGTTCGTCATTTACGGTTGTTGTAGAATGTCCTTTTTCATCAAATTCTACTGCTGTAACTTCGTGTTGAAAGGATACATCAACTCCTTTTTTTACAATTTCCCTTGCCAGCGTATTGTCGAAATCAGCTCTAGGTACCTGCCAAGTATAGTCCCATCCCGGAGTATGTTTTTTCGCGAAATCGAAGTTGCAAACAATACCATCCTTTAAAAATCTTGCCCCTGCCTTTATTTCGAATTTCTGATCCATTAAACAATCCAAAAGTCCAGTTTCCTCAAAATGGTCCATACAGCGCGGCAATAGACTTTCGCCAATCACAAACCTGGGAAATTTGCTTTTTTCAACCACTTTTATACTGATTCCGTTATTTCTTAAATACGCCGCCGCCACGCAACCCGAGGGACCCGCACCAATAATTAACACATCAACGGTAACATCATTTTTCATATAAAAGGAATAGATTGTTAAAAAATTCTAAATTTGCATCCTAACGTAACCAAATATAAACAAGTTACATGTATCAATCAATTGATTTTATATAAATGCCAACATTAAAAGGAAAACTGGATATAGCTGATTTTGAGAAAATAATTTTCAAAAATGAAACTGTCCAACTTCACAAAGATATATTAGAAACCGTTCAAAAAAGTTTCGATTTTTTGAAGGATTTTTCCGAAAATAAAATAATATACGGTGTAAATACTGGCTTTGGGCCTATGGCTCAATATAAAATTAAAGAGGACGAGCGCATCCAGCTTCAGTATAATTTAATTCGCAGCCATTCCTCGGGAACAGGAAACACCATTGCTCCGCAATATGTGCGGGCGGCGATGCTGGCACGGTTAAACACCCTTAGTCTTGGCAATAGTGGCGTGCATCCTTCGGTTATAAAATTAATGGCTGAATTGCTAAATAAAAACATTATCCCCGTTATTTACGAACACGGCGGGGTAGGAGCCAGTGGCGATTTGGTGCAACTTGCACATTTGGCTTTGGTACTTATTGGGGAAGGCGAAGTTTTTTATAAAGACAAACGCATGAATACCGAAGAGGTTTTTAAACTTGAAAATCTTCAACCCATAAAAGTGGAACTTCGGGAAGGCCTTGCTTTAATGAATGGAACTTCAGTGATGACGGGTATTGGCGTTATAAATGTGCTGTATACCAAGCGAATCATGAAATGGATGATCCGTGCTTCCTCTGCTATTAACGAAATAGTAAAGGCATACGATGATCATTTATCAATGGAATTAAATGACACTAAAAAGCATGTCGGCCAACGCAAAGTTGCCGAAATGATGCGCGAGCATTTAAAGGATAGCACCCTTACAAGAAAACGTGGACACCATCTTTACAATGGTGCAAAAGACGTGGTTGTCTTTGAGGAAAAAGTACAGGAATACTATTCACTGCGCTGTGTTCCCCAAATTTTGGGACCTGTGTTGGATACCGTAAATAATGTTGAAAAAATATTGATTGAAGAAGTAAATTCGGCAAACGACAATCCTATTGTGGATGTTGAAAGGCAAAACGTTTATCACGGTGGAAATTTTCATGGCGATTATGTTTCCCTTGAAATGGATAAACTGAAAATTGTAGTCGCAAAAATGACGATGCTTGCCGAAAGGCAGTTAAACTATTTGCTCAATTCAAAATTGAACGATATTCTTCCCCCTTTTGTAAACCTCGGAAAACTGGGCTTGAATTTTGGAATGCAGGGCGTACAGTTTACTGCTACTTCAACCACGGCCGAAAGCCAGATGCTCAGCAACCCCATGTACGTGCACAGCATCCCCAACAATAATGACAATCAGGATATAGTTTCAATGGGCACCAATGCTGCCTTAATTACCAAAAAAGTTATTGAAAATGCCTTTGAGGTAGTTGCCATTGAGTTGATAACCATCATTCAGGCTATAGAATATTTAAAGGTACAGGACAAAGTTTCTTCCGAAACAAAAAAAATGTATGAAGATATTCGCCTAATAGTGCCGGTTTTTAAGGAGGATGTGGTAATGTATCCCTATGTGAATAAAGTGAAAGATTTTTTAATGAATCCCTAAAACAAGGCTCGAGAAAAATGATTAAATTGGTATAACTAATATTTAACTAACTCAAAATCTATTCGTTATGAAAACCGTTATCTCTTTCGCATTTATCTTCTTCTTTGGAATGATTTCAATTACGGCTCAGGAACTGGCTTTGGTCCGTGATAATGATTTGTTCGGTTATATCAATAAATCTGGTGAATTCGCCATAAAGCCACAATTTGATAAAGCCGATAGCTTTTCGGGGAACCTAGCGCCAGCAATGAAAGACAAAAAATGGGGGTTTATCAATACTTCCGGCGAATGGGCCATCCAGCCTGAATACGATCGTGTAAAGGCATTCAATTCTGGCTATGCCCTTGTTTTACAAAATGATCAATGGAAATACATCAACACCAAGGGGGAAACATTGAGCACGCCCGCAACCGATAAATATTATGATTTTGACAATGGCGCGGCCGTAATACGAAACGGGGATAAAATTGGGCTGATCGATACCAACGGGAAGACCATTTTGGAACCTAAATACGATGAAATAAAAGACTTCACCAATGGTCATGCAAAATTTAAAATTGGGGTCTATTGGGGTCTATTGAATACCAAAGGGGAAGTGGTAGTTCCCGCAGAATATGAAGAAATTGGCGATTTCAGTAAAAATGGACTTTGGGCACGTAAAGGTGAAAGCTTTGGAGTATTGAACGATGGTACATTTACAGTTGTTGCAGGGGCAGATAAAATATGGGATTTTACAAATGACTCTCCGTTAACCTACGCCCGCAGCAATAAAAGAATGGGTTATATAAACGGAAAAGGAGAATGGGTTATCCAACCTGCTTATGATAAAGCCCGAGCCTTCAATCAAGGCTTGGCTCCCGTAACCGAAGGCAAGGATTGGGGCTTTATTAATGAAAAAGGCGAAAAAGTGGTCGACTTTAAATATAAGGATGCCGAAGTATTGTCAGACAATGGTCTTGCGCCTGTAAAGGAAAAAAAACTTTGGGGTTTTATAGATAAGACTGGAAAATTGGTAATACCTATGGAATACGATATTTCAATTGGGATGTTCGGCTTTTTACAAGCCGGTTCCGAAAAAGGATTTCAAAATGGACTGGCCCGCGTTAAGAAAAACAAAGAATGGGGTTTCATTAATGAAAAAGGACAGGTGTTGGGCAAATGGTATCAAAATGCCGAGGTTTTCGTCGATACTTCAAAATAGATTCAAAAAAATTTAATGGAAGAAAAAGAAAAGCAAAAATTCGCGCTTGTAACTGGAGGATCCCGCGGGATTGGCCGTGCGGTCTGCATCCAATTGGCAAAAGATTCAAAATATAAAATTTTAATAAATTACAACACTAATGAAAACGCTGCGACAGAAACTTTAAAGGAAGTGGAAGCCGTGGGCGGAAATGGGGAAATAATCCAGTTTGATGTTGTCGATGCCAATGCCGTAAATAAGGCATTTGACGCATGGCACATTCAAAATAAAGATGCTATTATTGAAGTAATTATAAACAATGCCGGAATCACAAAAGATGGAATGTTTATGTGGATGAAACCCGAAGATTGGCATGGGGTTATCAATACCAGTTTGAATGGTTTTTTCAATGTTACCAATCATCTGATACAAAAAATGCTAGTAAACAAATACGGAAGGATTATCAATATGGTTTCGGTTTCTGGACTAAAGGGCACGCCTGGGCAGGTTAATTATTCGGCCGCTAAAGCCGCTGTTATTGGCGCCACAAAAGCCTTGGCGCAGGAAGTAGCAAAAAGAAATATTACGGTGAACGCCGTAGCTCCGGGCTTTATAAAAAGCGATATGACTGCCGACCTCGATGAAAAGGAACTCAAAAAAATGATTCCCGCCAACCGTTTCGGCGAAGCCGAGGAAGTGGCGCAACTTGTAAGTTTTTTGGCTTCAAAAAATGCTTCGTATATTACCGGCGAAGTAATTAATATTAATGGAGGAATTTATTCTTAAATAGAAAAGGAAGGAGCGATGAGGAGAGTTGTTATCACCGGAATGGGTATTTATTCCTGTATTGGTAAAAATCTGGAGGAAGTAAAGGAATCTCTTTACAACGGCAAATCCGGAATTATTTGCGATGAAGATCGAAAGGAATATGGCTACAGATCTTGTTTAACAGGCTGGGTAGAAGAACCGGATTTGAAAGAACATTTATCCCGCAGGCAACGAATAAGTTTGGGAGAAGAAGGCGCATACGCTTATGCTGCCACCATCGAAGCTTTGAAAAATGCTAAAATGGACCAACAATTTCTGGACGAAAACGAAGTGGGTATTCTCTATGGAAATGACAGCACGGCAAAATCTGTTATAGAATCGGTTGATAAAATTAGGGAGAAAAAGGACACCACCTTAGTGGGATCCGGCGCTATTTTTAAGGCGATGAATTCAACTGTTACCATGAACCTTTCTACCATTTTTAAATTAAAAGGAATCAATTTCACCATTAGCGCTGCCTGCGCCAGTGGCTCACATTCCATTGGCATGGCTTATTTTTTAATTAAAAGTGGGTTGCAGGATTGTATTATCTCTGGCGGGGCACAGGAAATTAATGCACTTGCCATGGGGAGTTTTGACGGGCTTGGAGTTTTTTCAACCCAAACCGAACCTACGAAAGCCTGCCGTCCTTTTGATAAAGATCG
>JBBQQN010000091.1:0-13037 GCA_038215845.1 Flavobacteriales bacterium | reverse complement strand
ATGGAAAAACACGTTTAATAGAATCAATTCCTATTGAAGTTATAATTGCGGGTTATAAAAATGAATTGAATATTGATGTAAGTAAATATTTTGGAACACATATAAGCATAGAAATTTATGAATGTATAAATACAAAATATCGTTTTTACTATCCGTTTCATATTGATGGCGATAGCAAATTCTATGAAAGTTTACAAAAGTTTGAATGGTATTATAATCCTTGTAAATGGGAACAGGAAACAGCCAGTTCAATCATAAAAAATTCTGCCAAAATTTTGGAAGTTGGTAGTGGAGGTTTAGGGTTTGTTGAGAAAATGAATAAACTGGGATACAGTATCACCGGATTAGAACTTAATAAAGAAAGTGTTTCGAAAGCCCAAAAATTAGATTTACATGTACTGGAACAATCCGTTGAAGAACATGCCAAACATTTTTCAGAAAATTATGACGTTGTCTGTTCATTCCAAGTTCTTGAGCACATTAGTGAAGTCCATTCTTTTATAAAGGCATCAGTAGACTGTCTTAATACAGGCGGAAAATTAATTATTTCTGTCCCTAACAATAATTCATTCATTAAATTAACCAGAAATTTATATTTAAATATGCCCCCGCACCATATGGGCCTATGGAATAAAAGTTCATTGCAATGTTTAGAATCTCTTTTTGATATTAAATTAGAAGAATTAAAATTTGAACCTCTTGCAAAATATCATTTAGACTGGTATGTAAATTTAAATATTGAAGCCCGTATATATAAATACAGATTTCTTAAAGTTATTTTTAATCAGCTTAAATTGAAAAAAATCTATTTTTTGCTGGTAAAAAAAATGAGAAAAAAGATTCACGGACACACAATTCTAGCTGTATATAAAAAGGTTTAAATAAAATATCTCAATCAAATACCCGATAAAATACTTTCACTTAATGAAAAAAAGAATAAAAAGATTAATAAAACGGATGTGGAAGACCTCAGTCAAGAAAGATAAAAATCAGTTTATTTTTAATATGCTAAAGGAATATACTATGATTCCTGAAAATATTTATCTTATTAATTTAAACTTGGTCGAAAAATTTTTAAAAGTACCAGGCGCCATAGTGGAATGTGGTACTTGGAAGGGTGGAATGATTGCCGGAATTGCAGTTCTTTTGAAAAATAATAGAGAGTATTATTTATTTGATAGTTTTCAAGGTCTTCCTGAAGTTAAAGCTATAGATGGTTTAGCAGCGAAAGAATGGCAGGCTGATACTGATTCCTCCATTTATTTTGATAATTGTACGGCTAGCGAAAATGATGCAAAGAAAGCTATGGAAATATCCAGAGTGGAAAATTATAAAATTAAAAAGGGATGGTTTAATGAAACTTTGCCTAATGCTAAGTTTAATAGGGGCATTGCAATATTAAGACTAGATGGAGATTGGTATGAATCTACAATGGATATCTTAAATAATCTTTTTAAACATGTAAATGAAGGCGGACTTATAATAATTGACGATTACTATGTTTGGGAAGGTTGTAGTAAAGCTGTTCACGATTTTTTATCCTACAATAAACGTAGTGAAAACATTATGAGTCAAGATGGTGTATGTTATATAATAAAAAAATTCTGAAATGTTATTACTGAATCTCGGTTGCGGTAACACTTACCATAAAGACTGGTTAAATATAGATTTTATATCAAATAACGAATATGTAAAATCACATAATCTGCTAACCGGTATTCCAGTAGATTCTAATACCGCGGATGCTGTGTATCATTCGCATATTTTGGAACATTTCTCGAAAAAAGATGGTGAGGAATTTATCAACGAATGTTATAGAGTCCTTAAAAAAGATGGTATTATTCGAATTGCGATTCCAGATTTTGAGACCATTGCCCGGGAATATCTAAAAAATCTTGATTTGGCGGACGAAAACGATTCTATGGCTGAAAAGAATTACGAGTGGATAACTTTAGAGCTTTTTGATCAAATGGTCCGCAATAAAAGTGGGGGCGAGATGATGCATCATTTGAGCCAACCTACCCTAGAAAATGAAGACTACATTTTCGAGCGCTTTGGTAGTGAGGCACTTAATTTAAGAAAGGCATTATTACATAATAAAGAAACAGTAACAAAAATTCAAAAAGAAAAGCGAAAGAAAAGTTTTACAGAAAGATTAAAAGGGAAATTAGCTAAGCTTTTAATCTCCAATGATGAAATTATTCTCTCGCAGGAAAATAATGCTTTAAAAATAGGGCAATTTAGGTTGAGCGGTGAAATCCACCAATGGATGTACGACCGTTATTCTTTGCGATTATTGTTAGAGACAACAGGATTCTCTGACATAAAAATTCTAAATGCTTTTAGCAGTCAAATTGCTAATTGGCAAGATTACGGGCTGGACAGCATCCACGAAAAGGTAAGAAAGCCTGATTCACTTTTTATGGAAGCCACCAAAAAATGAAAATTTTAATTGTAAATACCTATGATAGGGGCGGTGCAGCAAATGCATGCTATCGATTGTTTTTAGGCCTGAAAGAAAAAAAAGTAACCATAAAAATCTTATTGGCGCACAAAGAAGGAAATTGGGAAAATTCCTATGAGCACAATACCAGCTTAAAATCCTTTATTAAACAGTTTAGTTTTTTTCTAACTAAAATGATTAGAGGTTTTAAAGTAGAGTCAAAAATTAAATATTTTTTGACTCATAGAAATACCTTTTTGGAATGGTTTAGTTTTCCTAATTCTAAATATGACATTACCAATTCCAAATTATATGAAGAGGCAGATATTATAAATCTTCATTGGGTTGCAGGGTTTATTGATTATACCACGTTTTTTAAGAAAAACAAAAAACCAATTGTTTGGACACTTCACGATATGAATCCATTTAGTGGAGGAGAACATTATACCGAAAAATTTTTAGGGATAAATACAAAAGGTTTTCCAATAAAAAGAGAATTAACCTCTGAAGAGATACTCATCTCAAAAGAAAATATTGAAATTAAAAAAAAAGCCATTGCAAGTGCAAAGAGCCTTCATATAGTTGCTCCTTCAAAATGGTTGGCGGATGCTGCTAGAGAGAGTATAGTATTTAAGGCCCTTCCAATTCATTATATTCCCTATGGTCTTTGTGGGAATACCTTTTCACCTAGAGAAAAGGAAATGGCCAGAAAACGTTTCAATATTCCCGAAGGTAAAAAAGTAATATTATTTGTGGCCGACTCCATTGATAAAGATCGAAAAGGTTTTGTTTTTCTTCAGAAAGCTTTCGAACTTTTGAATAATGAAGATATAATTCTCTGTTCCATAGGAGGTCATAGCCAGGCTATTAAAAATAACAATCAGTATATTCCCTTGGGCATAATTAAAGACGAAATGACAATGAGTTATGCCTATTCTGCCGCCGATGTATTTGTAATACCCTCTTTAATGGATAATTTGCCTAATACTGTCCTTGAGTCGCTTATGTGCGGTACTCCAGTAATCGGTTTTCCTGTGGGAGGAATCATTGATATGGTACAGCATGGAAAAAACGGATATATTACTGAGGATATAAACGTGCCTTCATTATTAAAAACATTACATTTATTTTTAGCAGAGGGAGAAAATTTTGACACTAAACAGATTAGAAAGGATGCCCTTTCTAAATATGATCAAAATAACCAAGCTGAAAAGTATTTACAGCTATTTAAGGCCATATTAAATAAGGAAAGTAGATAGGCAAGATGAGAACAATGATAAAAAAACTAATCAAAAAATCCTTAAAATATTATGGGTTTAGGATACAGAAAATAAAGCCAATACAGCCCTTACCCAGAAAAGCAGAAGTTTTTACAATGCGAAGTGCCTTGGAAAGATGTTTTAAAAGAGGGTTAGTTGTAGAAACCGTAATTGACGTAGGCGCCTCGGATGGCAGGTGGTCCACGCAATGCATGCAGATTTTTCCAGAGGCAGAATATTTTTTGGTAGAAGCCCAGGATGGCCATAAAGCGGGATTAGATAATTTTGTTTCCCAACATACCAATGCTCAATATATATTGGCTGCCGCAGGGCCTAGAGAGGGAAAAATTTATTTTGATAATAGTGATCTATTTAGTGGTGTAGCATCGGAGATTCAATTAGAAAAAAACTGTATAGAAGTGCCCGTAATATCTCTTGATTCTGAAATAAACAAAAAAGGTTTGAAAGGCCCTTATATTTTGAAACTGGATACCCATGGCTTTGAAATTCCAATTTTAGAAGGTGCTTCGTCAATTATTAAAAATGCCTCCCTGATAATTATAGAGACGTACAATTTTAAATTAAACAACGACAGCTTACGATATTGGGAAATGTGTAGTTATATGGATTCATTGGGTTTTACTTCCATTGAAAATGTAGATTTATTGCTACGTGAATATGACCAAGCACTTTGGCAGATGGATACTTTTTTTATTCCTAAAAATAATAAAGCCTTTTCATATAATTCATACTCCTAAGAGTATTAAGATAAACCCATTGAAAATCAATCAATATCCCAAAATCAGCGTTGTTACACCTAATTATAATCAAGTTGGTTTTATAGAGAAAACCATACTATCGGTGCTCAGTCAACAGTACCCCAATTTGGAATATATAATTATTGATGGAGGAAGTACTGATGGTTCTGTAGAAATTATTCAAAAGTATGCCAATGAACTTCACTATTGGATCTCCGAAAAGGATAACGGGATGTATGAAGCCATCAATAAAGGGTTTAAAAAATCGAGTGGTGACATCATGTATTGGATAAATAGTGATGATATTACCTTTCCAAATTCTTTATTTTTAGTCGCTGAGGCATTCCAAAAAAACACCAAACTAAATTGGTTAATGGGGTATCCCTCAATAATAAATGAACAAGGACAAATTACTTGGCAAGGACATGGTGCTCCTGTGTATTCTCGGTTATTTTATTTTTCGAAACAATACCTAAGTTCATTTTCTTTCATACAACAGGAATCCACATTTTGGCGTAGGAATTTATGGGACAAAGCAGGTGCTTACGTAAGTATGGATTATTCTTTAGCTTCAGATTTTGATCTGTGGATGCGCTTCTTTAAATATGAAAAATTGCATTATACACACAATAAGTTAGGTGCATTTCGTGTAAGGAGCGGGCAAAAATCTGAAAATAAAGAAGTATATATTAAAGAAACTAAACTTTCTCTTAAAAAAAATCAACATAAAATGTCTGTTTTCTTTAACATCCGCATATTTATTATATTAGGATTACGAAAAATGATCCTAATAATTGGAAGTGCAAAACTCAAAAATATATATAATATTTTTATTAAAAAAGCGATAGGAAATCCAAATTGGATAGATTAATCTATGCGAAAATTCAGCATCATAATACCCACTTATAATTCATCCGATACTCTCTCACGTACTATGGAAAGTATAGTCGGGCAAACTTATAATGATTTGGAGGTTATTATTATGGATGGTGTTTCTAACGATAACACGTTGGCTGTTGCAAAGAAGTATTCAGAAAAAATTGCAAACCTCTTGATAATTTCAGAAAAAGATAATGGTATTTATGATGCTATGAATAAGGCAATAGATGTAGCTACAGGCGAATGGGTTCTGTTTTTGGGCAGTGATGATACCTTGTACGATAAAAATACTTTAGCTAAAGTTTCAAATTATATAGAAACAACCCAAGCCCCTGTGCTTTACGGGAGTGCAAAAATATTGGGCGATACTGGTTGGGCGAAAGATGGAGAGATATATGCGGGGGAATTTAACCTGCCTAAACTGTTGAATCAAAATATTTGCCACCAAGCAATTTTTTACAATCGAGAATTTATAAAAGACAAAGTAGGATATTTTTCCTTAGATTATAAAAAAAGTTCTGATTGGGATTTCAACTTACGGTGCTGGGCTATAAAACCTTTTGAATATATGGATTTGATAGTTGCAAACTTTAAAGCCGGTGGTTTCTCTACCCATAGCACAGATCATAAAATTGTGGACGACTTTGTTAATAATGTGAGGACCTACTTTAAGATTGATTTATTTAACCCTTTAATAAACAATCCTGGCTTTATTTTTTATGGACAGGTAAGACAAAAACAACAAGCTGAGAATAGGATTAGGTTTAATTTTGTGAAAGTGATAAAGAAAATAAAAAAGAAATTCAATGGTTAATCCAAAATACATAGCTTTTACAATATGTTCCAACAATTATTTGGGGCAGGCTTTGGCGCTTAAAAATTCTTTTTTGCAACACAATCCAGATTTTGAATTATATATTATTTTGGTCGACAAACTTTCGGATAACATTGATTATAAATTAATTAACTCAGCCAAATTAATTCCAGTTGCTGAAATTGAAAACATCTATATTGAAGAACTTATTTCAAGATATTATATAATTGAGCTGAATACTTCCGTAAAACCCTCCGTTTTTAAACATCTTATAAAACACAATCCACAAGCTGAAATCATTTATTATTTAGACCCGGATCTTTATTTTTACAAATCGTTTTATGAATTAAATGAAAAATTAAAGTCTAAGGATGCGCTCTTGACCCCTCATATTCTTTCCCCAATTCCAAGAGATGGAAAAATGCCCGATGAAAATATTTTTCTGCGCTTTGGTGTTTATAACTTGGGATTTTTAGGATTGAACGTAAAAAGTAATATAACTTTAGAAATGCTGGATTGGTGGGAAGAAAGAACCCTAAAATTTGGATACGACAGACCAAAGAAAGGGTATTTTGTAGACCAACTGTGGATGGCACAGGCACCATTATTTTATGATAACATTGAGGTGCTAAAAACCTATAATTACAATATGGCTCCCTGGAATTTACACGAAAGAAAAATAGTTTCCATTGAGGGTAATAATATTTCCTTAAATGATGGCAGCGATTTGGTTTTTTATCATTTCAGTAAAATTGCAGAGGATAACCATTCCATTTCAAGGGAATATGATAGATTTAGTTTGAATGAATTTCCATTACTGAAACAACTTTATTCAGACTATAAAAAAGAATTGAAAAAAAACAACTATTACGAATACAAGAAAATTCAGATTGCCTATAATGTAAGATCAATGGAAGTTGTGCCTGCTGAACAGCCATCCTTGCCTAAAAAAATATTAAAAAAATTAGGCACCTCACTTATCCGTTTCGGAAATAAATTTTAAAATTTTGATATCAATTATTACTATAAACTTTAACAATAAAGCTGGTCTGGAAAAAACCATTCAAAGCGTGGTGCAGCAAAGCGGACTATCTTTTGAATATATAGTAATAGACGGTAACAGTACGGATGGCAGTATAAGTGTAATTAAAAAATATAGCTCGCAAATCACCTATTGGATAAGCGAACCAGATTCGGGAATTTATAATGCGATGAATAAAGGTATTACTGCCTCAAATGGTAATTATCTTTTATTTTTAAACAGTGGCGACACTTTACATAGCAAAACAATACTTGCGAAAGTCAACAAACATCTTTCGGGAAACAAAGATATTTACTATGGAAATATAATGCTTTGCAAAAATGGAGTAAAAAAAATAGATATATATCCCAATAAGCTAAGCCTTTCCTTTTTATATAGAAAATCATTACCACATCCTGCTTCCTTTATTAAAAGAAGCTTGTTCGACAAGGTTTCTCTATATAATGAAAAGTTGAAGCTGGTTTCAGACTGGGAGTTTTTTATGTGCGCAATCTTAAAATATTCTGCTACAGCGGAACATATAGATATTATAGTTTCAGATTTTGATTTAAATGGAATATCCAATTCTATTCTTAATAGAAAAGATATGAATAAGGAACGAAAAATTGTAATGGAAACCCATTTTCCCTTACTAATGGAGCTTATTGAAAATTTTGATAAAAAAGAAAAATTACTTGCTACAAATCGGTTTAAAATATTGGAAGAATTAGAAAAATCAAAATCAGCCCAGAAAATCAACTCCTTAATATTTAGACTGCTTTTGCGTTTTTTTAGAAGCAAGAGTTTAAAAGATTTAAAATGATCCCCAAAACCCTCCATTATTGTTGGTTTGGCAAAGGCCCAAAGCCTGTTTCGTTTTCTGATTGTTTGGACAGCTGGAAAAAATATTGCCCAGACTATAAAATTGTGGAGTGGAATGAGGACAACGCCCCCAATAAAGAACAGCATTTTTATAAAAATGCGATCCGGAAAAAGCAATATGCCTTTGTGGCGGATTGTGTTCGGGCCAGGGTACTACTAACTGAAGGGGGAATATATTTGGATACGGATATGTTGTTGCTGAAATCTGTGGATACCTTGTTGAAATACGATTTTTTTATAGGGGAAGAGGTGCCTGGACGTATCGCTTTTGGACTGTTTGGGGCAGTTCCGGGCCATCCTTTTTTAACAAGGATGGATGCCTTTTATAACAATACCGAATTCTACTCTTTTTCTCCCCCGGTCATAACCCACACCTTTAGCCCGCTCATCAATATAAATACTTTAAATTTCAACGATAAAATTCTTCCTCCCGATTATTTTTATCCCCTTGCTTATGAAGATAAAGAAGAAAAATATTTGAAATATACTACCTTAAATACCTATGCAGTACATCTATGGGAACATTCATGGAAAAAAAGTAACTATGAAACGACATCCCAGCTGTTAAAAAATCTGATCACCGTCGGCAACGATTACCTTTTCCATGGCTATTCAATTCCCTATGTTAAGCGCTATGGTAAAGAATTTTCAAGAAAACTGTATCACAAACTATTTGGTAAAAATAAAACAGCTAAGCCCCAGCCATCAACCATCAACCATCAACTATCAACCAATAACTGTCAACCAAAAATTCTTCACCTTACCACTTCCTCCAAAGGAGGGGCGGGTATAGCTGCATTACGATTGCATCGTGCCTTGCGGGAAGCGGGCATTGCGTCTGCGTTTCTGTCTAAGGATTTTACTATGGATTTTGAAGGCAATATAATTATAGATACCTTTTTTAATTATAAAAAACCTTCCTTAGCACAGAGGGCTTATCGTAAACTACGCCTTGTGCTTTTTCCTTCTTCAATTCAAAAGATTACTAAATATCTTTCCAAGTTAGATTCCAAATTGGATTATGAAATACTCACATTGCCTTTCAGTAGCTTTCATTTAAGCAATCATCCCTTAGTGCAGCAAGCAGATCTGATCAATTTACATTGGGTAGGTGGGATTTTGGACTATTCAACTTTTTTTGAGAATATTGAAAAACCAATCGTTTGGACCTTACACGATATGAATCCGTTTTTAGGATTGTTCCATTATGGGGAAGATGAGGAAACTAATGAAAGGATTGTCAAAGATCTGGATTCAGAAATCAAAAAGATAAAGGCAATTGCATTAAGGAATATCCACCGGGGTGCGATTATTAGCCCGTCTTCATGGATGCTTCAAAAAGCGAAAGAAAGCGGTGTTTTTGAAAATTTTTTGATTCAGGAAACCATTCCCAATTCCGTAGATTTAAAAATATTTACAATTCAGGATAAGGAATTGCTGCGGAAAAAGAAAGGAATTCCTGATACTGATTTTGTCCTTCTTTTTATTTCACATTCCACAGAAAGTAGACGTAAGGGGCTGGACCTGCTTCTGGAAGCCCTATTATTTCTTGATGGATTTCCAATAACCTTGATAACCGTGGGTAAAGGTGAAGTAATAAGTCCTGCTAAAAATATAAAAATGATACCTTTGGGAGAAGTATCCAGTGAAATTGAAATGGCACAATACTATGCTCTTGCAGATGCATTTGTATTGCCCAGCCGTGAAGACAATCTCCCTAATGTAATGTTGGAAGCATTTGCTTGCGGAACTCCCGTAATAGCATTTAAAAACGGCGGCATGCAGGAGCATATAATGGAAGGGATAAATGGGCAATTGTCGCCAGAACCAACAGGGAAATCGCTCAGTCAAACTTTAAATGATTTATATAAAAACAAGGAAACCTATAATAGGGAACACATAAGAGAATACGCTGAAAATACTTTTAATTTTAAAAAACAGGCGGAAAGCTATATTGAAATCTATAAAAAGTTACAAAAATAAAATGAAGCCTTTTCTTTCTATCATAACCATTAATTATAACAATGTCGAAGGGCTTAAAAAAACGATATCCTCAGTAGTATCGCAGACTTTTTCAGATTTCGAATTTATTGTGATTGATGGCGATTCAATAGATGGAAGTGCAGAAGTTGTAGAAAGGAACAAAGATAATTTCCGTTATTGTGTAAGTGAAAAAGATACTGGTGTCTATAATGCGATGAATAAAGGCATAAAAGCTTCAAAAGGTGATTATCTGTTATTTTTGAATAGTGGGGATATATTTACAAGTGAAACTGCCATAGCAGATTTTACAGCTCACCCCAAGTTTAAAGGCGATATTATTTACGGGGATTATAAATTTGAGAAAGGTGAAAAAATATATCCGGACCACTTAACTCCATTTTTTTTTATGAAGACTTCATTACCTCATCAAAGCACTATTTTTAAAAGAAAGGTTTTTGAAGAAATGGGATGTTATGACGAGCGTTATAATATTGTAGCTGATAGGGCTTTTTATTTGTCTT
Source organism: Flavobacteriales bacterium (assembly GCA_038215845.1). Lineage (GTDB taxonomy): Bacteria > Bacteroidota > Bacteroidia > Flavobacteriales > Flavobacteriaceae > Aequorivita. The sequence continues at coordinate 2,477 of JBBQQN010000091.1, read as the reverse complement.
GTTTTTTAAGCGGAAAATTTCATTTCCAACATATAAAATATCTCTTAACGATTTTTGATTTAAAGGGATTAAGTAATAATCCGGTACATAAAAAAAATAAACAACAAGAAGATGAGCAGATGTTTAAAGAACTTTATGGACTTTATTATGAAGACTTTAAAAACGTCATACAACTTCAACAACAGTTAAAGCAAGCAAATCGTAAAACCATACCAGGTTTGATAAAAAGAGTACAACATAAACTAAAAGTTATATGGAACCGTCCTTAGTAACTATCATAGTTCCTACCTATAAAAGACCAGATTACTTGAAGTTAACTTTACAAAGTATCCTTGCACAAACCTATGAAAATATTGAAGTGATTGTGGTGGATGATGGTTCCCCAGGTAATGAAAATTTGCTGCTATGTAAAAAGTTTGATAAGATACGATATATAAAAATTGAAAATTCCGGAGGACCTGCAAAACCAAGAAATGTGGGGATAAAAAAGGCAAAAGGAGAATTTATAGCTTTTGTAGATGATGATGATATCTGGCTCCCTGAGAAGATTGAAAAACAAGTTAAAATATTTGAAAATAATCCTGAATTTGGCTTAGTTCATGGGCCGTGCCAAGTTATTGACGAAAAAGGAAATATAACAGAAACTATTATTGGGAGGCCGGGAAGCCCAAAAGTAAAGCATGGCGATGTGAAAATGCGTATGATGGGCAATTGGACCATCATGATGCCTACCCCGCTAGTACGTAAAACTGTTTTAGAAAAAGTTGGTTTTTTTAATGAATCAATTCCACCTGCCACGGAAGATAGAGAGTTTTGGACACGCTTTTCTTTTTACACTTTATTTTATTATTTAAATGAACCTCTTGTGTTTTATAGAAAACATATAGGTGGTATTTCAGAAAATAAAAAAGTTTATTTGGATAGTCCGCTTATTTTAAAAAATGTTCTGAAAAATAAAATGGAAGAAAGATTAATTAATAAAAAAGAATTTAAACAACTTATAAGTAATCTTGTGCAAATGCAGCTTAAAATGCTTAAACTTGGATATGGAAAAACCGTTCAAAATTTATTTAATTTAGATATCTTTTGGTTTTTTAAAATTGCTCACTTGAAATTACTGAGTTTTATAATATTTAAAAGATAAATTTATAAACCTATTTAAAATCTTTTATCGAAGTATTTCATTTTAATATCGATCCATGCGAATAGGTTTAAATCCCCAAAAAGATAAAATAAAAGAACTGGATGCTTATAATCATCAAGTAGTAATTCCAGTTTATATACCTAACGAGGAGGAGTATTTTAAAGATAGTTTTACAATTTTAAAGTTTTGTCTTGAATCCTTACTTAATACCACTCACCCAGGTACTTATTTTACAATCGTGGACAATGGAAGTTGTGAAAAAGTCGCTTCTTATTTAGACAGCTTACATTCCGAAAAAAAAATCCATGAACTAATTCACACACATAATATTGGTAAGGTAAATGCCGTGTTTAAAGGTATTTCTGGACATTCATTTCCTTTGATTACCATTACCGATGCGGATGTTCTTTTTTTACCCCACTGGCAACAAGAGACCTATGCCGTCTTTAGTAGTTTCCCAAAAACTGGTTTTGTCTCCCTAACCCCAATTCCCAAGCTTTTAAAACACAACACCCAAAATCTAATTTTCGAGAATTTATTTTCAAAAAGAATGCAATTCGAAAAGCCCAAAAATCCCAGTGCGCTAAAATATTTTGCTGAAAGTATAGGCAACCCAGACTTTTATCAAGAAGTACACTTGAATAATATTTTAACCATTATGGGTGAGCACACAAATGCCGTTGTTGGGGGGGGGCATTTTGTAGGTACTTATAGAGGAAATATTTTTGAAAACTTAGACAAACGTTATACACCCTATAAATTGGGTGGGAAAAGTGTACGTGAATTTTTGGATCTTCCGGTGCTTAAAAAAGGGTATTGGCGTTTAACTACCGAATCCAACCAAGCATATCACATGGGGAATGTAGTAGAACCTTGGATGTTAGAAACTATTCAAAAACAGAAAAATGTGACTATTGAAATGATAGAATTTCCCACACTCACAACCATAAAGAATAATCAATTTTCAAAATGGTTTAAAAATGTCTTTTTTTCGAAAATCCTAAACAATAAACTATTTTGGAATCGCTTTCTTCAAGCAAAAGGACTGAGCAGGGAAGAGGCAAAAATGTATTAAGATCAGTTGAAAATTTAAAAAATAACTAATAAAACAGTATAATTATAAATTTTTCGATTCGGAATATTTTAATAGTAACTTTGAAGTACAAAACTTGAATCCTTGGTCACCACAATAGCAGAAATAGCCCAAGCTCACAACGGGAAAATTGAAACCGTGCATGCATATATAGATGCGGTGGCTACAACGGGCGTTGATGCCATTAAATTTCAAACCCATATAGCGGAAGCTGAAAGTAGTATCCACGAGCCTTTCCGC
>JBBQQN010000090.1:0-13121 GCA_038215845.1 Flavobacteriales bacterium | reverse complement strand
TATATCCTCAAAATGGCACTGCGCTTTATAGATTACATTGCACCTGATGATAGTAAATTTTTTAGAACCTGGAACCGCATTACCAAAAACAAGTTGGAGGAGTTGACAGGCAAACAGTTTGTCTTTTTCACCAATAATGACAATGTGGAAACATTAAACAGAGTAATGCAATATATTAAACAAAATGAACCTACAAAAAGATTAAAAATTGTAGCCGTGCTTGATGAAGGAATGAAAGTGGCCAACAACTTAAAATCTGACATTGAAGTATTGGACCGGGCATACCCCGAAGTTAAAATTCAATTTGTGGAGGAACCCGGAAAATTCGGTCCAGAAAAAATAAAGGAACTCTCAAAGAGATGGAAAATCCCTATTAATTTTATGTTCATTGGCGCGCCCGGGGAAGATTTTCCGTATAAAATTCAGCAATTGGGCGAGGTACGGGTAATTATTTAATTTTTTATAAATTTCCGCACACTTCTGCCTTCAGTAGATTCGATTTCCAAAAAATACATTCCTTTTGAAAGGGTCGAAACATCAATGGAATTTTCGAACTTAATTGCTTCTAAAACTTTTTTTCCCGTAGCCGAATAAATCACAATGTTATCTATTAAATGATTTTCAGAAATTAGGTACAGTTTTTTTGAAACTGGATTTGGAAATATTTTAATTTCGGTATTCGAAAAATTGGTTAGTGAAAGCTGTTCATTCACAAAATTTAATTCAAAACCAGGAGAACCCTTTGATAATAATAAATGTACAAGGCCATCAGTATCGGTATAAAAATAATAATATAATGAACCCGGCCATTTAAAGTAACCAAAATACTCATCTTCAATAGCGTCGTGAAATTCAGTTTCACAGTCCAAAAGAGTTTCATCATAATTTATGGGATCTAATCTATCTGTGGCAGGGATATATTCAAAATTTCCCCAAAATTCGTTACAAGCACCAAAGCCATTAAACTCTAATGATTTGTTAATGGTCAACCAAGGAGAAATAGGAGGATCTACTTCCGAAATTAAAAGACCATTACTAAATTTTATCTCAATTTTATAGAGATACCATGTGTCGAAAAGTTCAGGATTGGGGGTTTGTGAAGAAGAATGAAACCCTATCAGGATTCCAAATAATACCAATGTGATTTTTTTCATAATTGAAAAATTCAGAATTACTAATAAATATATGAAATCTTCATCACAATGTCTATATTTGGGCAAACCTTGAAAACCTCTATCCCCCATGTCTGATTTCTGGTTATACTTTAATCTCGGCCTACACCATGTACTTGATTGGAAAGCCTACGACCACATCCTATTTTTAATCGTGCTTTGCGCGGCCTATTCTTTTTCTTCATGGAAAAAGCTTCTGCTGTTGGTTACTATGTTTACTGTAGGCCATACCCTTTCACTCCTACTTGCTAGCTATAACGTTATAAGTGTTTCCGGAAGGGTTATTGAATTCTTAATCCCCGTGACCATATTGGTTACAGCCCTTTTCAATCTCTTTACTGCCGGTAAGGAAAAGAAGGTTGAAAAAATGGGCATTTTTTACATGATTACCATTTTCTTTGGGCTCATCCACGGATTGGGCTTTGCTTCCTTCTTTACTGCACTTGACAGTGGAGGCGGATTTCTACCCTTGTTGGAATTTGCACTTGGTATTGAAACTGCCCAAATTATAGTTGTTATCATTATATTGATAATAGCATTTATATTCCAGACAGTATTCCGCTTTAATAAGCGCGATTGGGTTTTAGTGGTTTCTTCACTTGTAATCGGGATGGTAATTCCCATGCTTATAAACAATTGGATCTTTTAGGGGAAGTAAATTTTTGGTAAACATTTAACACCCGTATTTTTTGATTGACTGTAACTTCCTGTTAATTTCGCTACCTACTTAAAACAATGAAGGAAAGCAAACAACGCCAGTATGATATTGCCTATTTGCGGATGGCACAGGAATGGAGTAAACTCTCTTACTGCAAGCGAAGACAAGTTGGCGCACTTATTGTTAAAGATAAAATGATAATCAGCGACGGTTATAACGGCACCCCCACCGGTTTTGAAAATATTTGTGAAGACGACCAAGGTTATACAAAATGGTACGTACTTCATGCAGAAGCTAATGCAATATTGAAAGTAGCATCCTCTACACAGGCCTGCCAAGGCGCAACATTGTACATAACAATGTCGCCATGTAAAGAGTGTAGCAAATTAATACACCAAGCCGGAATAAAAAGGCTTGTTTATTTTACTGAATACAAAGACAATTCGGGCATAGAATTTTTGGAAAAGGCTGGAGTAAAAATAGCACATCTAACAGATTTGGAACAATAATGGGAAATCAAAAAAAATACTTGCCTTTATGGATTGGTTTGGCGCTTGCCGCAGGTGTTTTTATTGGATCAAAACTCAATTTTAACGATACAACCGAAAAAATATTCGCCACAAATTCAAAGAAGGATAAGCTGAACAGGCTTATTGACTATATAGATTATGAATATGTAGACAATGTAAACACCGATAGCATTGTAGATGTAACAGTCAATGGCATTCTTGAAAATTTGGATCCCCATTCGGTTTACATCCCAAAAAGCGAATACGAGCACAATGCCGACGATATGCGCGGAAATTTTACAGGTATTGGCGTAAGCTTTTATGTCTATAATGATACCATTGCCGTTATCCGTTCCATTGAAGGCGGGCCCGCTGAAAAATCAGGAATAAAAGGTGGTGATAGAATATTATATGCGGATGGGAAAAGACTTTTCGGCGAATTGATTGAGCGCGATAGCATCACCAATTACCTAAAAGGGGAAATAAACAGTAAAGTAGATCTGAAAGTTTATCGCCCAAGCGAGAAAAAAGTACTCGATGTTACAGTGAAGAGAAAGCAAGTGCCGTTGGTAAGTGTGGATGCTTCCTATAAATTGTCGGAGGATTTGGGTTACATAAAACTCAATCGGTTTTCCGAAACCACTTTTAAGGAATTTGAAGATGCCCTAGATAAATTAAAAGAGGAAGGAATTACCAAATTGGTGCTCGATCTTAGGAATAATCCAGGCGGCTATATTTCTACCGCCGAACGTGTGGTTGATGAATTTCTTGAAAACGATAAGTTGGTACTTATCACAAAAAATAAAAGTGGCGACATAAATAAAACTTACGCTACCCGCCGTGGCGATTTTGAGCACGGAAAGCTATATGTGCTCATCAATGAAAATTCTGCCTCCGCCAGTGAAATTGTAGCAGGCGCACTTCAGGATAACGATAAAGGAACTATTGTGGGCCGACGATCATTCGGAAAAGGATTGGTGCAGCGCGAAATGTCCTTGGGTGACGGTAGCGCCATTCGTCTAACTATTGCACGTTACTATACTCCAACCGGGCGATCTATTCAGCGTCCGTACGGCAATGGCAACGACAATTATTATAACGATTATGAAAAACGTTATAGAAACGGCGAGCTAATACATGCCGATAGTATAAAAGTGGCAGATTCCTTAAAATATGTAACCCCAAAAGGGAAAGTGGTTTATGGTGGCGGAGGAATAATACCAGATGTATTTGTTCCAAAAGATACCAGCATTGAAAATGAAACGCTGCAATATGTATCCCGAAGTGGTTTTATGAGCTATTTTATTTTTGAATATCTTGAAAAAAATCGTTCGGTTTTCAAGGGAATGAAATTTAACGATTTCAGAAAAAACTTTAATGTAGACGAAAAGCTTGCAAAAGAATTTATTGAATACGCCAAGTTTAATGAGGCCCAGATCGATCTTTCAAAACACATTGAGGAATTGAAAAAGACCTTAAAGGCAAACATTGCCCAACAACTATTTGGGCCCAATGCCTATGAAATTATCCTCAACGAAGGCGACCCAATGCTAGTTAAAGTAATGGAATTGGAAGCCAACAATCATTTGGAAAAATAAACAGAAGTTTTTATCCCTTAGTCTTGCTTGCAATTTTCTTTGAAACAAGCAGAATGGTTAGCAGTAAAAGCGAACATAGCCCTGCCAATACACTAATGGCCGCAATGGAACTTTCCCCCTCCAGTAAATGATTAAAATCCAACATAGTTGCGTTATAAACAACCAATCCAAGGGAGAGTAGCATTAAGATGTAGATAAATATTTTCATTATACCTTTTTTTTAAATGTAGATGAGATATTGCATATAAAAATCAACACAAATTCTCTTCAAATCAATTAATTAAACAATTCTTGAATATTCGAGGTGAACAATTTTACAGCTATTGCCAGTAAAATTACACCAAATATTTTTTGTATCACGGCAATCCCGTTTTTCCCCAAAAACCTTTGAAGTTTCCCCGAAGTCTTTAAAACCGCAAAAATAATCACAATATTGACCAATATTGCCACAATAATATTTTCAATTGCATACTCGGCGCGTAGTGAAAGAAGCGTGGTTAAACTGCCCGGTCCCGCAAGCAATGGAAAAGCAAGAGGAAAAATAGACGCCATATCTGGACTTGCGTCGCTTTCTTTAAAAAGAGTTACCCCCAATATCATTTCAAGCGCAATGAAAAATAGGATCAATGCCCCAGCCACGGCAAATTCATTCACATTCACCCCAATCAGCTTCAGGATACTTTCCCCTAGAAAAAGGAATATTATCATTACTATGGCGGCAATAATGGAAGCTTTTGCAGAATTAATATGCCCTGCCTTTTCACGCAGACCAATAATAATGGGAATATTACCTATTATATCAATCACAGCAAAAAGAACCATGGTAGCGGTAATTATTTCCTTAAAGTTAAATTCCATTGTTCCTTATTTTTCAGTGGGCAAAATTAGGTAATAAAACTTCGAAACCTATTATCACAACAGGTTAATAAAAGTATAATTTCTTCCGAATAGCTAACCGAAACAAATTACCTTTGCCGGATGTTTCAACTTGGCAAAACAATAGTTTCCGAAGATATAATTGAAAAGGATTTTGTGTGCAACCTCCATGCGTGCAAAGGCGCATGCTGTATTGAAGGCGAAGCGGGCGCTCCCATTACGGAAGAAGAAGTAGGAATTCTAAAAGAAATTTACCCAAAAATAAAGCCCTTTCTTCGTCCCGAAGGCATTGCCGCCATCGAAAAACAAGGCACCCACATTGAAACAGACCTCAACGAACTTGAAACCCCTTTGGTAAATGGAAAGGAATGCGCCTACGTAACATTTACTGACAGAGGCATTGCAAGTTGCGGGATTGAAGATGCCCATAATGCTGGGGCTATAGATTTCATGAAACCTATTTCCTGCCATTTATACCCCGTTCGGATTCAGGAATACAGCGAATTTTCTGCGATAAATTATCACAAATGGCCCATATGTAATGACGCCTGCACCTTAGGAAAGGAACTTAAAGTGCCCGTTTATAAATTTGTAAAAACAGCTCTTATCCGCAAATATGGAGAAAACTGGTATGCCGAGCTCGAAAAAGTAGCTTCAGAAATGTAATCCTTCCAACCTCATTAAAGTTTTTAATTTTTGGTTTAGTAGTTTGATTATCATTATCTTAGTGAAACAAACTAAGCAATAATCTTTCAAACCAATTATTATGAAAAAATATGCAATCGCCATTTTCGCAGTTGCCTTACTGGTAGCCTGTAAGGACAACCCCGTTAGCAAAAAAATAAAGGAAACAAAGGATAATGTTTCCAATACCACCAACGCTGTAAGGGAAATGAATAATATGCAGGACGACATAAAGAAACTGCAGGAAGAAACACCACTTACCAATGAAGAGCTTAAAACCTGGCTTCCCGATGAAATAAACGGAATGAACCGAATAAGCTATAAAGCCGGACAAGCAGGAATGATGAATATTTCCTCCATTGAAGCCACTTACGCCAACGAGGACAAATCGAAAAAGTTTAGTATAAACATTATCGATGGTGCCGGGCAGGTTGGTGCAGCGGCCACTATGGGAATGCGGATGTTGTTTTCCCAGGATTTTGAGGAAGAAACGGAAAGTGGGTCAAGGAAAACGGTAACCAAAAAAGGCAAAAAAGCCATTGAGGAGTACCGCAAAAATTCCAATAACAGCACCATTCAACTAATGGAAGACGATCGCTTTTACTTACAGGCAAAAGGCGATAATATGGATATGGACGAAACTTGGGATGCCATAGACGAACTGAATCTAGGCAAGCTGGGATAATCCATTTTTTTAATAATAAAATTATAAGGGATCTGTTTTAAAACAGGTCCCTTTTCGTTAATTCTCTATTCTGCTTGGCTTCATTTTTGAGGTATTTTAAAAAATCATTTCCTTATATTTACCGCATGCGCAATATCCTTTTTCTCCTTTTATTTTTTATGGCATCTTCAGGGTTTGCACAGAGCGAGTTACTGGCAAAAAATTATTTTGATCAAGGGGAATTTGAAAAAGCCCTTGCCATTTATCAAAAACTCAGCAAACAGAATCCCTACCGCTTGGATTATTATACGGCATTGGTTGAAACCAATCAACAGCTGGAAAATTTTGCCGAAGCCGAACGCTTGCTTACTGAAAAACTGGACAACGGCAGATTATATCCCCAATTTTATGTTGAATTGGGCTATAATTATTCTCTTCAAAACAAACCGGAACTGGCCGCTGAAAATTACAAAAAAGCCATTGAGGCAATAGATCAAAACCCCAATTTTGCTTATAATATAGGAAGCACTTTCGAAAAATATAGCCTGCTGGACGAAGCCGTAGCAACTTATGAGAAAGCCATGGTTTTAGAGTCGAAGATGGATTTCAACATGCAGCTTGCAAGTATTTATGGAGAGCAGGGCAAACTTGAAAAAATGTTTACCAGCTACTTGGACCTTACCGAAAAAAATATTGGCTTCAAAGGCGTGGCACAACGCTATTTCAGCCTATATGTTACCGAGGATCCCCAAAATGAAGCCAACGTAATCCTTCGGAAAACCTTACTTACGCGCTCTCAGGAAAATCCCGATGTGCTTTATAATGAATTGTTGAGCTGGTTGTTTATTCAACAAAAGGAATACAAAAAAGCATTTACACAGGAAAAAGCCATTTACAAACGCAGTGATGAGGACCTTAACGGAATTACCGACTTGGCATATATAACCATTGCAGACGAAGATTACGAAACCGGGAGGGAAATCGTAAATTTTATCATTGATAATTCCTACACCCCCCAATCACGCTTGCAAGGCCATCAAATTTTGATGAAAATGGAAGTGAAGACTGCCGCTCCCAACCAATATCCAGCGGTGGAAAAAAAGTTTGAAAAACTGCTTTTCGATTTTGGAAATGGTGCTGAAACTTATATGCTTCAAATAGATTACAATCATTTTCTTGCTTTCCAAAACAATAAAAAGGAACTGGCAATTGAAAACTTGAAGACTTTGGCCAAGCAGCCACTTTCTCTCTATCAAGAGGCACGTGTAAAAATGGAACTCGCCGATATTTTGGTTTTCGACGAAAAATTCAATGAAGCATTGATCTATTATTCGCAGATCCAAAAAAAAGTGCAAAGTGATGTTTTGGCACAGGAAGCCCGATTTAAAGTGGCGCGAACCAGCTATTTTAAAGGCGATTTTGAATGGGCGCAGGTGCAGTTGGATGTGCTTAAAAAATCCACTTCTCAACTTATTGCCAACGATGCAATGCAGTTAAGCTTGTTGATTCACGACAATTCCTTTGAAGATTCTACCCAAACCGCTTTAAAAAAATATGCCCGCGCAGATCTTTTGGAATTTCAGGATAAGGACACCGAAGCCATTAGTGCTTTGGAGGATATTTTGACCAACCATAAAGGCGAAAAAATAGAGGATGAAGCTTTGCTTAAGCAGGGCGAGATTTATGAGAAAACTGGGGAATACAGAAAAGCCGAAGCCAATTACCTAAAAATCATAGAATTTTACAGTGATGATATTCTGGCAGACGACGCCCATTACCACCTCGCCAAACTTTATGAAAATAAACTGAACCAACCAGAAAAGGCCAAGGAACAGTATGAACAACTTATTTTTAAATATGCGGACAGTATTTATTTCGTGGAAGCACGGAAAAAATTTAGGTCACTTCGGGGAGATTCCATTAATTAACGATTTTTCCTGCAAGGTTTTCAAAACCTTGTAGGTATCATATTTTTCTTGAATTGGACGCTTAAAATTTGAAATCTCAAAATCATGTACATCTACAACGTAACCATAAACATAGAAGAAAGCATTCACCACACTTGGCTGGAATGGATGAAAGCCGAGCATATTCCTGCCATGCTGGCCACTGGGAAATTTACAAAAGCACTTATGACCCGTGTTATGGTGGAAGAAGAAATGGGTGGGATTACCTACTCGGTTCAATACACCACGGACAGTAGAAAGACCCTTCAAAAATATTACAAAGAAAATGCTGCTGAACTGCGTGCGCAAAGCAAGCCTTTTGAAGGAAAGTTTGTAGCATTCCGCACAGAAATGGAAGTAATAGGCGAAGCCACTCTTAAGGAGAACTAAAACAGGCTATGAAAAAAACTTCAAAATATAAAAACCCATCTAAGTCGTTTTCCAAAAAAGATGAATCTGACCAGAAAATTGTCCGTGCAAAAAAACATCTCGGCCAACATTTTCTAAAAGACGAAAATACTGCGGAAAAAATCGGCAATACCTTGACGATGGGAGGCTATAAAAATGTTTTGGAAATCGGTCCGGGAATGGGCGTGTTAACCAAATATTTGATAGAAAAGGACATCGAAGTAATTGCCATGGATTTAGATACAGAATCCATAGCCTATTTAAATGAAAATTATCCAAACGCCAACCTTAAAATTATTGAGGCAGATTTTTTAAAATACGATCTTTCGGAGCTTTTCGGGACGGAACAGTTTTGTATTACCGGCAACTTTCCCTATAATATTTCAACACAAATTGTTTTTAAAACCTTGGAATGGCGGGAGCGGGTACCCGAATTTACTGGAATGTTTCAAAAAGAAGTTGCACAGCGCATTTGCGCAAAGGAGGGCAACAAAACCTATGGCATTCTTTCTGTTTTGGCGCAAGCGTTTTATGATGCCGAATACCTTTTTACCGTGCCACCTTCCGTGTTTAATCCTCCCCCAAAAGTGGACAGCGGAGTGCTTCGTTTAAGGCGAAAGGAAAACTATACGCTTGCCTGTGATGAAAAAATGCTTTTCAAAGTAGTGAAAACCGCTTTTCAGCAACGGAGAAAAACACTTCGCAACAGTTTAAAATCCTTCGATCTTTCCGATAAAATAAAAGAAGATACTATCTTTGGGCAGCGCCCGGAACAACTTTCGGTTTCACAATTTATAGCACTCACGCAAAAACTGGAAAACGATGCAATTTCAGCTAACAGATGATTTTATAGAACAAGTTGAACAGCTTATCGCCAACCATGACGGCGAGGGGCTAAAAGCAGTTTTGCACGATTTCCATTTTGCCGATGTAGCCGAACTTCTTGAAGAGCTTAATGTTGAGGAAGCCACATTTCTTGTAAAATTGCTCCATAGCGAAATTACCAGTGAAGCCTTAATGGAACTGGATGATGATTTCAGGGAACGGATTCTTGACAACATGTCCCCTTCCGAAATTGCGGACGAGCTGGATGAGATGGATACCGATGATGCCGCAGATATTATTGCGGAGCTCGATGACCATATCCAAAAACAGGTAATCGGCCACATCGAGGATGAAGAGCACGCAGCGGATATTGTGGATCTGTTACGTTATGATGAAGACACTGCCGGGGGTTTAATGGCGAAGGAATTGGTTAGGGTAAAAGAAACCTGGACGGTAGCCGGTTGCGTTCGCGAAATGCGACGACAGGCGGAAAACGTTACCCGTGTTCATTCCATTTATGTTACAGATAGAGAAGGAAGATTAAAAGGAAGGCTTTCTTTAAAAGATTTGCTGACTGCTCCGGAGCGGGCACACATTAGCGATATTTACATTCCAAAAGTTGATTATGTAACCGTGCATACGGAAGCCGAAGATGTAGCGCGGATAATGCAAAAATACGATCTTGAAGCCATTCCCGTGGTGGATGACAAGGGCATTTTAGTAGGCCGAATTACAATTGACGATATTGTAGATTTCATAAAAGAAGAAGCCGAAAAAGATTACCAAATGGCTGCAGGTATCAGTCAGGACGTGGAAGCGGATGACAGTATTTGGCAACTTACCCGTGCCCGTTTACCATGGTTAATTCTCGCACTTATTGGCGGATTTGTAAGTGTTTCCGTTTTGGGCACCTTTTCTGGTGCCATGACCCATCACCCCGCGCTTTTCTTTTTTGTTCCGCTTATAGCAGCAATGGCCGGAAATGTTGGGGTACAATCCTCTGCAATCGTATTGCAGGGTCTTGCCAATGATAGTCTGAAAGGATCTCTTTGGAAACGGCTTATTAAAGAAGTATTGTTAAGTCTTTTAAATGGTCTTATTCTGGCTATCCTATTGGTTGCAGGGGGCATGTTGGTGCTCGGCCTCGATTTCTTATTTGGGCTCACGATTGCTATTTCATTGGTAACGGTAATAATTACAGCCTCGCTTATTGGAACCTTTATTCCTATTATGCTTGATAAAAGAGGGATAGATCCTGCCATGGCCACAGGGCCATTCATTACCACAAGTAACGATATTTGCGGTATTCTTATTTATTTCACCATTGCCAAATTAATTTTAGGATTTTGAGTTTTGAAACCTTCAAACATCGTTTTATTGTACCCGCTTCAGCTATAGATGCATTAAACCATGTAAATAATGTTACCTATTTGCAATGGTGCTTGGATGCCGCGGAAGCGCATTGGATTTCAAAAACTTCGGAAGAACAACGCGAACAATATGTTTGGGTAGTTTTAAACCATTTCATTTCCTATAAAAACCCTTCCTTTTTAGGCGAAGAACTCGAAACCCAAACGTGGATAACTTCCTATGAGGGCGTAAAAAGTGAACGGCACTACAAAATTATCCGCCCCGCGGATGGCAAAATCATCGTTGAAGCCACAACGCTATGGTGTTTTTTGGACGGGAGCACATTTCGGCCAACAAAAATCCCCGAAGAAATTGGCAAACTTTTTCATTGATATCCATAATCTTAATTAATTCATTCCCCATTATTTTCAATACTTTTGCTTCATAAACCTGCACCGCATTGAGCGTTTTTAAAAAACTTTTTAAACAGACTTTTATTTATGGGCTGGCCACGGTGCTGCCGCGGGTTTTGTCCGTTATTCTTGTACCGCTTTATGTGAAGGTTTTATTGCCAGAGGAATATGGTATTTATTCTACGGTAATGGCTTTTCTTATTTTAGGAAACGTCCTGCTTTCCTACGGAATGGAAACGGCATTTTTTAGATTCATCACCAAAGATGTTTCGCAGCAAAAAATCGTGCAGTCCACAACGCTCACTTCGCTTACTGTTTCTACGCTTATTTTTTTGGGAATTACGTTACTTTTCACCGATTTTATAGCGGGGGTTTCCGATTTCAAACCTGAATACGTAACCTATGGTTTACTAATTCTTGCCTTGGATGCTTTGGTGGTTTTGCCGTTTGTCTGGTTTCGTGCCAATGAAAAACCGATGCGCTACGCTGTCATCAAAATTTTCAACGTAGTTATCAATCTTGCGTTTAATTTGTTTTTCTTTTTATGGCTTCCAAAACTGGCGGTTTCAGGTAATTTTTGGAATACGCTTTGGTTTCCAGAAAACAAAGTGGCCTACGTTTTTATCGCGAATTTGATTGCAAGTGCCGTAACGCTTCTTGTCTTGCTTTCGCTATATGTGAAAATTGGTTTCGGTTTCAACAAAACCATTTGGAAACAGATGATGAAATACGCTTTTCCGGTACTTATTGCCGGTATCGCTTTTAGTATAAATGAAGCTTTTGACAGGATTCTTCTGAAATATCTCCTCCCCGAAAATATTGCGGAAGTACAGGTTGGGCTTTATTCGGCCTGCTATAAACTGGGAATGTTTATGACGCTTTTTGTAATGGCTTTCAGATTGGGAATCGAGCCGTTCTTTTTCAATCATTCCGAGCACAGCAACGCAAAAAATACTTACGCCACCATCACTAAATATTTCACCCTTTTTGGCTGTTTAATATTATTGGTGGTAGTTGTTTACATAGATGTTTTCAAAAGAATTTTAATCCCAAATAGTCAATACTGGGAAGCTTTGAATATTGTTCCCTTAATTCTTTTGGCAAATTTATTTTTGGGTATTTACCACAACCTTTCAGTATGGTACAAGGTAACGGACCGCACAAAATACGGGGCTTATATTTCGGTTTTTGCCGCAGGGGTTACACTTGTTCTCAATTATTTACTGATTCCGTATATAGGTTATATGGGTTCAGCAATTGCAACACTCGCTGCCTATGGCAGTATGATGGTGCTTTCGTACCTTTACGGCCGTAAATATTACGACGTGCCATACGATCTGAAAAAAATAAGCGGTTATTTGCTGTTGTCCATAGGCTTTTCGGCGATTTCCTTTTACGCTTTCAACGGAAATATTTGGATAGGAACTGCGTTGTTAATAGCGTTTACGGCCGTTTTGTTCTACTCGGAAAAAAATGAGTTTTTAAAAATTGTTAGAAAATAACCAATGAAAATTAAAATAATCAACAAATCCAATCACCCTTTACCATCTTACGAAACCATTGCCTCAGCCGGAATGGACCTACGTGCCAGCGTTGATGCTCCTTCAACTTTAAAGCCTTTGCAGCGCGCTATTGTAAAAACCGGACTTTTTATTGAATTACCAATCGGTTACGAAGCCCAAGTGCGCCCACGCAGTGGCCTTGCAGCAAAAAAAGGAATTACAGTTTTAAATTCCCCCGGAACAATCGATGCCGATTATCGCGGTGAAATTGGGGTAATTTTGGTAAACCTTTCTAACGAAGATTTCACTATTGAGCACGGCGAACGCATTGCGCAATTGGTTATCGCAAAACATGAACGCGCCGATTGGGAAGAGGTTGATGAACTGGGAGAAACTTCTCGGGGAGAAGGTGGTTTTGGGAGTACTGGAGTAAAATAGAAAGTCATTCCGCACTTGTTTTGGAATCGCATTCGGGAATAGTAAATGTTAATTCAAAAATCTAAAGTAGTTATCTAC